>NZ_CP150484.1:3301491-3656782 GCF_037997115.1 Amycolatopsis coloradensis
TTCCCTCGGCTCAGCCGAGGGAAGGGGGCCTTCACGCGCGGTCGGCCGAGTTGACCGGGCGGCCGATCGATACATCCCAGGATTCGGGAGTCCATAAGGCTTTTCGCAACGCGGGAGACATCTCCGGGCAACGAAACGGGCCGAAAGTGGGCCACACCACTCTCCTGCGGGGTGATATTCACTCGATAGGGTGGTGCATATCGGACAATTCACCAGTTTCCTGGTGATCATGATGGTGATCATCAAAAAACCTCTCGCCGTGCTCCGGCACGACCTGCCCGCCTCGTTGGTGGTGTTCCTCGTCGCCGTCCCGCTTTCACTCGGGATCGCTCTCGCGTCAGGGGCGCCGATCGTCGCGGGGTTGATCGCCGCCGTGGTGGGAGGTGTGGTCGCCGGAGCCCTCGGTGGCTCCGCTCTCCAGGTCAGCGGCCCCGCCGCCGGTTTGACGGTGATCATGGCCGAGACCATCGCGACCTTCGGCTGGGCGACCACCTGCGCGATCACCGTCGTCGCGGGGGCGCTCCAGATCCTGCTGGGCCTGAGCCGCATCGCCCGCGCGGCGCTCGCGATCTCGCCCGCCATCGTCCACGGCATGCTCGCCGGTATCGGGGTCACGATCGTCCTCGGCCAGCTCCACGTCGTACTGGGCGGAACGGCCCAGAGCTCGGCGCTCAAGAACATCGCCGAACTGCCCGCGCAGATCGTCGGCCACCACGACACCGCCGCGTTGATCGGCGTGCTCACCATCGGCGTCCTGCTGCTGTGGCCGCGGCTTCCCGAGTCCGTCCGCAAGGTGCCCGGCCCGCTGGCCGCGATCGCGCTGGTGACCGTGCTGTCCGTCGCCGCCGGGATGACCCTGCCCCGCGTCGACCTGCCGGGTGATCTGCTCAACATCCGCTTCGCGCCGGAATTCCCGGACGCGGGCTGGGGCGCCTTCGCCGTCGCGGTCATCACCATCGCGCTGATCGCCAGCGTGGAAAGCCTGCTGTCGGCGGTCGCCGTCGACAAGATGCACACCGGGCCGCGGTCGAACCTCGACCGCGAGCTCATCGGGCAGGGCGCCGCGAACATGACTTCCGGCGCGCTGGGCGGCCTCCCGGTCACCGGCGTGATCGTCCGCAGTTCCACCAACGTCGCCGCCGGCGCCCGCACCCGCGTGTCCGCGATCCTGCACGGTGTCTGGATCCTGGTGTTCGTCGCCGCGTTCGCCGGGCTGATCCAGAACATCCCGCTCGCCGCGCTGGCCGGCCTGCTCGTCCACGTCGGCGCGAAACTGGTGAACCCCGGACACATGAGGCAGGTCCTCAAACACGGCGACCTGGGGCTGTACCTGGTGACGCTCGCCGGGGTCGTCGTCTTCGACCTGCTCACCGGCGTCCTGCTCGGGATCGCGCTTTCGGTACTGCTGATGCTGCGCCGCACGGTGTGGTCCGGGATCCACGCCGAACGCGACGGCGACGATTGGCGCGTCGTCGTCGAGGGCGTCCTGACGTTCCTTTCGGTGCCGAGGCTCAGCCGGGTGCTCGCGACCGTGCCCGACGGCGCGAAGGTGACCCTGGAGCTGGTCGTCGACTACCTCGACCACGCCGCCTTCGAAAGCCTGTCGAACTGGCAGCAGGCGTACGAACGCTCCGGCGGGCAGGTGACCGTCGACGAGATCGGGCATCCGTGGTTCGCCAACGGCAAATCCGGTGATCCCACGCTGACCAGGACGGCCGCGATGCGTTCGGTTCCGCGGTTCCTCGCGCCATGGTCGGACTGGCAGGCCAAGGACATCGAGGTGCCCGGCCAGCGTGGCGGGCCCACCCTGCGCGGGGCGACCGAGTTCCAGCGGCGCACCGCCGCGCTCATGCAGCCCGCGCTCAGCAAACTGGCGGGTGGCCAGTCGCCGCACACACTGTTCATCACCTGCGGTGACGCGCGGATCGTGCCGAACATGATCACCACGAGCGGTCCCGGCGATCTGTTCACCGTCCGCAACATCGGGAACCTGGTGCCCGCCCGCCGGGCCGACCCGTCGATGGGCGCCACCGTCGAGTTCGCGGTCGGGGTGCTGAAGGTGCGCGAGATCGTGGTCTGCGGGCATTCCGGCTGTGGCGCGATGCAGGCGCTGGCCACCGGCGCCCCGGACGGCGCGCCGATGCTGGCTTCGTGGCTGCGGCACGCCGAGCCGAGCGCGAACCGCAAGGTGGCGGTGACCCTCGACGGCGAACGCCCGGAATCCGAGGTCAACCGGCTGGCCCTGCAGAACGTGCTGCAGCAGCTGGAGCACCTGCGTCACTACCCGCTGATCGCCGAGGCGGAGGCACGCGGCGAACTGCATCTGACCGGGATGTACTTCGACGTCGGGGCGGCGCAGGTCTACCTGTCCGACGACGAGAGCCCGGCGTTCACGCCGGTCGGGGCCGTCACCACATCCGGGGGCTAACGGAAGCCGTTCAGCGCGACTCGAATCCGACCCACTAAGTTCAACGCACGTGAGCATGCTGGTCATGACCGGCACCGGTACGGGTGTCGGCAAGACGATCTCCACCGCCGCCATCGCCGCTCTGGCCGCCGGTCAGGGCCAGCGTGTCGCCGTGCTGAAACCGGCGCAGACCGGAGTGGGCCCGGACGAACCGGGCGACCTCGCCGACGTGCTGCGGCTCGCCGGTCCGGTCACCACCCGTGAGCTGCGGAGATACCCGGATCCGCTGTCGCCGGAGGCGGCGGCCAGGCTCTCGGGACTGCCGACGCTGGGCCCGAGCGAGATCGCCGCCGCGGCGAGCGACCTCAACGGCGAGCACGACCTCACGCTCATCGAGGGCGCGGGCGGCCTGCTGGTCCGTTTCGACGCCGACGGGGCCACGCTGGCCGACGTCGCGTGGTCGCTGGGCGCGCTGGTCATCATCGTCGCCGAGGCCGGGCTGGGCACGCTCAACGCGACCGCGCTGACCGCCGAGGTCGCCACCAAACGCGGGCTCACCGTGGCCGGGGTGATCATCGGTTCGTGGCCGGACAAGCCGGATCTGGCGGCGGTGTCGAACCTGCGGGATCTGCCGGTCGCCGCCGGCGCCCCGCTGCTGGGCGTGCTGCCCGCCGGGCTGGGCACGGCCGGGCCCGAGGAGTTCGCCGACCGGGCCAAAGCCGGGCTCTCGCCGTGGTTCGGCGGGGAGTTCGACCCGGAGTGCTTCGCCGGCCGCGCGTCGGCGCAGAAGTGACCTGCGTCGCTGTGGCCGAGGCGCCCGGTCGTGCACGATGATGTGCCTTTGCATCACCGCCCCATCCCGAACAGGAGCCGCCTCGTGACCACTGCCCCGGAGACCGTCGACATCCTCGCCGTGGCGCGTGACCAGGTCCTCGAGCGTGGTGTCGGGCTCAGTGAAGAGCAGATCCTCGAGGTCCTGCGGCTCGGCGACGACCACCTGACCGACCTGCTGGCGCTGGCCCACGAGGTCCGGATGCGCTGGTGCGGCCCCGAGGTCGAGGTCGAGGGCATCATCAGCCTCAAGACCGGCGGCTGCCCGGAGGACTGCCACTTCTGCTCGCAGTCGGGCCGCTTCCCGACGCCGGTGCGGTCGGCGTGGCTGGACATCCCCGGCCTGGTCAAGGCCGCCCGCCAGACCGCCGAGACCGGCGCGACCGAGTTCTGCATCGTCGCCGCCGTCCGCGGCCCCGACAAGCGGCTGCTCTCGCAGGTCCGCGAGGGGATCAAGGCCATCCGCGAGGACGGCAACGACATCCAGATCGCCTGCTCGCTCGGCATGCTCACCCAGGAGCAGGTCGACGAGCTCGTCGAGATGGGCGTGCACCGCTACAACCACAACCTGGAGACCGCGCGCTCGCATTTCGCGAACGTCGTCACCACGCATACGTGGGAAGAGCGCTGGGAGACCCTGCGCATGATCCGCGAGGCGGGCATGGAGGTCTGCTGCGGCGGCATCATCGGCATGGGGGAGAGCATCGAGCAGCGCGCCGAGTTCGCCGCGCAGCTGGCCGAGCTGAACCCGGACGAGTGCACGATGAACTTCCTCATCCCGCAGCCGGGTACGCCGTACGAGGGATACGAGGTCGTCGAGGGCAAGGACGCGCTGCGCACCGTGGCCGCGTTCCGGCTTGCGATGCCCCGCCCGCTGCTCCGCTTCTCCGGCGGCCGTGAGCTGACCTTCGGCGACCTGGGCACCAAGCAGGGGATGCTCGGCGGCATCAACGCGATCATCATCGGCAACTACCTGACCAACCTCGGCCGCCCGGCCACGGCGGACCTGGCGATGCTCGACGAGCTGAAGATGCCGGTGAAGGCCATCAGTGACGTCCTCTGACCGACCGGCGTTCTGTGTCCACTGTGGACAGCCGTCCGACGGTGGCGCGGAACATCCCGCCTGCCACAACCCGAGAACGGCGCTCGAACCGCCGCGCTACTGCACGTACTGCGCGCGGCGGATGGTCGTCCAGATCACCCCGGTCGGCTGGACGGCGCGATGCAGCCGTCACGGTGAACTCGCGGGCTGACTTCCCGCATTCAGAGGACGAAACGCGGTGGAGGCGCGTGCGCTGGGGGCGTCATTGGTTACGCTCTGCACAAGCAGCACGAGGGAGGAGTCCGGGGTTGGGCGAGACGACCGGTAAACCGGCGCACCTGTCTTCCAGCGTGCCCGACCCCTGGTCGGTGCCCGTGCTGCCGAGGCCGCGCCGTCCGTACCCCAAGGTCGTCGTCAAGGCCGATCTGCTGCCGGCGGTCAGCGTCCTGTCCACGGCGGGGCTGCTCGGCTTCCCGCTGGCCTGGCTGTGGTCGCTGCTCGCGCCGCCGCAGCGGATGCGGGTCATCAACGACCGCGGCGGTCTCGCGCCGCTGGAACTCGAGAGCTGGCACCGCTTCGACGACCTCGCCATCTACGGTTTCCTCGCGCTCGGCGCTGGGCTGCTGATCGGCATCGTGACCTGGCTGCTGCGGGAGTGCCGCGGCCCGGTCGTGCTGATCGCCGCGGTCGGTGGCGCCGCCTTCGCGGGCTGGCTGGGCACGACGATGGGCGTCGGGTTGGCCAATATCCGCTACAAGATCACCTCGGCACCTGCCGTCGGTGACGTCATCGCGAAGGCACCGCAGATCGAATCGCCGTGGATCATGCTCGCCGCGCCGCTGATGACCGCGCTGGCGTACACGCTGCTGACCGCGTGGAACGGACGGGAAGACCTGGGCCGCCGCCTCGGCTGACGAATTTCCTCTAGGGTGGGCGGCAACTTCTCTAGGGGGCTTTCTTGACCGACGACATCGAGGTTTCCCGGCACAACGCCGTCCGCTTCCCGGGTATCAGCCCGCGCGCCTACGAACACCCCGTCGACCGCGGCGCACTGGCCACGCTGCGCGCCGTTCCCGGGTTCGCGCAGGTCGTGAAGGCGGTCTCGGGCTTCTACGCCGAACGCGGCGAGCGGCTGATGGCGCTCGCGTCCGCGATCAGGGTCGGCCCGAAGCAGTATCCGGAACTGGACAAACTGCGCAACGAATGCGCCGAAACGCTCGACCTCGACCGCGTGCCGAACCTGTTCGTCGCCCGCAGTCCCGAGGTCAACGCGCAGACGATCGGCATGGACGAGCCGTTCATCGTGCTCAACACCGCGGCCGTCGAGGCGATGGACCTCGCGTCGCTGCGGTTCGTGATCGGGCACGAGATGGGGCACGTGCTTTCCGGGCACGCGGTGTACCGCACGATCATGATCCGGCTGATCGGCCTGCAGATGTCGATGTCGTGGACGCCGGTGAGCGCGATCGGCATCCGCGTCGTCATCGCCGCGCTGCGCGAGTGGTACCGCAAGGCCGAACTGTCCTGCGACCGCGCCGGGCTGCTGTGCTCCCAGGACCCGACGGCGGCGCTGCGCTCGCAGATCCTGGTCGCGGGCGGGATCGACCCGTCGAAGATCGACATCCCGGCCTTCCTGCAGCAGGCGGCGGAATACGAGTCGGTCGAAGACATCCGGGACAGCTACCTGAAGCTGCGCTACGTCGAGACGATGTCGCATCCGCTGGCCGTCGTGCGCGCCGCGCAACTGCAGAAGTGGGCCGCGTCGGAGGAATACCGGGGGATCCTTGCCGGCGAGTACCCGCGCCGCGACGAGGACGCGCCCTCGTCCAACTGGACCGACGACCTGAAGTCGGCCGCGAAGTCGTACAAGGATTCCTGGAACAGCTCGGCCGACCCGTTGACCAAGGTGTTCAGCGACGTCGGCGAGGCGGTGTCCGGGGCGGCGGGCAAGGTGTGGAGCAAGTTCGGCGGGGGCGGGAACGGTTCGGACGAGGGGTCTTCCTCGGAGTCCGGTAAGTAGCGCCTCGCGCGTGCTATGAAAGGACCTTTCATGGCATCAGGGGCAGGGCGGCTGAAGGGGACTTTCCCCGCGTCCCGTGTGGTGAAGGGAGCTTTCGTCGCGTGGCATGCGGGGAAAGCGCCCTTCACCCCCCCGGCGGGGGAGCGGCCTCCGGGACAGGGGGGCACCTCGGGATCGAGGGGCCCCGGGCGCCTCAGTTCAGGTTCGAGGGGCGGGTGAACTCGCCGAGTTCCCCCGGCGGCATCGGGACCGCGCCGAGCGTGCTGAGGAACCCGGCCTCCCGCGTCAGCAGCCGGCACGCGATCCGCAGCCGCCGCAGTGGGTTGGTCTCCTCCAGCAGACGCTGCCGGTCCTCCAGCGGGAGCAGGCAGTCCGCGGTGAGCCGGTACGCGAGTGCCGCGATGTCACCGTCGTCGGGCGGCGTCGTCCAGTCGTCGGCGTCCCAGGCTGATTCGCAGTAGCGCCGGTGCGCGGCCTTCGCGACGTCGGCGAGCCTGGTCACGGTGTCGCCGTGCACCGTGGCGACCTTGTCGTCGGGCACCCACTCGACCGAGCCGATCAGGTACGGCGCGGAAACGCGGTCGATCTCGAGCAGGCGGAACCGGCGCCGCGCGGTGGTGACGACGTCGAATCTGCCGTCCGGCAGCCGTTTCGCCTCACGTAACACCGTGCTGCAGCCGAACTCGTGGACGTGTTCGGGCCCGCTGACCTCCCTGATCATCGCCGAACGCAGCGCGACGACGCCGAACTCGCGGTCCGGGACGACTTCGGCGACGAGGTCGGCTATCAGCTGCCGGTACCGCGGTTCGAAGATGTGCAACGGAAGGTGTGTTCCGGGCAGAAGCACGGTCTGTAGCGGGAACAGCGGCAAGATCGCCTTCCCGGTGGACTCCTCGCTCGGCTCGGTCACCCGTTCAAGGTACGGGGACCGGGAGGACTTCGCAGGACGGTCACTTCCCGGTGGGCGGGCGGAAGACCGCGAACGGGTCGGTGATCTGCATCCCCTTGCCCGCGAAGGAGAAGAGTGCCGCCGGACGTCCGCCGCTGCGCCCGGGCGGGGCGGTGTGCCCGGTGGGGACGAGCAGCCCGCGCCGGGACAGCACCCGCTGCAGGTTCGTCGCGGACACCCGGTAACCCAGCGCAGCCGAATACAGGCCCCGCAACGCCGATACGGTGAACTCTTCCGGGGCGAGCGCGAACCCGAGATTCGTGTAGCAGAGCTTCGAGCGCAGCCGGTCCCGCGCGCGCAGCACGATGGCCTCGTGGTCGAACGCCGTCCGCGGCAGCTCGGAAACGTCGTGCCACTCGGTGTCTTCGGGGACCGCGGGGTCCACATCGGACGGTACGAGGCCGAGGAACGCCGTCGCGACCACGCGGGGTCCCGGCACCCGGTCCGGCGCGCTGAAGACCGCCAGTTGCTCCACATGCTTCAACTGGCGTACGTCGACCTTCTCCGCGAGCTGCCGCCGGATGGACGCCTCGACGTCTTCATCCGGGCGAAGCCTGCCGCCGGGAAGGGACCAGCGGCCCAGATGCGGATCGAGCGCGCGCCGCCACAGCAGGACCCGGAGTGTGTCGGAGCGCACTTGCAGGACCGCTCCCAAAACCTCGTGGGCAAGGGGGGTCTGGGTGTTAAGATGACTTCGCACGGTTTTCGATTGTAAGGCGAAAACCGGAGATCGGTCCAGGAGGGCCAGAACGATGACGAGCACCCTGCAGAACGACCTGACCCCGTACGGCGGAGTTGTCGCCGACGCCGCTTGGGCGGAGGAGGTGCGGAGCCTCGCTCACAAGCGCGACGCCGTCCTGCTCGCGCACAACTACCAGGTCCCCGAGATCCAGGACATCGCCGACTTCACCGGCGACTCCCTCGCGCTCAGCCGCATCGCGGCGAGCAGCGACGCGTCCACCATCGTCTTCTGTGGCGTGCACTTCATGGCCGAGACGGCGAAGATCCTGGCGCCGGAGAAGACGGTCCTGATCCCGGACGCGCGGGCGGGCTGCTCCCTCGCGGACTCGATCACCGGCGACCAGCTGCGTGCTTGGAAGGCCGAGCACCCGGGCGCGGTCGTCGTGTCGTACGTGAACACCACGGCCGAGGTCAAGGCGGAGACCGGCATCTGCTGCACGTCGTCGAACGCCGTCGACGTGGTCGCCTCCATCCCCGCTGACCAGGAGGTTCTCTTCCTGCCGGACCAGTTCCTCGGCGCGCACGTCAAACGCGTGACCGGCCGGGAGAACATGCACATCTGGGCGGGGGAGTGCCACGTGCACGCCGGGATCAACGGCGCCGAACTGGCCGAGCGTGCCTCGGAGAACCCGGACGCCGACCTGTTCATCCACCCGGAATGCGGCTGCGCGACGTCGGCGCTGTACCTGGCGGGCGAGGGCGCCGTCGCCCCCGAGCGGGTCAAGATCCTCTCGACCGGCGACATGGTCCACGCCGCCCGTGACACCAAGGCCAAGTCGGTGCTCGTGGCCACCGAGATCGGGATGATCCACCAGCTGCGGAAGGCCGCGCCGGAGATCGACTTCCGCGCGGTGAACGACCGGGCCTCCTGCCGGTACATGAAGATGATCACGCCGGCCGCCCTCCTGCGGTCGCTGCGTGAGGGAGCCGACGAGGTCCACGTCGACGCCGAGACCGCCGCCCGTGCCCGCGCTTCCGTGCAGCGCATGATCGAGATCGGGCAGCCTGGCGGCGGAGAATGACCGACCCGGTTACCGCTCTCCAGGCGAAAACCTGCCCGGCTTGGGAGGCCGCCGCCGATCTCGTGGTGATCGGCAGCGGCGTGGCCGGGCTGACCGCGGCGCTGCGCGCACAGGAGCTCGGCCTGCACGTCCTGGTGGTCACCAAGGCCGCGGTCTCCGACGGGAACACCCGCTGGGCGCAGGGCGGGGTCGCGGTCGTGCTGGAGAACGAGCACGAGCGAGGCGACTCGGTCGGCAAGCACGCCGCGGACACGCTCACCGCCGGTGCCGGGCTCTGCGACGAGGACGCCGTGCGGTCGATCATCGCCGGTGGCCCCGCCGCGGTGGCCCGGCTGCGCGCCGAGGGCGCTCGTTTCGACCCGGCGGCCGAAGGGCGGCCCGAGCTCGCCCGAACGCGGGAAGGCGGGCACAGCGCGTTCCGCGTCATCCACGCCGGTGGCGACGCGACCGGCGCGGAGGTCGAGCGGACGCTGGTCGCGACGGCCGGTGACCGGCGGATCCCGGTGCTGGAGCACCACATCGCCGTCGACGCGATCCGCACGCCCGCGGGCGAGGTCGCCGGCGTGACCGTCCTGGACCGCAACGGTGTGCCCGGGGCAGTCCGGGCGCCGGCGGTGCTGCTGGCCAGCGGCGGGCTGGGGCAGCTCTACCAGGCGACGTCGAATCCGGAGATCGCCACCGGGGACGGGCTGGCGCTCGCGTTGCGCGCGGGGGCGCAGGTCGCGGACGTCGAGTTCGTCCAGTTCCATCCGACGGTCCTGTTCACGCCCGGCGCGCGCGGCCGTCTCCCGCTGGTCACCGAGGCGGTGCGCGGCGAGGGCGCGACGTTGCACGACGCGACGGGCGCTTCGGTGATGCGGGGAGTCCATCCGCTCGGCGATCTCGCGCCACGGGACGTCGTGTCGGCGGCGATCACCCGCCGGATGGTGCAGGCGCCCGGCGGTATCGACGACCATGTTTTCCTTGACGCGACTGGGATCTCCGGGTTCGCCAAGCGGTTCCCGACCGTGCACGCGGCGTGCGCGGCGATCGGGTTGGACCCGGCGAAAGAGCCGATCCCGGTCACGCCCGCGGCGCATTTCGCCTGCGGTGGTGTCGTGACCACTGTGGACGGACGCTCCGGCGTCCGCGGTCTCTACGCGGCGGGCGAGGTCGCCAGGACCGGTCTGCACGGCGCGAATCGGCTGGCCTCCAACAGTTTGCTCGAAGGCCTGGTCGTCGGGCAGCGGGTGGCGGAAGCGGTCGCCATCGATCTCGCCGCCGGATTGCTGGCCGACCCGCGCCGTGGTGTGCTCCTGCCTCCGGCGAAGGTCGCGGTGGCCGATCGCGACGCGTTGCAGCGGGCGATGAGCCGATACGCCGCCATCGGCCGGGACGCCGAAGGCCTTGCGGTCGTGGGTTCGGTGCTGGATCTCACCGTGACCGAGAGTCCTTTGTGGACTCCCCGGGTCGTGGAGGACGCGGCGCTCACCTTGGTGGCGGAGGCACTGGTCGCGGCGGCGGCGCGCCGGACGGAGTCCCGCGGCTGCCACGTGCGGACCGATTTCCCCGAACGCGACGACAACGTCTGGCAACGCGGCCAGCTCATCCGGCTCAGCCCGTCGGGGCAGCCGGTCCTGGCCGATCCGATCGCTTTGGAGGGTGTGGCATGAGCGAATTCTCCCCGTGGGTCACCAAGGCGCTGGCCGATCACGGTCTCGACGTCGCCGATGTGCACCGTGTCGTCACGACGGCGCTGGCCGAGGATCTGCGGTACGGGCCCGACGCGACGACGAACGCCACCGTGCCCGAATCCGCCCGCGCGCTGGCCGAGCTCACGCCGAGGACGGCCGGTGTGGTCGCCGGGATCCCGGTGGCGCTGGCGGTGTTCGACGTCGTGCTCGGCTCGGGCCTGGAGATCCTGGCCGCCCGTGACGACGGCGACCGGCTGACCGCCGGCGAGCCCGCGCTGGTCGTGCGGGGTCCGGTGCGCGGCCTGCTCACCGCCGAACGCACCGCGCTGAACCTGTTGTGTCACCTGTCCGGTATCGCCACCGCGACCGCCGCCTGGGTGCGCGCCGTGGAGGGAACCGGTTGCCGGGTCAGGGATTCCCGCAAGACGCTGCCCGGGCTGCGGTTGCTGGAGAAGTACGCCGTGCGGGCCGGTGGCGGGGTGAACCACCGGCTCGGGCTCGGCGACGCGGTGCTGATCAAGGACAACCACGTGGTCGCCGCCGGCTCGGTGACCGCCGCGCTCGCGGCCGCGCGCGAGCACGCGCCCGAACTGCACTGCGAGGTCGAGGTCGATGACCTGGCCCAGCTGGAGAAGGCGCTCACCGCGGGTGCCGACGAGGTGCTGCTGGACAACTTCACCCCCGACGAATGCGCGAAAGCCGTCGATCGGCGCGACGAGGTTTCGCCGAAGACCAGGCTGGAATCCTCGGGCGGCCTGCGGCTGGACGTCGCGCGGGCGTACGCCGAGTCCGGTGTGGATTTCCTCGCCGTCGGAGCGCTCACGCATTCCTCGCCCGCGCTCGACCTCGGGATGGACCTCCGCTGACCTCCGGCAGTAGAATTCCCTTGTGTGACAAGGGAGTTCTGGAGGAATGGTGGGCTTTGCCGGTAAAAGTGCCGTCGCGGGATGCGTGGGTTTCATGGCACTGCTCGGCACCCCCGTCCCGTCGACGGCGGTCGCCGAACAATGCGCGAACCCGACGGGCACCTATACCGCGGCCGTCCCGTGGGGACAGCGGCTGATCGATCCCGTGCGGATCTGGCCGCTGTCCCGCGGCACCGGCCAGCTGGTCGCGGTGATCGGCACCGGGGTCGACGGCGGCAACGGCCAGTTCGCGCCCGGTCAGCTTCTCGGCGGCCAGGGCACCCAGGCCGACGACTGCGACGGCCGGGGCACCATCGCCGCTGGGATCGTCGGCGCGCAGCCGGATCCGTCCACCACGTTCACCGGGATCGCGCCCGGTGCCAGGATCCTGCCGATCCGCTACACCCAGGTGAATGGTGGCGGTGACCCCGGGCAGCTCGCGTCGGCCATCGAAACCGCGCTGAACCGCGGCGCCGGGATCATCCTGATCGCCGTCCCGGCCGCCTCCGACAGCCCCGCGCTGACCGATGCCGTCTCGCGTGCCAGGGAGAAGGGGGCGCTGATCGTCTCGCCCGCCGCGGGGTCGCAACAGGGCCAGACTTCCTACCCGACCGCGACACCCGGCGTGCTCGCCGTGGGATCGACCAACCAGGCCGGTGAGGCGGTGCAGACTGAAGCCGGTTCCTACGTGGGGATCTCCGCGCCCGGCGCCGAACTGGTCAGCACGTCCGCGGGCGCGGGTGGGACGGTGGCGCACCGGTGGCCGGTGAGCGACCCGAGCCTGGCCGCCGCGCATGTCGCGGGTGTCGCCGCGCTCGTGCGCGCGTATCACCCGGAGCTGTCGCCGGAGCAGGTCGTCACGCGGCTGACGCTGACCGCGCACCGCGGCCCGAGCGGCGGGCACGATCCCCGGCGGGGCTGGGGCGCGATCGACGCCTACGCCGCCGTTTCCGCCTCGATCCCGGCCGGCACACCCGGACCTGGAGGGCCGCCGAGTGTCGGCCCGGAAACCTTCGTCGTCCCCGCCGCCGCGTCCGCGCGGGCCAACGCGGACAAGGTTTCCGGTGTGCTCGCCATCTCCGGGGTGGCCGCGGCCATCGCGGCGGGCGTGGTGGTGGCCGCGGTCCGGCGGGGCAAACGCCGGGGTTGGAAGCCTTCGCGATTCCGCGCCTCGTGAGCGGCGGCGCCGATGAGGCTTCTCTGTGTGCCGCCTGTGCGTTTCCTGTGAACGATCNAAGAACTCTTGAGGTGGACCGGGGTTCCTGGGGACACCGCCGCCACTCACGAGGCCTTTTCGCGACCCCCTGGGGTTTAGGGGACGGATACGCAGGCCGTCGAGCCCACGATGGCCACGCCGTCGCCGGCGCGGGAGACGTGCACGTTGAAGTCGGCGCCGTCCCGGCTGAACTGAGCGATCAGCTCACGCGGGTTGCTGCGGTCGCGCGTCCGCCAGCCCTGGCTTTCCAGCAGGGGCAGGACGACGTCGACGAGTTTGCGGATCGCGTCGGTCGCGTCGTCCACCCGGAGGCCGTACTGCCAGCAGAGCAACCGGCCCGGCTGGGTCGGGTCGCAGTCCAGCTCGCCGTCCACGGTGCGCTCCGCGCTGGAGCCGAAGGTGCCCGCGACACCGTCGATGACCGCGGTCAGGTCCTCGGCCAGCGGGTCGAGCTCGGTGTTCCTGGTGATCATGGTGAACCCCTCACAAGCCTCGTCCGACGCCTTCGATGACCATCTCGCGCAGCGAGCCACCGGTGAAGCCCTCGTGCGTGACCGCGCCGCCCGTGATCACACCGTAGATGTTGTTCCACGAATCGGAACCCGGCTTGAGCACACCGCTGTGGGATTCGAAACCCCACTGCAGATCGCCGTTCGCGTCGCGGCCGGTTTCCAGTTCGACGACGCCGGGGAAGCGGTCGGGGTCCGCTCCGTGCCCGGCGCCGAGCCATTCGAAGAGCCCCGCGTTGCCCTGTGCCACCACGATCGGGTCGAAGGGGGCCGTCATGGAGTACCGCTGCACACCGGCCTGGCTGGCCGGGAGGTCGTCCGGGCTCCAGATCCCGTGTCCCATCCCCGCGGACTCGACGTGCAGCACCTGGTCGGCCCTGAGCCCGAGCTGCTCGGCGAGCCCCACGGTCGCGCCGCCGTAGCTGTGCCCGACCGCCGTGACCACGACGCCCGGCCCGGCGTGGCTGTCGATCTGGCCGCGCAGTTCGTCGCCGAACGCCTTGAGATCGGGCGCCATCGTCTGCGCGTAGTGCGCGGCCGGCCCTTCGGTGACGACGTTCTGCGGGAAGACCCCGTCGGCCCAGACCACCATCGCGGTCCGTCCGGTGGCGTCCGCGGCGACCAGGCTCTTGCCGAGGTCGGCGTAGCTCTGGAAGTTGTCGAACGAGGTGTTGACGCCGGGGACGAACAACCCGACGTTGCGCGTGCCCGGCTCGATGCGGCCGACCAGTTCGACGATGCGCCCGAGCTCGCGCGGGTCGAACCGCAGGATCTGCCGGTCGTTGGCGAGGATGTCCTCGTACAGCGCGATCCGGGTGCGCGCGCTCGCGATGTCGTCGGCTTTTCCGCCGTGGGCAAGGAGATTCGCGAGCCGTTCGCGTTCGGCGGTCAGCGCGTCGGTGACCTTCGTGCGGTTTTCGGCGATCGCGGTGGCCCAGGAACCGGTGTCGGCCGCGCCACCGACGCCGGACGGATTCCCGGCCCTGGGCAACGGGTTCTCCGGCATCAGCGACCGGTACGAAGCGGCGATCTGGACGTCGGCGCGCCGGTAGCCGCCACCCGCGGCCGTGAGGCCCTGGTGGATCACCGTCGCCTTGGTGATCTGGCCGTCGAGTTTGCCCGCGACGTCCTTGATCGTCTTGGTGTATGTCGCCGAAGCCGCGCTGGAAGCCGAAACCTGGCCGAACGCGGTGGCCGGGACGTTCTCACCCGCCAGCGCGGTCTGCGCGGTCTTGAGCACACCGGCGCGCTGTTCGAGTTCGGCCGCCGCCGCTTCGAGCCTGGCGGGGGCGACTCGGTAACCGCCCGCACTGGATGCCATCACCGAGCCGCCTCTCCTGTTCAGGAAAAAAATCAGTACTGTTCGGGTTCTTCGCCGAGCACGGCGGGAGCGACCGGGGACGACTGACCCCAGACGTTCTCGGTCTCCACGAGCCACGGCGGGATACGCCGTCCGGAGCCCATGTCGCCGCCCGCGCCCATGCCCATCGGCATCATGGGCATCATCGGCATCGCGCCCTTGGCCGCCGCCGCGCCCGCGGCACCGGCCGCTCCGCCCGCCAGGCCGCTCATCGCGCTGCCCGAGCCGCCGTCGCCCGCCAGGCCGGAGAACGCGGCCGGGACCTCACCGGGGCCGGAGACTCCGCCGCCGCCCGCGCCGATCGCACCTCCGTCCAGCGACGGTGCTCCGCCACCGCCGATCGGGATGCCGCCGCCGGCACCGCCCGCGGTCGCGCCTGCCGCGCCGGCGCCTCCGCCCGCGGGTTCGCCGTTCTTGTCCTTGCCGTCGTTCTTGCCGCTGGCCCACGGGGGCACCCGCGGCATGATCGAGCCGAACCGGCCGAACGCGGCGGCCGAGGCCGCGGCGAGACCGGCGGTGAACATGTCGCCGAACAGCGGGTTCGACTTGGGGACCTGGCCCGGCTGCCCGGTGGTGGGCGGCGTGGAGCCGTCCGAGGGCAGCGGATGCGTGTTGTCGCCGGGAACCAGCCCGACGCCGGGCGTTCCGCCGATGTTGTTGCCGACCGAGCCACCCGGGGCGGTGCCGCCACCGGTGACCGGTGGCGGGGTGACGGCGTTCGGCGAGGCCGGAATGGACTCCTCCGCGGTGGAGTACTCGCCCGCGAGCTGGGTCATCACCACGATCGCCTTGCTGTGCGCCGCGCTGGCCGCGCCCGCGGCCTGCTGCTGCGCTTCGACGTTCGCGATGGCCTGCTGCCGCTGCTGAGCGGCGTTGATGATCGTCGCCTGCGACGAATCCGGCGGCAGGAGGGGCGGATTGACGGCCAGCGCGAGATCGGCGGGGGAGACGTCGGGCACCGCGACCGGCGGCGGCATCTCCTTCTTGGCCTTCACCAGCGCGTCCGCCGCGTCCTCGAGGAGGTTGTTCATCGCGTGCGCGGTCTGGGCGACCTTGCGGATTCCGCCGACGAGGTCGGTGATCATCGTGTGGTACTTGTCGGCGGCGCCACCGGTCCAGTTGCCGGAGAAGTCCTTCAGCTCGCCGGTCAGGTTCTCGGCCTGTTCGAACAGCCCGGTGCCGGTGGACTGCCATTTGTGGGCCGCGTGGCGCGCCGTGTTGGGGTCACCCGCCTGCAGCATCGCGTAGAGCTGCTGGTGCGAGTACGCGGCGAAGTTCGTGTGCGCGGTCTCGGTCATCCCTTGTTCCCCCCGCCGTTCGAGCCGCTGTTACCGCCCAGCACGCCCCCGAGGACGTTGAGCAACGGATCGAGCAGCCCGGTCTGCTGGCTCGCGTGGTGGATGTCGCCCGCCACCGAGTCGTCCGCCGCCGCGTAGCCGTCGGCCACGGTCGTCGTGACGTCCTGCGCGAAGGTGATCGCGCCCTTGACCTGGTCCAGCAGGCCCTGCATCTCGGCGACGGCCGCCTGGTGCGCCTTGTTGAGTGAACCCGCCTCTCCGAACTCGCCGAACAGCAGTGGCTGTTCGCTCAGGGTCAGCAGGAAGTCGTTCGGCTTGGACATCGCGTGGATCTGGGTCTCCAGTTCCCGCACGAAGTCCTTCAGTGATTCCAGATGGACGTAGTACGACTGGTCTTGCATTGATCCCGGCTCTCTCGTGAACGGCCACGCCGACAAGGGGACGACTACGCGCAAAGCCGGCCGGCCGGTGCCGAGGGGGGTGAAAGCACCGGCCGGCCGACGGATGGGGATCAGCCGGCGAACAGGCCCTGGTTACGGTTCTCCAGGCTGTGCTGGAGATCGTGGGCGTCGCCGACCTTGCCACCGAACTGCGCGATGATCGCCACGATGTCCGCGGTGGCCTGGCGCAGGCGGGTCTCAGACGCGCGGGCGGCCTCACCGGCGGAGCTGCCGGAGGCGTACCAGGTCTGGGTGATCGGCTGCAGGTTGGTGTGCAGCTGTTCGAGCTGGGACGTGAGCGCCTTGGCCTTGGCGGCCAGCGAGGCCGAGCTGTGCTGCAGCGCGGCGAAGTTGATTTCGACGACGTCAGCCATGATTGGTGGTCCTCTCGCGGATCAGGGGTTCAGCCGGTGGATCACGGTCTGGTCGACGACTCCGCTGACGCCGGTGAGGCTTTCCCGGACCTGCTCGTCACCCGAGTTGTAGTTCCGGTTGCTCTCGTGCACGAGGCGCGACATCGTGTTGAGCTCGTTCACGGCGATGGTCATCTTCTCCTGCAGGCGGCGCTGCAGGTCCCAGAACGCGACCGCCTGGTCACCCTTGTAGTTGTGCAGGGTCTGGGTCAGCTCGCTCTCCAAGCTGGCCATCGTGGTCTTGGCGTTCGACGCGGTCTCCTCGAACCCCTGGACGGCGCGCGCCATCGCAGCTGCGTCTGCCTGATATCCCGTACCGGTCATTGATGGGCCACCTCCTCTCATCTCGCTGGAAATCCCGGTGAGCACCAGGGGACGCCCTGTCTGCTCTTGTGAAGGACACGCTAGAAAAGAGGTGAGTGCGGTCAAACGGCACAACTGCCGGTCGCACTGACGGCACTATTACCCACAGGTCGGTGGTGGGGCTTTCCCCACCCTCGATCAGGGGGAGTGCTCCAGTGTCCGGATCGGAGCTTCCCGGCACGCTCGATGCCATGGTGGACAAGGGATCCAGGGTTGTTCTGCATCGACCGTTGATGATCTTGGCGGCGGCGATGGCGGTGCTCGGGGTCATCGCACTCGGCGGTCTCGTTTTCGACGACCGCAGCCTCGTCAACGCGCCCATTTGGCTCAAACCGCTCAAGTTCACGATTTCCGTGGGACTCTACGCGGTGACGCTGGCCTGGCTGATCGGGCAGCTGACCCGGGGCAAGCGGCTCGGCTGGTGGCTCGGGACGGTGTTCGCCGCCGGGCTCGGCCTGGACATGGCGTTGCTGTTCTGGCAGATCGCCATCCGCGGCCGGACACTCCACTTCAACCGGGAGACACCCGCCGACCAGTGGATCAACAACATGGTCGCGAACGGCGCCTTCACCGGCTGGGGAGCGACGGCGGCCATCGCGCTTCTCCTGCTGTTCCAACGTCTTCCCGACCGGGCGATGAACTCCGCGTTACGCGCGGGTGCCGCATTGTCGGTCGCCGGCATCGGGGTCGCGTTGCTGATGTTCGGGCCGAACGAACAGCAAATGGCCCAGTTCCGCGCCGGCGAACGGCCGTCGATCCTCGGCGCCCACGCGGTCGGTGTTCCCGACGGCGGCCCGGGGCTGCCGGTGCTGGGATGGAGCACGGTGGGCGGGGACATGCGGATCCCGCACTTCTTCGGCATCCACGCGATCCAGGTGCTGCCACTGGTCGCCTTCGGGCTGCTCAAGCTCGCCCGGCGGTATCCAGTGCTCGAATCGGAATTCGTGCGGCGGAATCTGGTGCGGACCGCTTCGGCGGGCTTCGCGGGGGTGCTCGTGCTGCTCACCTGGCAGGCTCAGCGAGGACAGTCCATCGTGCACCCTGATTTCTGGACGCTGGTCGCGGGTGCGGGAATCATCGCCGTCTTGGCCGCCGGTTCGGCACTTTCGCTTCGGGCTTCGCGGCCGATGCATCACTTGACGTGAGGCTCGGCGAAAAGGGACCGTTCGGGGTGAACGGTCCCTTTTCCCTTTCGGCTCAGACTCCCGCGGTGGCGCGGATCCAGTCGCGGCTCGCCGCGACGCTGGCGTAGTTCTGGGTGCCCTGCGGGTTCGTGCCGGAATTGCTGCCGGTCGAGCAGACACCGACCTGGACGCCGTTCGCCAGCTGCGGGCCGCCCGAGTCGCCGTGCCAGGCCGAACCGTCGACGCCGACGCTGGCGATGGCCTGGCCCCCGTAAGCGTCGCTGCTGGTTCCGGTGATGCGGACGTCGGCCGTCTTCAGGACGCTCGAAGGCGGGTTGTCGCCCTGCGTGCGGCCCCAGCCGTAGATCTGGTTGGTGGTGCCGTTGGCCGGGTTCGAGGTGCCGAGCTTCATGTACGTCGTGCTGACCGCGGTCGTGAGGTGCAGCAGCGCGATGTCCCCGCTCGGGGCCGCCTTCTGCTGGTCGACTTCGGCGTTCGTGCCCTGGTTGAGGTTGACGTTGCCGACCTTCACGTGCATGCCGGGCGCGTTGAGGCAGTGCTTCGCGGTGAGGACCCACTGCGGCGCGATGATGGTGCCGGAGCAGTTGAAACCGCCGTACGCGGTCGCGTCGTTCCAATAGATTTGGGCGCCCCACGGCGCGGAGCTCACGGTTCCGCCGCCGATGATGTCCTGGCTCGCGTTCGCGGCGGGGGTGGCGGCAAGGGTCAGCGCCGCGGCGGCACCGGCCACCGTTGCGACTATCTTGGACATACGCATGAATACGCCCTTCGGCCCGCGTCGGGGATTCCGTATCGAGTTGAAACGGTTTCACCAAGTTAGGCGGCGGTAAGGGTTTTGGTAACCTACTGAAGTCGGTGGACGATTGGTCCGTCCTGTGCGAATTCCGGAATGGGATGGATGCTGCCCTTTGCCGCGGACGTCCGTTGTATCCGGTTCGCTGGCTGTGGCTTGCCTGCCGCGTCTAGGGTGTTCGCGTGACGACAGTGATCGTGCTCAACGGCGGTTCCAGTTCGGGTAAGTCGGGGATCGCCCGGTGCCTGCAGGCGGTGCTGCCCGATCCTTGGCTCACGCTCGGCGTGGACACCTTGATCGACGCCATGCCGCCCGCGGTGGACGAGGGGATCGACTTCGCGGCGGACGGTGGAGTGAGTGTCGGCTCCGGTTTCCGGCGGCTCGAGAACGCGTGGATGGCCGGTGTCGCGGCGATGGTGCGTGCCGGTGCGCGGGTCATCATCGACGACGCCTTCCTCGGTGGGGCCGCGTCACAGCAGCGGTGGCGTGACGCGTTGGCCGGGCTTGAGGTGCTGTGGGTCGGGGTCCGGTGTGATGGCGTCGTGGCCGCCGGGCGGGAGGTGGCGCGGGGGGATCGGGTCACGGGGATGGCGGAGGCACAGGCCGAAATCGTGCATCGGGGCGTGGTTTATGACTTCGAAGTGGACACCGGGGTGAATGAAGCTTTGGTTTGTGCGCGGGAGATCGCCGCACGGGTCGAATGAGTTCGCTGGGTGGGCTGGAGACGGGTGGCGCCCTGTGGTCACGACGATGAGGGCCGGCTCTGACGAGGAGGTGGCGCTCCGGGCTGTAAACGCCGCGTGTGAGGTGATCCGGCGTGCTTACGGTGGCGCGGTCGAGCGATCAGGGAAGGGCGGCGGAGATTTCGCCACCGGGGTGGATCCCGCCGCGGAGCGCGTGATCCGGAGGAGTTTGCGGAAAGCGTATCCGCGCGATGTGATCCTCGGTGAAGAGTACGGCGCGGACGAGGGGGAAGGGGCCCGGACCTGGCTGGTCGACCCGTTGTGTGGAACGTTGACTACGCGGCGCATACCCCGCTGGTGGCGGTGAACATCGCCCTGCGTGTCGGGAACGACGTGACCGTGGCGGTGTCGGCGGATCCCCTGTCCGGCGAGGTGTTCTGGGCAGGCGACGGTGGAGCCGTCCTGCACCGCGACGGCCGCGACGAGCCTCTGACGCCCGCGGCGGGCGATGGACTCGTGGATGTCAATCTCGACCCGCCGTTCCCCAACGCGGCCTCCTTCCGCACGGTCCGGATGCTGTCGGACGACGCCTTTACCGGACGCTTCCGTCCCCGCGTCTTGTCCACGACGCTGGCGTTGGCCTGGGTCGCGGCCGGACGGCGGGCCGCCTCCGTCACCGATGGGCACGTGCGGGACAGCGTGCACTTCACCAGCGGTATCGCGCTATGCCAAGCCGCCGGCTGTGTGGTGACCAACCTTGCCGGGCAAGCGGTCCACACCGGCATCCAAGGATTGGTCGTGGCCGCTGATCCGGCGACACACCAAGACTTGATCGACCTCGTGGCACGCCACCGTGACGACTGAACAGACCGGCCATGATCGAAGCGCCGGGTCCGGCGGGGGGCGATGAGCGTGCATCGAGAGTCAGGACATGGCGAGTTCACCTTGCTCGCGAACGAGATAAGGGGGCCTTATGCGAACGCGGGGGCCTATTTGGACCTGGCCCGGCTCGAACGGGCAGCCTCCCTCTCCGCTGCGGACGCACCCTTACCGTGTAGGCACGCCTAGGGCAGGTTCGCATTGAGGTTATGCGGCTGCCTCAGCTCAGGCGAACACGTTTCGCATCGCTGCGCGGTATGCCGAGTCGCCGTTTGTGAACGTCCGGCTGCCGATGGGATTGCGATTCCGCGATGTGCCCATCGTGCCTTGGTACGGGAGGTCGGGCGAGTCCGGACTTCGGACCGGGGCACTGGTGTCATGGTCGTCCCGGTATCACCAGGGATCAGATCGGCGAGTGGCGAAGGGCTCCTGCCTACCCACAGGGTAGGCAGGGACGACAGGGAGGCCTTCACGGCCAAAGTGAACGCTGCGTGGGTGATTCGGACTCGTGAGTTGTCAGTCGCCGGAAGGGGGTATGTCGCCTTTCTCGCTCTGCCAGGGGAGTGGCGGCCTTAATCCTGCTGGCGTAGTCGCGAAAGGCGTGGTCGATACCCCGCACACGGCCCTTAGAAGGGTGGGGTGTCGTCTTCCGGTTCGGGTCGTGGGTCGTGGAGTGGTTCGGGTGTTGCGTGGTAGGTGCGGCCGGTGGGGGTGGTGATGGTCATGCCTCCGTTGCAGGTGGGTTCCGCGGCCCAGCCGGGTTCTTCTTTGAGGAGGTTGTGGGTTTTGCAGGCGGCGTGGCAGTTGTGGTGATCGGTGTTACCGTTGCTGGCCCAGGTGGTGATGTGGTCGATCTCGGAGAACTCCGCCGGGCGGTGGCAGCCAGGGTGGGTGCATTCCCGATCCCGGGCTTTGATCAGACGGGCGAGTGACGCCGGGGACCGGTAGGTGCCCGAACTGGCTTCGAGGAGTTGCCCGGTGGCGGGATCGGTGATCAACCGCGACCAGGTCGAGCCGGGGTCGGCGGCCATTTCTCGCACGAGCCAGCCGGGGACGGGGCCGTAGCCGGCGAGGGTCGCGGGATCCTCCCGCGCGCCGGTCAGGGTCAGCAAGTCGACATAGACATGGACATGCGCCCGCGGTGTCCCGTGACCGTCCTCGGCCAGCAGCCGTTCGGCGAAAATATCCGCCCGGTGCTGATCCAGCGTCCGGGACGTGTCGTTGGCGCGACGAGTGCGGGCGGCGTGGCTCAGGGACGCGTAGATCGAACTGGCGACTTCGGCGGGGAGCCAGCCCGACAGCTTCGACATGGTCTCGTCCTCGTGTTCCAGCGACACATGCCGTAACGCGCGTTTGGTCGCGGCGCGTTCCCGGTAACCGCCGGGGTCGAATTTCTGCACCGCGTGATCCACCGATTTCCGGATCGCCCCCGGATCACGCCCGGCGAGACGTTTCGCCATCCAGGCATCCACCTGGGCGGCGACCTCGTCGGACACCTCGCGGGTCAGCTGACTGACTTTTGACGCCTTGTACAGATCGATGTCACCGTTCTCCAGTGCTGCCAGCGTGTTCGGCAACCGGGCCACCAGCGCACACGAGGTTTCGGCCAGCAGATACGCCTGATTACGGGAGATCGAGAACGCCAGCGCGACCTCCTCGGTCACCGATCTTCGCGACCCACCGACCGCGGCGAAACCCGCTATCGAACGCACCTGCCGCCCCTGCGCCCGACGAAGCACAACCTCCTCGTCGTAAGCGGAATCCAGAAAACGAGCGGCTTTCGGATTAAAAGCAAGAGATGTGGCCATGGCCAAGATTATACTCGAACATGCGTTCGGTCGCCACTCGTTCGGCGGGTTGCAGTCAACTGCGTGAGGTTTCCTTGGAGATAAGGAAATTTGGCGTGACAGGGCCGGTAGCGGGAGTGGGTTCAGCAACGATGCCTGGCGCATTATCGGCTGTCTGAAAGGGAGCTATTTCAGGGCGGCGCGTACCGGTTTGAGTGCTACGCTGTCCTCCTTTGCTGTGAGCGTCCAATGCTGAACTGCGCATCTCCGGTTCCTCGATAAAAGCAGAAACCAAAGGTCACCGCGCGACAGGAACGGCGTCCGAAACAGCACGAACGAGTTCCTCGACACCCTGCCCCCACCGGGAAACGATGACGAGATCACGATCGGGATCGATCCACAACAAGTGCTGATCCGCGCTGCCACGCGCGAACCGGCCGGTCGGCGGCGCGGACGGGAACCCGTTGAGCCACCAGAGATAGCCATAGTCGGGGTTCCGGGGACAGGGCGTCCAACTGCGCTCGATCCAGCTCTTGCTGAGCAACCCGTTGGGGAGACAGAGCAGCCCGAGCAGGGAGAGGTCGGCGGCGGAGATCCAGAGCCCGCCTCCCCAGTGGGCGCCACCGCTGACCACCGGGACGGTCTCGCCGTCGATGGTGGTCAGCGAGTTGCGGTAGCCGTGCCAGGACCACGTGTCGGACGCGCCGAGCGGGCCGAGGACGTGTTCCTCCAGCACCGAAGGCAACGCTCGGCCGAAAAGGTGAGTGAGGGCAAGGCAAAGGAGGTTGACGCGAACGTCGTTGTACTCCCAGGCCGAGCCCGGCGTGCCCTCTCGGCGAGGGCCGTCCAGCCGGGCCGGTTTGCCCCAGAGTTCGCCGTCCCATTCGCTGGTCTGCTGCAACAGGTGATGCCAGGTGATCGAGGTCCCGGCCAGTTCCGGCAGGTCGAGGCTGTCCGCCACGGGCCGCTGCGGATCGGGGAGCAGCCCCCGGTCGAAGGCGACCCCGGCGACGATCGATACGACGCTTTTCGTGACGCTGAAGGCCATTTCCGGCGTATCGGCATCGCCCCAGGCGGTGATGCGCTCTCCGCGGTGAAGGATCACCCCGCTGGTGCCGGACGCCGGCCGCAGCGGCCCGAGCACCTCACGGTGCGAACGTTCTTTCACCTGGCTCGCCAGATACGCGCTCATGTCGCCGATGCCCGGCGTGACGCGCTCGGCCTGTGCCGCCGCGGCGGCGTGGACAGCGGGCAGATCCAGTGCCATGCCCCGAGATCAGTCCTCCACGGGCTTCGTCCAAGCCACCTGCACCAGGCCCGTCCCATGCCGCCGCGACACCAGCACACCCCGTCCTGCGGGCTGAGGCCCGGGCTTGACGTCCCCGAGCAGCGCCCCTTCGTCCCGCGACCCGGACATCACGAGACCGGGGGAGCCCAGCTCCCGGATCCGTTGCAGCACAGGCTCGAACAGGGACCGCCCGGCACCGCCGCTCCCGCGCGCGATGACGAGGTGGAGCCCGATGTCCCGAGCCTGCGGCAGGAATTCCAGCAGCGGCTGCAACGGGTTCCGGCCGACGGTCGCGACCATTTCGTAGTCGTCGACGAGCACGAACAGCTCCGGCCCCCGCCACCACGACCGGTTCCGCAGCTGGTCCGGCGTGACGTCCGCGCCGGGGAGCCGGTTCCGCATGGCCTGCTGGCATTGGTCGATCAGCCCGGTCAGCACGGTTTCGGAACCCGCGTAGCCGAGCAGATGCGAATCCGGCACCGCGCCCAGCATCCCTCGCCGATAGTCGGCGACGACGATCGCGGCCTCTTCCGCCGAATACTTCGACACGATGCCTTGCGCGATGGCGCGAAGGAGCGAGCTCTTACCGGATTCCACGTCACCGAAGGCCAGGAAATGCGGTTCGGTGGCGAAGTCGAGGTGCACCGGTCGCAGATTCGATTCCGCGATACCGAGCGTGACCTGCTTGCGCGGACCGGCTTCCAGCGAGTCCAGCGGCACTTCGGCGGGCAGCAGGCGGACGGCGGGGGCGGGATTTCCCTTCCAGGCGGCGGAAATCCGGCGGTTCAGGTCCAGGCCACCGGCGCCGACGGTGTCCGGGCGCTGGTCCGAGTCGATACGCGGGAGCGCCGCGAGGAAGTGCAGCTTGTCGGCGGTCAGCCCTCGTCCCGGCCGGTCCGCCGGGACGTTCTGCGCGATCTTGCGGTCGATGAGCGAGTCCGCCGGTTCACCGAGCCGCAGTTCGAACTTGGTGCCGATGGCGTCGCGCAGCGTCGCCCGCATGCCCATCCACTGGTTGATCGAGACGACGACGTGGATGCCGAAACCGAGCCCGCGCGAGGCCAGGCTGGTGATCTGTTCCTCCAGCTGTTCGTATTCCTGGCGGATCGTGGTCCAGTTGTCCACGAACAGGAAGACGTCGCCGAACTCGCGGCCTTCCGTGCTCTCCCGGAACTCCGAACGCCGCTGGCGGAACGTCGTGATCGACTCGATCCCGTTGGCGGAGAAGAACTCCTCGCGCTGTTCGAGCAGGGTCGTCAGTTCCGCCACCACCCGGCGGCAGCGCTGGGCGTCGCGCCGGGTCGCGTAGCCGGACACGTGGGGCAGCCCGGCGATCGGCGCCAGCGCGCCACCGCCCATGTCCAGCACGAACAGCTGGACCTCTTCCGGCGTGTGGGTGAGCGCGAGCATCGCGGCGATGTCGCGCATCAGCGTGCTCTTGCCGCTCTGCGGCGCCCCGACGATCAGCGCGTGCCCGGCGGCACCGGAGAAATCGGCCCACAGCATGTCGCGCCGCTGTTCGAAGGGCTTGTCCACCAGGGCGACCGGGATCATCAGCTTGCCGTTGCCACCCCAGCCCAGCGGGCACAAGCCGCGCACCGGGTCTTCGCCGAGCGGAGGCAGCAGCTGGTCCAGCGTCGGCGGTTCGGCCAGCGGCGGAAGCCAGATCTGGTGCGCTTCCGGGCCTTTGCCGTCGATCCGCGAGATCATCGCGCCGATGATGGTCTCGCCGGTGCCCTTTTCGACCGGCGCCTCGGCCTCGACGGTCACCGGGATCTCGACCGGTGCCAGCGTGAACGGCATCAGCCCGAGACTCTGCCCGTCCTTGCGCACGATCTTGCTGCGCGGCGGCAGTTCCCCCGAGACATACGCGGCCTTGAGCCGGATGAGGGTGTCGTTGTCGGACTTCAGATACGCCGAACCCGGCACGGGCGGCAGCTGGTAGGCGTCGGCGACACCGAGCACCGCGCGGCTCTCCGACGCGGAGAACGTCCGCAGGCCGATCCGGTAGGACAGGTGCGAATCCAGCCCGCGCAGCCGTCCCTCCTCCAGCCGCTGCGAGGCCAGCAGCAGGTGGATCCCGAGACTCCGCCCCAGCCGCCCGATCGCGACGAACAGGTCGATGAACTCCGGCCGCGAGGACAGCAGCTCGCTGAATTCGTCGATGATCACCAGCAGTGACGGCAACGGCCGCAGGTTGGCGCCCGATTCCCTGGCCTTTTCGTAGTCCCGCACCGACGCGTAGTTCCCGGCGGCGTGCAGGAGCTCCTGACGCCGCAACAGTTCGCCGTTCAGCGCGTCCGCCATGCGGTCGACCAGCGCGAGGTCGTCGGAAAGGTTGGTGATGACGGCGCAGGTGTGCGGCAGCCCGGTCATCCCGGCGAACGTCGCGCCACCCTTGAAGTCGATCAGCGCGAGGTTCAGCTTCTCCGACGAATGCGTGACGGCGAGCGCGGTGACCAGCGTCCGCAGCAGCTCGCTCTTGCCGGATCCGGTCGCGCCGATGACCAGCCCGTGCGGCCCCATCCCGCCTTCGGCCGATTCCTTCAGGTCGAGTTCGACCGGCCTGCCTTCGGGGTTCACGCCCAGCGGGATACGCAGCCGGTCCCGCGCGGACCGCGGCGCCCAGGTGACTTCGGTGTCGGTGTCGCGCGGATCGCCGATGCCGAGCAGCCCGGCCAGCCCGAACGTCGCCGACATCGGCGCCTCGCTGACCACCGCCGTGCCCTGGAACAGCGGCGTCAGCATCCGGGACAGCGCTTCGGCGGCGCCGCGGTCCAAGGTGTCCGGCTTGCCGAGGAAACCGAGCCGTTGCTCCGTCCCGTCACCGACGACCATCCCGAGCTGCTCCGGGCTCATGTGCAGGCTCAGCAGCCGTTCCGACGAGACCGACCGCGGCTGCTCCGTGCCGATCTCGATCACGGTGACACCGAGCCTGCCCTCCTCGGCGACGAGCCGCGTGTCGCCGTGGGTGTGCCCACCGTCCACGATCACGACGATCTGGGGCAGGTCCAGCCGGGCGTCCGGCCGCCGGGTGAACGCGGGCCGGTCGCCGAGGTCGGGGCCGAGCAGGTCGGCGAGCTTCCCGGAGCCGGCGTCGACGAGCCGCCGCGGACCGGCGGCGTCGGCGGCGGTGGAGGCGACGTGCGGCAGCCACTTCGCCCACTCCCAGTCGTGCAGCCGGTCGTCCTTGACGCACAACGCGATCCGCAGGTCGCCGGGCGAGTGGAACGTCGCCAGCTGGGTCAGCAGCGCCCGCGCGGTCCCGAGTGTGTCCGGGCGGCGGCCGGACAGGACGACCTGCGCGAACGACCGCAGCGAGACCGCGACTGGGAGTCCGTCGACCGTCGAATAGGTGCGGATGAAGTGCTTGAGGTTCGTCGAGCACACCGGGTCGAGGTCTTCCAGCGGCACGGTCTGCGGCGCCTTCAACGGTGTCGCCAGCCGCTGCGGCCCCGTTCCGATCCGCACCTGCCCGAACTGGGCGTCGGACCGGCGGCGATCCCACAGCCTGCCCGTCTCGATGCAGGCCCACAGATCCGCCGGGTCGGGCTGCAGCGCCGTCATCGCCGCGCGCTGGTTGTCCGCGATGTCCCGGACCTGACCGCGCAAACCGGTCAGATACCGCTGGTAGTCCCGGCGTTCCTCGTTGATCTGAGCCTTCTTCTGTGCGCCGCCGCGGCCGAGCGACATCACGACCATGCCCACCATCGCGGTGAGGAACAACGCGCCGAAGATGTACGTCATCACGCCACCGTCGCGTCCGATGTAGACGAACGACATGGCTCCCATGCCCAGCATCATCGGCATGAACATCAGCAACTGCATGGCTCCGCCGGAGGAGCCCTTCGGCAGCATCGGCGGGGACTGCAGGACGATTTCACCGGGCTGCTCGCCCAAGGCCGGCAGGCGGTCGCGAGTGGCGCTCATCAGGGTCTTTCTGGCCGCTTGTGGGTAATCCTGCCGATCATTCTGGCCACTCGTGCCGCCCTCTTGGTGGGTACTTTTGCCGTCCGCTCACGTCTGGTGGCGAACTTACGCTGCTGGTCAACGCAGACGTGGGGGAAGAGAGTAAGGAGAGCCATGGTCGGCACGGGCGAGTACCGGGCGGAGCCCGAGGCCATGCGCTCGGCGGTCGGGAACCTGGGCGGCATCATCATGCAGGGCATCAACGTCGTCGCCGACCTCGAACGCACCGTCCTCCAGCCGATGTCGTTCGCCACGTTCGGCAGCGCCGTGGCGGCGGCCAACACGGCCATGCAGAGCCAGCAGGTGGTCGCGGTCCGGACGCTCCTGCAACTGCTGCAGCAGATCAACGGCTTCATCAAGAGCAGCGCCGACGCCTACCAGGCCGCCGACGAGGCGGTCGCGGGCGGATACGGCGGCCGTCCGGGCGGCGGCGCCGGATCGACGTCGTCGTCGATCTGGGGCAACTCGCACGCCTCCGAACTGGCGACGCTGGCCATCAACGACAGCGCCGGCGGCGAGGGCGAGCCGTCGTCGGTCGGCAACGTGCTGCGCTACCTGGGGGACGCGCGGCTGGGTCAGCTCGGCGACCACCCGATCACCGACACGCGGTTCCACGGCGTCTCGGATTTCAACGACTGGCTGGCCGGTGACGCCGACAACCAGGCGCGGGTCGGGGTCATCGAGGTCTACGCCGGTACGGCGCGCAACTTCGGCGACGTGCCGGGCGGGGTGCACAGCGGCGACGTCGTCGTGGTCGAACCGCTCCTGTTCTCCGACAGCAAGCCGATCATCGCCATCGCCGGAGAGGGCGGGCTGCTCTACAACCACGGAATCGTCGACGCGGACATCAACGGCCTGGCGAAGGTCAGTGTCTACCGCCCGGCTTCCGTCTGACTTCCGGCCTGAGGAGCGACCATGCTGACTTACCCCAATTCCAGCGCGATGGACGCCACGGCGTCCTCGGGCGGACCGATCACGATCCTGCCGCAGATCCTCACCGGTCAGCCGGAGCAGATCGCGAAACACGTCCTCGAAGTGCTCAAGAAGGCCAACGAGTTCCTCACCATGTACAACGAGGTGACGAAGGCCGCCGAGCAGCTGGGCAAGATCTGGTCCGGCGCCGCGTCGGATTCCGCGTTGAAGAAGATCACCGACTCCCTGAACTCGCTGACCAAGATCATCCAGGTCGTGCAGAAGGGCGCCGAACTGCTCGGCATCGCCGGGACGCTGATCAAGACCGCGCAGACCGCCTACAAGGCGGTGGTCTCGGCGGTGAACCCGACGGTCGCGGGCCTGATGTCGAATCCGTGGACCTACGGCGCCGCCGTCGCGCTTTCCACCGCCACCAGTGCTTCGCTGCGCGCGTTCATCACCGCGATCGGCGCGCTGCTGAAGGCGCTCGGCGTGGTCGACCTCGCCAACCAGATCACCCAGATCGCCACCATCATCGGCGAGGTCCAGAAACTGTTCGGGCACAACGACGCCGGTGACAACGGCGCGGCGGGCAACTCGGCGGTCTCGGGCACCCCGGTCACCAACCCGCAGGCGCCGGGCTCGGTCGCCAGCGGTTCGGGACAGGCCGCCATCGGCGGTTCCGGTGGCGGTGCGGGCGGTGGTTCGACGCCGGGCGAGACGCCACCGTTCACCCAGTACCGGCCTCCCGCACTGGGCGGGAACGGCTCCCAGGGCAACTGGCCCGGCGGCGCCGACGCCTGGATCCCGGTGGACAGACCCTCGGGCGGCGGTGCGGGTTCCGGCGGCTCGTTCCCGGCTGCGGGCAACGGGAACACGGTCACCATCACCACCGACCTGAGCACCGGGAAGTCCACCGTGCAGGCGCCGGGTGGGCAGGACATCGATATCGACATCGACATGAACTACGGCGGCAAGCACTTCGAGCAGCACATCGATATCGATGCGGGAGCTGACTCACCGGCGAAGGGCAGGTAGCCGTGTGGGGGAGCGGTGTGGTCGACGCGTCGGGCGTCGTCAGTTCGATCCTGTCGAATTACCGGCGGCTCGTGGTCGAATACCAGCGGCGGGTCACCGGTGATCCTTCGGCGCTGACCGCGGCGGGCCGGCGGTGCGGCGATCGGGCGTCGACGGTTTCGGGCCGGGCGGACGAGATCGGCAAGGCGGCGAAGGCGCTCAACGCGTCTTGGGAGGGCGACGCCTACACGGCGTTCTCCACCTCGGCCGCGAAACTGAGCCAGGAACTCGGGGAGCTCGGCGCGAAACTGAGCGACCAGTCGAACCGGCTGCGGGCGGGCGCGCAGGCCCTGCAGGGCGCGAAGTCCTGTGTGGACTCGATCCTCGCCCAGTTCGACCAGTACGCCGCGCAGCTCATCAGCCAGGCGCGGACGGCGAACGCGAACGCGGTCAACGCGTTCATCTCCGCCGCCCGGCAACTCGGTGAGCGTGCCGCGCAGGCGGCGCAGGAGATCGCCGACGAGCTGAGCGAAGAACTCGCGCGGCTGTTCCCGCCGGAGGGCACCGGCCGGATCGAGCACGAGCTCGGCAAATGGGGCCGCGGCCCGTTGTACTGGCTCAACGGTGAAGCCCTCGACGGCCGCAAACGTCCGCGCTCGCATCCTTCCTGGTTCGGCAACTCGGGCTGGAAGAAGCTCACTTGGGACGGTCTCGAAGGCACGCGCGCCCCGCGCGCGGGTGACACCCCGTTCGGCAGGCCGAAGCCGGATGGCCTGCGCGACAAGGCCTTGGGCAACACCGAGATCACCTACGCCAAGTGGAAGCAGGAGCAGGACGGCTTCACCCCGGGTTGGGACGCCAAGATCTCCTCGCAGGGCTGGGACGTCAAGGCGTCCGGGCACGCGGAACTGGCCGCCTTCAAGGAAGAACTCGAACGCAAGGGCGAGTGGGGCGTCGCTTCGGGCAGCGCCAAGGGAACCGCGTTCGTCGGCGGTGAGGTGAACGGATCGCTGCAGGCGGGCGCGCACGGGGTCGGTGTGCACGCCAACGCCTTCGTCGGCGGCAAGATCGAAGGCGAAGTCGCGGCGGACGTGGCCGGTGTCGGCGTCGGCGCGAGCGGAACCCTCCAATATGGACTCGGCGCGCAGCTCGACGGCCAAGCCGTCTACGACGCCGGGCACATCAAGGTCAACTTCAAGGCGGGTGTCGCGCTCGGCCTCGGTGCCGGGATCGGCGCGAAGATCGACATCGATCTGCCGAAGATCGCGGACACCGTCGGCGAATACGGCGGCGCGGCCGTCGACGCGGTGAGCGGCGCGGCGGGCCAGGCGGCGGACGCCGTCGGCGAGGCGTGGGACGACGCGATCACCTACGTGGGCACGTGGTGACGGGGATGAGCGAAACGATGACGCAGGACCGGGTCTCCCTCCCGCTCGGATTCGACATCCCCGAGGGCTGGGTGCCGGTCGAGCCGGCGTCCGTCGGTGCCGAGGGCGCGGTCTTCGTGGCGGTGCACTCCGGGACGTACGCGGAGTTCACCCCGAACATCACCCTGAGCATCGGGCAACGGCCCGACCCGGCGGAGATCACCGGCATCGCCGACGAGGCCGTCGAACGTCTCGGCCGGTCCATGGCCGCGCTCGAAGTGGTGCGGCGCAAGGTGATCGGCACCGGGATCGCTCCAGGGGTGACGCAGGTGCTGCGCATCCGCACCGGCGAAGGACAGGATCTCGTACAGACGCAGGTGCTGCTGACCGTGCCGGGAGCGACCCCGGCCGAGCGGCTGATCCTCGAAATCGCTTGTACCGCAACGCCCGAGGCGGCCCGTGGCCTCGGTGACGACTTCCGGCGGTTCGTGGGCAGTGTCCACGTCCGGCGGGATTTCACCGCAGATGAAGGAGAAGACTCGTGACCACCGACCCCTACGCCATGCCGGACATGGACGAGTTGCTGGACCAGGTCCGCAAGCAGACCGAAGAGGTGCAGCGCATCCAGCGTTCGGTCGAGGCGATGGAGGTCAAGGCGCACTCGCGGCAGAACGAGGTCACCGTCGTGCTGCGTGGTGACGGCCGGTTCACCTCGATCGACATCGACCCGCGCGCGGTGCGTCAGTACGACGCGCGCAACCTCTCGGAGATCGTGCTGGAGGCGGTCAACAACGGGCTGCAGAAACTGGCCGAGGCCAGCAGCGCCAAGTTCGCCCCGGTCATCGAGTCCGCCAAGTCGATCGAAGCATGACGGCCGCGATCGCGGGATCCACCCGGCGCGTCACGGTGGTGACACCGCGGGCGCGCGTCGATGTGGCCCTGCCGCAGCAGAGCACGTTCGCCGAACTCGTCCCGCAGCTCGTGCGGCTCGCGGGCGCGTCGGGACAGGCGTCGGCCGAGCATCCCGGCTGGGTGCTGTCCCGGCTCGGCGGCGCTCCGCTCGCACTCGGGCTCACGGTCGCCGCGGCACAGGTGCGCGACGGCGAAGTCCTCCATCTGACCCCGCGGGAACGCCCGCGGGGTCCGCTGCTGTTCGACGACGTCGTCGACTCGATCGCCAGCGTCGCCGAGTCGGGCACCGGGCGGTGGGGGCCGCCGGTGGCGCGCAAGGCGGGCATCGTCGCGTCGGTGGTGCTGCTGCTCGCCGGTGGGCTGCTGGTGCAGGCCGCCGCGTCCGGCAGTGTGCTGGCGCCGATCGGGACCGGGCTGCTCGCGCTCGTCCTGGTGCTGGGCGGCGGCGCGCTGAGCCGCGCATACGGCGACGCGGAGGCCGGTGCCGCCGGCGCGCTCGCCGGGGTCGGCGCGGCCCTGCTGGCCGGGATGTCGATCCTGCCGCCGCATCCGCTGTTCTCGCTGTCGGCCGGACCGCTCGCCGCCGGGTTCGCGATCGTGACCGTCTATGGCGTGATCGCGGCCGTTTCGGTGGCGGACCGGTTGCCGTGGTTCGTCGCGGTGACCGTGTCGGCCGGGCTCGGCGCGATCACCACCGCCATCGTCCTGCTGGCCGATGTCCGCCCGGTTTCGGCGGCCGCCGTGGTCGCCGTCGTGGCGACGGCGCTGGCCGCGGTCGCGCCGATGATGGCGCTGCGGCTCGGCAGGCTGCCGCTGCCCCGGGTGCCCGACGACATGGACTCGTTCCGTGCCGACGAGAACCCTTCGCTCGGGGAGGACATGGTCGGCGGCACGACGTACGCGCAGGCGTTGCTGACCGGGCTGCTCGTCGCGCTCGGGCTCGTCGTGGTTTCGGCGTCGGTGGTCCTGTCGTCCTCCGGCGGGGCTTGGGAAGCGGGCTTGTGCGCGCTGCTGGGTCTGGCGCTGATGCTGCGCTCGCGCGCCTTCGCGGGCCGCTCGCAGCGGGTCGTGCTCATCGGTTTCGGCGCGGCGGCCCTGGCGGCGGCCGGATTCTGGCTCGCCGCGAGCGGTCCGCGTTCGTTCGTCTTCGCCGCGGGCTGCGCCGTCGTCGTCGCGGCGGGCGTCTGTCTCACCTACGCGACGCGTGTCGCGAAGGGACGTCGTTCTCCTTATTGGGCAAGGACTCTCGATATCGTCGAGTTCCTGGTGCTGCTCTCGCTGATCCCGTTCGTCGGCATGATCGCCGGGGTCTACGAGGCCGTGCGGGGCTGACCCGCTTCTCGCATTCAGAGGACTAAATGCGTCACGTCCGTGAAGGACTCCTTCCCTACCCTCAGAGAAGAAAGGAGTCCTCCACGGACCGTCCCCTCAGTTCTCCAGCGCCAGCGGCAGGGTCCGCCGGACCGCCGCCGCGTGCCGTCCGTGCAGCGGGGTCACCGCGATCCCACTCGGCCGCACCGGTTCCGCTCCCGGTCGTCCGCCGACCCGGATGGTCACCTCGGACTTCTCGCGTCCGCCGGGCGAGCGGTACAGCGTGTACGAAGTCGCGGTGAACGCCGAGCCGGGGACGTGAAGATCCAGTGTCCGCGCGAGATCCCGCTCCGACCGGGGCCGGTAGCAGACCTGCGACGCCCCGCCCCAGTCCCAGGAACGCCAGCCGTCCACCGGCGCGTCCTGGCCGCTGCCGAGCGCGACGCGCAGGTTTTCCGTCACCTCGCCGGCTTCGAGCACGGTGCTCTCGAACCCGGCTTCGGCGAGCGCGCCCATCAGGGACAGTGCCGCGCAGGCGGTGCTACGCAGCGCGCCGAGTTCTCCGCCGCCTCTGGCGAGCGCGGCGATCGGCGCGTCCTCGGGCCGGTACCGGACGGTGAGCCAGCGGACGCGCAGCAAGGACTGTCCATTGGGGACGGTCCAGGTCAGCAGTTGCGCGCTGGACAAAGGGATCCCGGTGCTCGTGTACGCCTCGCGCAGGATGCCGACGAGCGTGTCCGGCGCGGGTGCCACTGCGCCGGGGGTGAGCCGCACGATGGCGCTCCACCCGTCGCCGACCTCGGCGACCCCGAAGCGGTTGCCCGCGCGGTCGACGTGCTGGCGCACCCGGACAGGACCGGCGAGCCGGTGCAGCGGATCGGGGACTTCGTGTTTGTCGCGGCGCTTCAGCCGATACCTGGCCCAGGTGAGCGCCCAGCCCGCGGCGTGGCGTCCGGCGAAGCGGACCGAAGTCGTCAGCACGAGGACGCCGGCGACGGCGACGATGCTGATCCACGCGACCTGCGGGATCCCGTCGACGGTGAGGGCCAGCAGGATCGCGATCCCGGCGATCTCCCAGAGCGCCGCCTGCAGCGGACGGATCGGCAGCAGCCAGGGCAGCGGCGCCGCGCCCGCCATCCCGCGTGGGGGCGCCTGTTCCGGGACCGGGCGGGCCGGGGCTTCAACCGACAAGGAATTCCCCTCCTCCGTGCACGCGCACGACGGTAGCCCCGCCCCGCGCGGGGGAGGGGCGTAAAAAATACCCTCACCGTGAACCTGGCCGGAACCTAACGTGAGCACCCTCGAAACGGGTGGGCACGAAGGCGGGGGACGGGAGCGTGTGGACGCAGCGGGACCAGATCCAGGCCTACCAATTCCTCCGCAGGAGACTGGTTTCGGCACTGGTCTCGGCTGACGCCAACCATCCGGTCGCCCCGAGTCGCAGGCTCGTCATCGGAACCCTGTGCGGCCTCGGCGTCGCGTTGCTGGTCACCGCGGTGTTCGGCGTGATCGGCCTGCTGAACCCGTCCGGCGGCAAGGACTGGCTAGCGGGCGGCAAGGTGATCGTCGAAGAGGGCACCGGCGCGCGCTACATCCTCGGCCAGGACGGCGCGCTGCATCCTGTGCTCAACTACGCCTCCGCGCGGCTGATGGCGGGCGGCAACGGCGAGGCCACTGTGACGGTCCCTTCGGACAAGCTCGCGAAGGCGCCGAGGGGTTCGCAGATCGGCATTCCCGGGGCCCCCGATTCGCTGCCCGCGGCGGCCGCGCTCGTGAATACGCCGTGGACGAGCTGCTCGCGCACGACCCAGGACGCGCCCGCGTCGGCCGAACCGGAGACGACGGTGCTCCTCGGCGCGCCCGCCGCCGGGGTCGACCTGCCGAGGGACCAGGCCGTCGTGGTCCGTGTCCCCGACGGCGAGCGCTACCTCGTCACGGCGGGACGCCGCTACAAGCTCACCCCGGAGGCCGCCACGGCGCTGCAGTTCGACACCTACCCGGTGATCGCGGTGTCCTCCCGGTGGATCGGTACCGTCGCCGCCGGACGCGATCTGGCCTACCGCGCGGTCGAAGACGCCGGGCGGCCCGGCCCGAAGGTCGGCGGCGCCGCGACGAAGGTCGGTTCGGTGCTAGGCGTCGTCGACGCGATGGCGTCACCCAACGACGCGACGTCCTACTACCTCGTCCGCGCCGAAGGGCTCGAACCGATCGGCCAGACCGAGGCGAGCCTGCTGATCAACACCCCGGAGAACGCGGACGCCTACATCGGCGTCCCGGCGCCCGTCGCGGTGCGCGCGGCCGACGTGGCCGCGGTGCCGAAGGTCGCCAAGGCGAGGACGGGTGGGGCCGATCCCGCGGAGTATCCGGACCGGATCCCGCGAAAAGCGCCCGTTACCGGACAGTCCGTGACGTTATGCGCACAGGGTTCTCGAATCGTTATCTCCGCACAGGTCCCGTTGCCGCAAGGTGCGAAGGCGATCCCGGTGACGGCGCGCACGGACGCGCTGGTCGCCGACGCCGTCTTCGTGCCTCCGTCGGGAGGCGCGGTGGTGGCGGAATCCGGTTCCGGCACGGTCTACGTCGTCACCGACACGGGCCTGAAGTACCCGGTGGCGAGCACTGAGGCACTCGCTTCCCTCGGATACGGCCAAGCCGAACGGCAACCGGTTTCGAATGGATTGCTGGCACTGGTGCCGCGCGGGCCCGCGCTGGATCCGGCGCAGGCAGGCCGTGCGGTGTCCGCGGCGGTGGGTGGGACGGGGTGATCGGGAACGTGCAGAGGACCGAAGACAGGCCGGAGACCGACCGGGTCGACGTCGCGGTGATCGAGGACCATCCGCTGTACCGGCACGCCGTGGTCCGGGTCCTCACCGAGGCCGAAGGGATCGAGCTGGGCGCCGTGGTCGATTCGGTCGCCCGGTTCCACGTCCATCCGCAGCCGCCCGGCAGCGTGGTGCTGCTCGACCTCGGCCTGCCGGGGATCGCCGGGGCGGCCGCCGTGCTCCAGGTGGCCGAACTGGGGCATCACGTGCTCGTGGTGTCCGCGCAGGCCGAGCCCGAACAGGTGCTCGGTGCGATCGCCGCCGGCGCCAAGGGTTTCCTGTCCAAGGACGTCGACGTCGACGAGCTGCTGACCGCGATCAGGACGGTCGCGCGCGGCCGGGCCTACGTTTCCGCGGTGGTGGCCGGAATGATCATCAAGGACAACGCCGACCGCCCCGCCGCGGCTCCGGACGTCGCGCTCTCCGCGCGGGAGAAGCAGGTCCTGCGGCTCGTCGCGGCGGGCGAACGCGACGTCGACATCGCCCGCATCCTGGGCATCGGAGTTCGGACGGTCCGCGGTTATCTGGACCGGATCCGTGACAAACTCGGAGAGAGAAGGCGGGCCGGTCTGGTCCGCAAGGCCATCCAGCTCGGGCTCGCGTCTCCGCCGGAGGTGCCCGGCCCGTCTCGGCCGGTCGCGCCCCGCGCCGACGCGGGCGGATTCGAAGGACGCCGGTGAACGCAGACGAGCAGCAGCCGAAACGCACCACGCCGATCAACGTCGGGGTGATCGAAGATCATCCGCTGTACCGGGACGCCGTCGCGCGTGTCCTCACCGAAGCGCCCGACATCGCGCTGGGCGCCGTCGCCGACTCCGTCGCGCGGTTCGCCGTCCAGGAGCAGCCGCCCGGCAGCGTCGTCGTCCTCGACCTCAAGCTGCGAGGCGTCCAGGACGCCGCCGCCGTGCTCGAAGTGGGACAGATGGGGCACAAGGTGCTCGTGGTGTCCGCGCACGCCGAGCAGCCCGAGGTACTGGGCGCCATGCAGGCCGGTGCGAAGGGCTTCCTGTCCAAGGACGTCGACGGCGACGAACTCCTGCGCGCCATCCGCACCATCGCCGAGGACAACGCGTACGTGTCGCCGACGCTGGCCGGGATGATCATCCAGGACAGCGAAGACCGCCACGCCGGGCCCAAGATCGTCCTGTCCGAGCGGGAGAAGCAGGTCCTGCGTCTGGTCGCGGCGGGCGAACGGGACGTCGACGTGGCGGAGATCCTGAACATCAGCGTGCGGACCGTGCGGTCCTATCTCGACCGGATCCGGGACAAGACCGGGGAACGGCGGCGGGCCGGATTCGTGCGGGTGGCGATCCGGGAAGGCCTGCTGCGCTAGATTCAGAGGACTAAATGCGTGGCCCCGAGAAGTTCACCCGCAGCGTGTAGACCGAACTGCTCGCCGTGATGAACAGATCGTTCCGCCGCGGCCCGCCGAAGGTCAGGTTGGAACAGATCTCCGGCACCCGCAGCTTTCCGATCCGCGTGCCGTCGGGCGCGAAGCAGTGCAGGCCGTCGTGCGCGGCGGCCCAGACCCGGCCCGCGGCGTCCACGCGCACGCCGTCGAAGCCGCCGGCGTCACAGGTGGCGAAGATTCCGCCGCCGGAAAGCCGCCCGTTGTCCACCGAGAAAACCCTGATGTGGCTGGGTTTCTGCCGCGTGTCCGCGATGTAGAGCAGCGATTCGTCCACCGAGAACGCGAGCCCGTTCGGGCGCGAGAAATCGTCCGCGACGATCCGCACCGCACCGTCCACCGGATCGACCCGGTAGACGTGGCAGGCGCCGATCTCGCTTTCCGCCTGATGGCCTTCGTAGTCGCTGTCGATGCCGTAACTCGGGTCGGTGAACCAGATCGCGCCGTCCGAGGACTCGACGACGTCGTTGGGGCTGTTGAACCTCTTGCCCTGATAGGTCTCCGCGAGGACGGTGGTCGCGCCGTCGTGTTCGGTGCGCGTCACCCGGCGGCCGCCCTGCTCGCAGCTGACGAGCCTGCCCTGGCGGTCGACGGTGTGCCCGTTGTGGAATCCGGCGGGCTCGCGGAACACGCCGACCGCACCGGTGGTCTCGTCCCAGCGCAGGACCCGGTCGTTCGGGATGTCGCTGAACACCAGGTACCGGCCGGCGGGGAAGTAGGCGGGCCCCTCGGTCCACCTGCAGCCGGTGTGCAGTCGTTGCATCCACTCGTCCCCGTTGACGCGGGCGAACCGCTCGTCGAGGACTTCGAAGTGCGCCTTGACCATGTCCATGAGAACCCCAGTGTTCCGAATGAGATATTGCGATCATCATGAAACGCCGCACTTGATATGGTCAACCCATGGATGACGTGGATCGCATGTTGCTCACCGTGTTGCAGCAGGACGCGACTCAGGCGTACGCCGCGCTCGGCAAGGCGGTCGGCCTGTCCGCGGGCGCCGCGCACGAACGGGTCCGCAAACTACGCGAACAGGGCGTCATCCGGCGCACGACCGTCGACGTCGACCCGGCGGCGGTCGGCCGGGGAGTGATGGCGTTCGTGCTGGTCGAGGCGGGCTCGTGGATGGGCGACGCGCCGACCAAGGCCGCGCTGGAGGCGCTGCCGGAGGTCGTCGAGGCGCATATCATCGCGGGCCCGGCCTCGCTGCTGGTGAAGCTGCGCACGCCGACCACCGAGGAACTGCAGGCGTCACTGCGCAGGCTGTACGCGATCGAGGGCGTCACCGGGACGCAGACGATCGTGGTGCTCGAATCCTTCTTCGAGCGCTCCGTGGACGCTAGAGGCGACGATTCGCCAGCACACCCGTCGCCGCCCGCGCCTTCCCGCTGACGGCGGGATCCACCTCGACGACCACGAGTTCCGGCCCGGCGCCCAGCTGGGTGTGGACGCGGCCGAAACCGTCGGACACCGTGGAGTAGCCGATCCCCGTGGGCGCCTTCGGGTTCACCGGGGTCGAGGTCGTGGCCGGATCGGCCTGCCCGCAGCCCAGCACCCAGCAGCCGGAGTCGAGCGCGCGGGCGCGCACCAGTACCTCCCACTGCTCGCGTTTGCCCTCGCCCGCACCCCAGGACGTCGGCACGAGGACGATGTCGGCGCCGTCGTCGGCCAGCTTCCGGAACAGTTCGGGAAAGCGGATGTCGTAGCAGGTCGCGACGCCGAACGTGGCCCCGTCGACCTCGAAGGTGGCAGGCGCGGCACCGGGCGCGACCGTGTCGGACTCGGCGAACCCGAAGGCGTCGTACAGATGGATCTTGTCGTAGCCGAAGTGATGCCCCGCGCCGGTGACGAGCAGGGTGTTGCTCACCCGCCCGTCGGGTGACGGCGTGAACATGCCCGCGACGACCACGACGCCGTGTTCCTCGGCGAGTGCGGCCACAGTGGACGCCCACGGTCCGTCCAAAGGTTGCGCGACGGGCCCGAGCGGGATGCCGAAGCGCGCCATCGCCGCCTCCGGGAACACGACGACCCGGGCGCCTTCGCCCGCCGCGGCCGTCACGCCCTCGCGAATCAGCTTCAGGTTCGTCTCGGGATCCTCGGCAGCCGTGAGCTGGCACAACCCGATTCGCGGCACGGAGGCCTCCCTCATCGTGGGATCGCTGGTCACCACCCCAGTGTGCCTGCTCGGGGCGATCCGGCCACCTCGTACCCTTGACCCATGCTGAACCGTACCGACCTGCGTGGACAGGTCCCGTCCGTTGCCGAGCTCAGGCGCACGCTCCCGCGTGCCGAGTACGACGTGGACGCGGCACTGCATCACGTACGGCCGGTGGTCGAGGCGGTCCGCGATCGCGGCGTCGAGGCGGTTCTCGAGTTCACCGAGAAGTTCGACAAGGTCCGTCCCGGCGGCGTCCGTGTGGCCGCCGCGGAGCTCACCAACGCGCTCGAGAACCTGGACCCGGCCGTCCGCGAGGCGCTGGAGGAGTCCATCGTCCGCGCCCGGAAGGTCCACGGCGACCAGCGCCGTCAGGACGTCACGACCGAGGTCGTCGACGGCGGCACCGTCACCGAGCGCTGGATCCCGGTGGACCGTGTCGGGCTGTACGCGCCGGGCGGGCTCGCGGTGTACCCCTCGACCGTGGTGATGAACGTCGTCCCGGCGCAGATCGCCGGCGTCGGCACGCTCGTGCTGTGCTCGCCGCCGCAGGCCGCGTTCGGCGGGCTCCCGCACCCGACGATCCTGGCCGCCGCCGAACTGCTCGGCGTCGACGAGGTCTGGGCCGTCGGCGGGGCTCAGGCCGTCGCGCTGCTCGCGTACGGTGGCACCGACACCGACGGCGCGACGCTGGAGCCGGTCGACGTCGTCACCGGTCCCGGCAACATCTACCTCACCGCGGCCAAGCGGCTGCTGCGCGGCATCATCGGTATCGACTCCGAGGCGGGCCCGACCGAGATCGCCATCCTCGCCGACGAGACCGCCGACCCGGTGCACGTCGCCGCCGACCTGATCAGCCAGGCCGAGCACGACCCGCTCGCCGCGAGCGTCCTGGTCACCACGTCCGAGGAGCTCGCGGACGCCGTCGACAAGGAGCTGACCGGCCGGGTCGCCGCGACCAAGCACTCCGAGCGAGTGACGGAGGCCTTGGGCGGCAAGCAGTCCGGCATCATCCTGGTATCCACTGTGGACGACGGGATCCGCGTCGTGGACGCGTACGCCGCGGAACACCTGGAGATCCAGACCGCGGACGCGCCGACGGTGGCGGCCCGCGTGCGCAACGCCGGCGCGATCTTCGTCGGGGCGTACGCGCCGGTCTCGCTCGGCGACTACTGCGCCGGGTCGAACCACGTCCTGCCCACCGGCGGATTCGCGCGGCACTCGTCCGGGCTTTCGGTGCAGAGCTTCCTCAAGGGCGTGCACGTCGTCGACTACAGCCAGGACGCGCTGCGCGAGATCGCCGGCCGCGTCGTCGCGCTGGCGAACGCCGAAGACCTGCCCGCGCACGGCGAAGCCATCACGGCGCGGTTCGAGGGGGAGCGGGCATGAGCATCGGCGAGGAGATCACGCTCGGCTCTCTCCCGCTGCGGGAGGACCTGCGGGGCAGGACCCCGTACGGCGCACCGCAGCTCGACGTGCCGATCCGGCTCAACACCAACGAAAACCCGTACCCGCCGCCGGACGCGCTGGTGGCCGACGTCGCCGAGGCCGTCCGCGCCGAGGCCGCTTCGCTGCACCGCTACCCGGATCGCGACGCCGTCGCGCTGCGCCAGGACCTCGCGGACTACCTCGCGGTGTCCACCGGCGTACTCGTGTCGGAGTCGAACGTGTGGGCCGCCAACGGGTCCAACGAAATCCTGCAGCAGATTTTGCAGGCCTTCGGTGGCCCCGGCCGCTCGGCGCTGGGCTTCGAGCCGTCGTACTCGATGCACCCGATCATCTCGGCGGGCACCCGCACCGACTGGCTGCCGGTGCCGCGCCGCGACGATTTCACGCTCGACACCGAGAAGGCGGCCGCGCTGGTGCGCGAACGCCGTCCGGACATCGTGTTCGTGACCAGCCCGAACAACCCGACCGGCGGGTCGATCCCGTTCGACGAGCTGCGCGGGCTGCTCGAAGCGGCGCCGGGCATCGTGGTGGTCGACGAGGCGTACGCGGAGTTCTCGTCGCAGCCGAGTGCTGTCGAGCTTCTCGAGGAGTACCCGGCGAAGCTGATCGTGTCGCGCACGATGAGCAAGGCGTTCGCCTTCGCGGGCGGGCGGCTCGGGTATCTCGCGGCGGCGCCCGCGATCGTCGACGCGCTGCAGCTGGTGCGGCTGCCGTATCACCTCTCGAAGCTCACGCAGGCCGCCGCGCGCGCCGCGCTGCGGCACGCGGACGCCACCCTCGCCTCGGTCGCCAAACTCGCGGCCGAACGCGACCGCGTGGTGGAAGCGTTGCTGGGCTTGGGATTCACGCCGGTCCCGAGCGACGCGAACTTCGTCCTCTTCGGACGGTTCGCGGACGCGCCCGCGACCTGGCGGTCCTATTTGGACAACGGTGTGCTGATCAGGGACGTCGGCATCGAGGGACACCTGCGGGTGACCATCGGGACGCCGGAAGAGAACGACGCCTTTCTCGAGGCCAGCAAGGAGGTGCCGCGATGAGTCGCGTCGGCAAGGTGGATCGCACCACCAAGGAATCGTCCATTTCGGTCCAGCTCGACCTGGACGGCACGGGGCAGGTGGAGATCGACACCGGTGTCCCGTTCTACGACCACATGCTCACCGCGTTCGGCGTGCACGGCTCACTCGACCTCAAGGTGCAGGCGACCGGTGACGTCCACATCGACGCGCACCACACCGTCGAGGACACCGCGATCGTGCTCGGCCAGGCGCTGCGACAGGCGCTCGGCGACAAGAGCGGCATCCGCCGCTTCGGCGACGCGTGGATCCCGATGGACGAAACCCTCGCACACGCCGCGATCGACGTTTCCGGGCGCCCGTACTGCGTGCACCTGGGCGAGCCGGAGCAGTTCACCAGCTTCACCATCGGCGGGAACTACCCGTTCGTGCTGACGCGGCACGTGTTCGACTCGCTGTCGTTTCACGCGCAGATCGCGCTGCACGTCCGGGTGCTGCACGGCCGGGACCCGCACCACATCGCGGAGGCCGAGTACAAGGCCGTCGCGCGGGCGCTGCGCGCCGCCACCGAACCGGACCCGCGGGCGGGCGGCATCCCGTCGACGAAGGGCGTCCTCTAACCCCCGCATCCAGAGGACTTAAATGCGTCCGGTGGGCTTGTAGGTATTGAGCTGGACGCCGGACGGGGTCGTCGTGGAGCCGACGAAGTCCAGGGTCTGGGCAGGCGTTCCTTCGGCGAAGAAACGCTTGCCTGCACCCAAAAGGAGCGGATAGACGGCCAGCACGACTTCGTCCGCGAGCCCGCTTTCGAGCAGCGTCGACGTCAGCGTGGAGCTGCCCGAGAGGATGAGGTCCGGGCCGTCCTGTGCCTTGACACGGCGGACGCCTTCGACGATGTCCGGGCCGACTCCCTCGAACGGGCCCCATTTCAGGCTTTCCGGCCGATGGGTGACGACGTATTTCGTCGCCGCCTTGAGCCGGTCCGCGAACGGGTCGCTCGGCGCATCCGGCCAGTATTCCGACCAGAGGTCGTAGGTGCGGCGGCCGAGCAGCAGGTCGAAGCTTTCGGTGTGCGCAGCCAGGAGGGCTTCCCGGCCGGCGGGGGTTCGGTAGGGCATGTTCCAGCCGCTGTACGGGAAGCCGTTCTCGTCGGCGGAATGCTGGATCACGCCGTCGAGCGAGATGTGCTCGATGATCTTGAGCTTTCTCATCACGCCTCCAGTAGTGCGTCGAGTTGGGGCATCGCGGCGCGGAAGCCCTCTTCCATCCCCGGGATCGTCTTCTCCATCGCTTCGACACTGGAGAACCGGGTGACGTGGACCAGCCGTGACCCCGTCGGTGTCGCCTCGAAGGTGAAAGTCATCGAGGTGGGCATGTTCTCGGCGTCGGCGTTGTCATCACCGTCGAGCACCTCGAACGAGTCGATGGGGTTCACCGCGGTGAACTGCCAGGAGTCGGCCCACTTTTCGCCGTTCGGCCCGGACAGGTAGTACTCGGCGCGGCCGCCGGTCCGGAAATCGTGATGGGTGAACGTGGCGGGTGCGAAGGGTGGCCCCCAGAAGCGTTCGAGTTGTCGTGGATCGGCCCAGGCGTCCCAAAGCCGTTTCCTCGGGACGGGAAAGTCCGCCACGACGGTGAGACTGAGCTTTTCGGGCTGCTTGGTGACGGAGGTGATCGGCATCGTCATTCCCCTTCTCGCAGGACATCGTCGAGCTGCGCCACCCGCTGGCGCCAAAGGACTTCGTAGGAGTCGAGAAGCTCGCTGGCGCGCTGGAGCCGCTCGCGGTCGGTCGAGACCAGTTGTTCGCGGCCGTTGGCGCGCTTCCGCACGAGACCCGCGCGCTGGAGCACGGCGACGTGTTTCTGCACGGCGGCGAAGCTCATCTCGTAGCGCGCGGCGAGTTCGGACACCGACGGCGCTTCCGCGATCGCCCGCGCCAGGATGTCGCGGCGGGTGCCGTCGGCCAAGGCGCGGAAGAGCCGGTTGAGCGACTCCTCGCTCTCCTCTCGAAGTGCAACCATGTGGTTGTACGTTAGCCGTGCCCGGTCGCGAGGGCAAGGTCCTGGCCCGGCGCGGTCGCGGTGCCGGACGTGTGGCAGGGTGGCGGTCGTGAGTAACACGACCATCGCTGTGCTGCTGTTCGCGCTCGGCGGCTTCCTGATCGGCGGCGTCTACGCGACCTGGAAGAGCGTCAAGTTCATGGCCGTCGTGCTGGGGATCGGCGCGCTGCTGGCCATCGGTGGCGCCATCGCCTGGCTGGCCTGATCAAGCTTCAAACGAGCTGAAGGGGACTTTCCCCGCATCTCATGCGAGGAAAGTCCCCTTCGCCGCGTCTAATGCGGGTAAAGCGTCCTTCAGCTCCGGACCAGCTCCCGCTCGTCAGGAGCGTCCAGCTGCTTCGCGAGCTTCTCGCCTTCGACGTCCACATCGGGCAGCACGCGATCCAGCCACTTCGGCAGCCACCAGGCACCGCGTCCGAGTAGCGACATCAGCGCCGGCACGATGGTCATCCGGATCACGAAGGCGTCCACCAGCACCCCGAAGGCCAGCGCGAACCCGATCGACTGGATCAGCGACGACTCCGCGAGGACGAACCCGGCGAACACGCTGATCATGATCAGCGCGGCGGCGACCACGACGCGGGAGCCATGCCTGAAGCCGGTGACCATCGCCTGCTGCGGGTCGGCGCCGTGGACGTACTCCTCTCGCATCCGGGTCACCAGGAACACCTGGTAGTCCATCGCGAGCCCGAACAGCACACCGATCAGCAGGATCGGCAGCATGCTCATGATCGGCCCGGTCGTCTTCACCCCGAGCAGGTCGGTGAGCCAGCCCCACTGGAACACCGCCACCACGGCGCCGAACGTCGCGACCACGGAGCCGAGGAAGCCCAGCGTCGCCTTCAGCGGGACCACGATCGAGCGGAACACCAGCATCAGCAGCAGGAACGCGAGCCCGACGATCAGCGCGAGATAGGGCAGCATCGCGTCGGCGAGTTTCTCCGAGACGTCGATGTTGGCCGCGGTCTGGCCGGTCACCGCCAGCGACGCGCCGGTGGCCGTGCCCAGCCCCGCGTTCAGGCCGCGGATGTCGCTGACCAGGTCTTCGGTCGCGGTGCTGCTGGGGCCGCTCTTCGGGATGACGGTCAGCAGCGCCAGGTCACCGTCCCGGTTGATCTTCGGCGGCGTGACGATCGGGCGTTCGGGGAGCCCGCCGATCCCCGCGGCCGCCTGCTGGAGCGCGGACTGCCGGTCGGTGCTGGCGCTCAGGTCGACGACGATCACCAGCGGCCCGTTGGCGCCCTCGCCGAAGCTGCGGGCGACGGTGTCGTAGGCCTTGCGCTGGGTGGTGTCCGGCGCGGCGGTGCTGTCGTTCGGCAGGCCGAGCTGCATGCTCGCGGCCGGGATGGCGACGATCGCGAGGCCGGCGATCGCGGCGATCAGCACCGGGATCCGGCGGCGGGCCACGAAACGTGCCCAGCGCTCGCCGTGTGTCGTCGCGTTTTCCTTGCGGCGCAAGCGGATCTTGCCGCCCGCCAGTTTGCCGCCCGCGAAGCCGAGCACGGCGGGCAGCAGGGTGAGCGCGATGACGACCGCGATGGCGACGGTGATCGCCGCGGCGATGCCCATCTCGCCGAGGAACGGGATGCCGACGACGGTCAGGCCCGCCAGCGCGATGATCACGGTCAGCCCGGCGAACACCACGGCGGAGCCCGCCGTGCCGGTGGCGCGTCCGGCGGCTTCCTCCGGATCTCGGCCGATCGTGAGTTCGTGCCGATAGCGGGAAACGATGAAGAGCGCGTAGTCGATACCGACGGCGAGGCCGATCATCAGCGCGAGCACCGGCGTGTTCGTGTTCAGTTCGAGGAAACCGGACGCCGTCGTGATGCCCGCCATGCCGATGCCGACGCCGATGAGCGCGGTCAGCAGCGGGATCCCGGCCGCGAGCAGCGAGCCGAAGGTGATGATCAGGACGACGGCGGCGACCGCGACACCGAGGCCTTCGGTGGCGTTCGTGGCGGGCATCGCCTGCACGGCGTCACCGCCGAATTCGACGGTGTACCCGGCCGCCTTGGCGGAATCGGCGGCGGCCATCAGGCCGTCGCGGTCGGCGTCGGTGAGCTCGAAGCCCGGCACGCGATAGCTGACCTGCGCCAGCGCCACATGCTTGTCGGGCGAGATCGCCTGCACCTGCAACGGGTCGACCACGCCGGCGACCTTCGGCGCGTCCTTGAGCCCGGTGACGAGACGGGCGATCGCCGCCTGCCCACCGGCGTCGGTGATGTCACCGGGCGTCGAGATGACGACGCGCGCCGTCGCGCCACCGGCGGCGGCTTCCGGGAACCGGTCGGCGAGCTGGTCGATCGCCTTCTGCGACTCGGTGCCGGGGATGGTCACCGAGTTCGAAAGCTGGCCGGACAGGGTCAGCGCGCCCGCGCCGAGGGCCACCAGGACGGCGGCCCACACCGCCGTCACCAGTGCCCGGCGCCGGAACGAGAACCGGCCCAGGCGGTACAGGAAGCTGGCCACGAAAGTCTCCCGTTCACTCGATCAGGTTCATTCCAAGCTAGCCGATCGGCTAGGGGCCTACAAGCCGATCGGCAAGTGTGTGACTAGCCGCACGGCTAGTACTCGTTTGGCCACGCGGGCACGCTTGACGTAATCTCCGACGGCTGAACGAGGAGGGAACATGGACGTCGTCCACGCGGAGGACACCCGCACGCGACTACTGGGCACGGCGTTGCGGTTGTTCACCGAACACGGCGTGGAAGGCACCTCGCTGCAGATGATCGCGGACGCCCTCGGCGTCACGAAGGCCGCCGTCTACTACCACTTCAAGACGAAGGCGGAGATCACCGAATCCGTCGCCGAACCCGTGCTGCGAGAGCTCGAAGGCATCGTCGACGACGCCCGCGCCCAGCGCACCCGGGGCGCGCAGATCGACCACCTGCTCGACGGTTTCGTCGATCTCGTGGTGCGGCACCGTTCGCTGGTCGCCCTGTTCTCCAGCGACCCCGGCATCGCCCGCGCGATCGAGAAGTCCGTGCACAGCTCGGACAGCTTCAAGAACCGGCTGCTGGAGATCCTCGTCGGCCCCGATCCGGATCTCACCGCGATCGTGACGGCGCAGGTACTGCTGGCTGGGATCGCCGTCGCCGGCGGCTCGCCCGAGGTCGCCTCGCTCGACGACGAGACACTGCGCGAAACGCTCCTGGCCGTCGGACGCAAGCTCTACAACCGCCCGCGCCGACGCTCGTGACCGATGTGTTCAAGACAGCGGCCGCGATCCACGCGACCCTGTCGGCATGAACATCGATCTGAAGACGGCGGCCACGTTCATGGCCACCCAGGCCCGGCTGCTCGACAGGCGGCGCTTCGAGGTCCTTTTCCGCGACGGTGACCCGGCGGCGGCGCTCGCCGCGCTGGAGGCGTACCGCAATCCCGACGGCGGCTACGGCCACGGACTCGAACCGGACTGCCGCTCGGTGACCAGTCAGCCCGCCGGTGCGCTGCACGCTTTCGAGGTCTTCGCCGACGTCGGCAAGTCGACAAGTCCGCGCGCGGCCGAACTCTGTGACTGGCTGGCCTCGATCTCCTTGCCCGACGGCGGGATCCCGTTCGCGCTGCCGATGCCGGATCCGGAGGGCGGCGCGCCGTTCTGGACGAGCGCGGATCCGGCGGTCTCCTCACTGCAGATCACCGCGATCGTCGCGGTGACCGCGCATCGCGTCGCGGCACACGATCCGGCGGTCGCCGCGCATCCCTGGCTCGCGAAGGCAACGCGCTACTGCCTAAATGAGATCGAGAAGCTCGACGAGGCGCCGCACGCGCTCGTGCTCGCTTTCGCGATGAAGCTGGTGGACTCGCTCGGCGACACGCGCCTGGTCGAGAAGCTCGGCCGGTTCGTCCCGGACGACGGTGTGGTCGCCGTCGGCGGCGGGATCGAGGGCGAGGCCATGCGCCCGCTCGACTTCGCGCCGGAACCCGGTGGCCCGGCACGGAAGCTCTTCCGGCCGGAGATCGTCGATGCGGATCTGCGGCGGGTGGCGGGCGGGCAGCACGACGACGGCGGCTGGCGGGTCGACTACACGAGCTATTCGCCGGCCGCCGCGCTGGAGTGGAACGGGATGTTCACCGTGAACACGTTGTCGCTCCTGCGGAACAACGGCTTGGTCTAAGGGAGTCTGCGGAGGAACTCCGGCGGGACGGCGGCGGTGAGCCAGACGCCGTTCGCGCTCACCTGGAATTCGTGACCGGCGGCGGACATCTCCCGGGCGTCCACGGCGAGCAGCACAGGGACGCCGCGCCGCGCCCCGACGGCCCGCGCGGTGTCCACGGTCGCCGAGAGATGCACGGCGTGCCGCTTCATCGGCCGGAGTCCCTCGTGCAGGATCGCGTCGAGGAACCGGGAGACCGTGCCGTGGTAGAGCACCTCCGGCGGGATCGCGGCGGGCAGTGCGAGGTCGACGTCGACACTGTGGCCCTGGCTGGCACGGATCCGCAGCCCGGCCTCGTCGAAAGCGAAGCGCCGTTTGTTTTTGCCCTCGACCACTTCGTCGAGTTCGGTGCGGGTGAGCGGCAAACCATTGCGCCGCAAGGCCGCCAAGAGCGTGTCGACGTCGACCCAGCCGTCAGGGGTGAGGGTGATCCCGATGTCGCCGGGTGCGTGCCGCAGGTGCCGGGAGAGCCGTTTCGAGACTCGGATGAGGTTCTTCTTGTCCATTTCGAGTCACAGTGACGCATATCCGGCCCCCGCGTGGCAACGGAATTCAGATGCCGCCCTCGGAAGCCGGGCGCAGTTTCCCCGCGCCGGGGCCGAAGCGGGACATCTGGTCGTCGGCGTTGTAGAGCCCGCAGCTGCGCAGGGAGAGGCAACCGCAGCCGACGCATCCGGTCAGCCTGTCGCGCAGGCGCTGCAACGCGTCGATCCGCGCGTCGAGCTCGTCCTGCCAGCCCCGCGAAAGGCGGGCCCAGTCGGCCTTGGTCGGCGCGTGGTCCTTGGGTAGGGTTTCCAGTGCCGAGCTGATGTCGTCCAGGCTGAGCCCGACCCGCTGCGCGGCACGGATGAAGGCGATCCGGCGCAGCACCGAGCGCGAGTACCGGCGCTGGTTGCCCGCCGAGCGCTCGGAGCTGATCAGTCCCTTGTCCTCGTAGAAACGCAAAGCCGTATGGGGCACGCCGCTGCGGTCGGCGACCTGCCCGATGCTCAGGTGTTCAGCCAGTCTCGTCACGTCGCCAGATTAGCCTTGACTTCGACCTAAGTCGAGGTTGCAACCTCGGTTCATGACCACCGACACCAAGACCGGCTACGAGGATCTGCCGAGGCTGATCTCGTTGATGACCGGGGACGAGAAACACCAGGCGGCCGCGGAGTCCACTGTGGACGTCCTGTGGGTGCTCTACGACCGTGTGCTCGACATCACCCCGGAGAACGTCCGTGATCCGGGCCGCGACCGTTTCCTGCTGTCGAAGGGGCACGGCCCGATGGCCTACTACGCGGTGCTGGCGAAGAAGGGCTTCCTCCACGAGGAAGAACTCGCCGACTGGACTTCGGCCGAGTCCCGCCTCGGTCACCATCCCGACCGGGCGAGGCTTCCCGGGGCCGAGATCTCCAGCGGTTCGCTCGGACACGGGCTCCCGCTGGCCATCGGCACCGTGTTCGGCCTGCGCGCCAAGGGATTCCGTGACGCCAAGGTCGTCACCCTCCTCGGCGACGCGGAACTGGACGAGGGCTCCAACCAAGAGGCCATCGCGGTCGCGGGCCGGATCGGCATGCCGCAGCTGACCGCCGTCGTCATCGACAACTCCTCGGCCACGCACGGCTGGCCCGGCGGGATCGCGCGCCGGTTCGAGGTCGAAGGCTGGACGACCCGCACCGTCGACGGCCGCGATCACGACGCGCTCCACGAAGCCTTCACCACACCTCATCCGGACCGGCCGCTCGCCGTGGTCGCGACCGTCGAGCGAAAGGCCTGAGCCCGTGAACATGCGTGAAACGTTCCTCGAAGCCGCCGCCGAAGCGCTCGACGCCGACCCGAACGTCGCCGTCGTGCTCGCCGACATCTCCGCGGCACAACTCGCCTTCGCCGCGCGGAAACATCCCGACCGGGTGCTCAACGTCGGCATCCGCGAACAGCTGATGATGAGCACCGCGGGCGGACTCGCGCTGGCCGGCATGCGGCCGATCGTCCACACCTTCTCGTCGTTCCTCGTGGAGCGGGCGTTCGAGCAGGTCAAACTCGACCTCGGGCACCAGGACGTCGGGGCCGTGCTGGTGTCCTCGGGCGCGTCCTACGACATGTCGACCGCCGGGCGGACCCACCAGGCGCCCGGGGACGTCGCCCTCATCGACACGCTGCCGGGCTGGACCGTGCACGTGCCGGGGCATCCCGAAGAGGCACGGCGGCTGCTGCTCGAGTCCATGCCTGGCGACGGGCGCGTCTATCTCCGGCTTTCCGCGCAGGAGAACGCGAAAGCCCATCTGGGGGCGGGTCTGCAAACGCTGCGCGAAGGCAGGCGAGGTGTGGTGGTGGCCGTCGGGCCGATGCTCGACCGGACGCTGGAGGCGACCGCCGATCTCGACGTGACCGTGCTCTACACCTCGACCATCCGGCCGTTCGACGCCGCCGGGCTGCGCGCGGCCGTCGACGACACCGGGGCCACCGACGTCGTGCTGATCGAGCCGTACCTCGCGGGGACGTCGGCGCACGCGGTGACGGACGCTCTGTCCGAAACTCCGCACCGGCTGCTCTCCCTCGGCGTCCGGCGTGACGCGGAAGTGCGGATCTACGGCGAAATGGCCGATCACGACCTCGCGCACGGCCTCGACGCCGGTTCGATCACCTTGTCCGTCAAGGAATTCCTCCGCTAGCGTCACCAGGGTGACGAAGATCCGCCCGCTCGCGCTCGGGGTCATCCGCCGCGGTGAAGACCTTCTCGTGTTCGAAGGCCGCGACCACACCAAAGGCGTGACCTACCATCGCCCGCTCGGCGGCGGGATCGAGTTCGGTGAGACCGCCGCCGAGGCGCTGCACCGCGAATTCCAGGAGGAACTCGCGGCGGAGCTGACCTCGGTCGAGCAGATCGCCGTGCTGGAGAACGTGTTCACCTTCGAAGGCAGGCCGGGGCACGAGATCGTGTTCCTGTTCAGCGCGGACCTGACGGACAAGGCGTTCTACGAGCGCGACGAGGTCGGCGTGGTGCTCGACGACGGCGCGCGCGTGCACTGGCTGCCGATGGCCGACGTGGCGAGCGGCAAGGCGATCCTGTACCCGGACGGACTCGCGGACCTCCTTTCAGCGCAGGACTGACCGCGCGGTCGGCGTCAGTTCCCGTTGTCGCCAAGGGCGTTCGAGTTTGCCCGCGAGTTCGATGCCTGTCCGGTCCAGGAGTTCGCGGTGTTCTTCCGTGAACTTGGAGAACCAGACGAACACCGTCTCGTTCTCCCGCACGGGAAGACGGGGAAAGGTGTTCTCCGCGGGCTCCGTTTCGAAGTGGCCGAACGTGTCCACGCCTGATTCCCGCAAGGCGGGCGCCACGTTGTCCGCGAAGTACTCGGAGAACTCCTTGACCGGGACGGCAGGATGGCACACCGTCACCAGAACCCGGGAATCCCCAGCGCCGCCCGGAGCGGGGAACCCCGGCCCGGACGGGCGCAGCAACAGGACGTCCGATGCGTCGATCATCGTCTCGTTCGCCGCCGGGCCGTGCTCTCGCCACACGGGCCCCTGGTAGAACGATTCGAGCGCGGCACGCCTGGTCTCCATGTCCCGGAAACCGCGCAGCCACACGAACTTGTCCGGCTCCGCAGGCTCGCGGAAGAGGCCGAACAGGCGCATGCCACAGGCTTCTTGGCTCTCCACGAACTCGCGCTCGAAGAGCTCGATCAGCTCGTCCCGGCGGCCGGGGTGCAGCGTGTACCGGCGCAGTTCGACGACGGACTGGAACGCGGGGGAAACGGTCATACGCGGACCATAGAGGTCCGCACCGACAGTTCCGGCGGCTCAGCGGAAGGCGGCCAGACCGGTGACCGACTGGCCGAGCGAGAGCGCGTGCATCTCTTCGGTGCCTTCGTAGGTCAGCACGGTTTCCAGGTTCGACATATGCCGCATCACCGGGTAATCCAGCGAGATCCCGTTGGCGCCGAGCATGGCGCGCGCGGTCCTGGCGACCTCCAGCGCGGAGCGGACGTTGGCGAGCTTGCCGAAGCTGACGTGGTTGTGGTGCAGCGTCCCGGCGTCCTTGAGCCGCCCGATCCGCAGCGCGACCAGACCGGCGCGGTTGACCTCGACGACGAGATCGGCGAGCTTGCGCTGGGTGAGCTGGAACCCGGCCAGCGGTTTGCCGAACTGTTCCCGGCTCAGCGTGTACTCCAGCGCGGATTCGTAGCAGGAGCGAGCGGCGCCGACGACGCCGAACAGGATCCCGTAGCGCGCCTCGTTCAGGCAGGACAGCGGTCCGCGCAGGCCCCTGACCTCGGGGAAGGCCGCGGAATCCGGCAGGCGGACGCCGTCGAGCACGAGTTCCGCGGTCAGCGAGGCGCGCAGTGACAGCTTGTGCTTGACCTCGTTCGCGGTGAAGCCCGGCGTGTTCGTGGGGACGACGAAACCGCGCACGCCTTCGTCGGTCCGCGCCCAGACGACCGCGACGTCGGCCACGGTTCCGTTGGTGATCCACATCTTCGTGCCGCTCAGCACCCAGTCCGAGCCGTCGCGCACCGCGCGGGTCCGCATGCTGCCGGGGTCGCTGCCGGCGTCCGGTTCGGTCAGGCCGAAACAGCCGAGCGCCTCACCGGCGGCCATCCGGGGCAGCCACTCCTGTTTCTGCTCCTCGGTGCCCCATTTGTGGATCGCGTACATCGCCAGCGAGCCCTGCACCGAGACGAAGCTGCGCAACCCGGAGTCGACGGCCTCCAGCTCGCGGCAGGCGATGCCGTAGGCGACGGCGCTGGTCCCGGCGCAGCCGTAACCCTCCAGGTGCATGCCGAGCAGTCCGAGCTGCCCGAACCCCTTGGCGAGCTCGGCGGCGGGCAGCGCGCCCGTCTCGTACCACTCGGCGACGTTGGGCAGGAGCTGGTCCTGGGCGTAGGAGCGCACTGCGTCACGCATGGCCCGGTCCTCGGCGGTGAGCTCGGCGTCGAGATCGAGGAAGTCGCGCGAATCCGGGCTGCTGCTCATGCGGTCACTCCTGGTCGGCTCGGTGGGGCGTCTTCCTATGAAGAAAACCACACACGCGACCGGAGTCGAGTGTCAGCGATCCCGCCATCCGGTGGTCTTCGTCACCTGAACCGATGCCGTGGCCGTCCGAGCCGGGGCGGAGCGCCGCTTCTGCGCCGGGATCAGCAGCTCCGCGAAGGTAGGGAAAGGCACGCTGTCGATGTCTTCGCGCCAGGCGCTGAGCAGGCGGGTCAGGTCGTCGGCGTCCTGCATCGTTCCTCCATAAGTGCAGGGCGGTCCTGCGCCGGCCTTTCACTCGGAGTCGCTATTACCCAGAAGAGTGAAGGTCGAAACAGGGAATCCGCGGAAAATCCGGTCCGCTAACCTGGGACGCGTGGCTACTCCTCGCGTGGTGATCCTGGACTACGGGTCCGGCAACCTCCGGTCCGCCGAACGTGCAGTTCAGCGCGCCGGCGCCGACGTCGAGGTCACCGCCGACCCGCATGCCGCCCTCGAGGCCGACGGCCTGGTCGTCCCCGGTGTCGGCGCCTTCTCCGCCTGTATGGAGGGGCTGCGGTCGGTGTCGGGGGAGAAGATCATCGGCAAACGCCTCGCCGGTTGCCGTCCCGTGCTGGGCATCTGCGTCGGCATGCAGATCCTGTTCGAACGTGGTGTCGAGCACGGCGTGGAGGCCGAGGGCGCCGGTGAGTGGCCGGGCACGGTCGACAAGCTGGAGGCCGACGTCCTGCCCCACATGGGTTGGAACACCGTCCGCGCCCCCGCGGACTCGCAGTTGTTCGCCGGTCTGGACGCGGACACGCGGTTCTACTTCGTGCACTCCTACGCCGCGCGGACCTGGGAACTGGACTCCGGCCTCGCCGGACGGCAACCCAAGGTGACCTGGGCGAACCACGGCCAGGACTTCGTCGCCGCCGTCGAGAACGGGCCGCTCTGGGCGACCCAGTTCCACCCCGAGAAGTCCGGGGACGCCGGGGCGCACCTGCTGCGCAACTGGCTGCACACCCTGTCTTAGAGTGGGCGCGTGACTTTCACGCTCCTTCCCGCCGTTGATGTGGCCGATGGCCAGGCCGTGCGACTCGTCCAGGGCGAGGCCGGCACCGAAACCTCCTATGGCAGCCCGCTGGAGGCGGCGCTCGCCTGGCAGCGCGACGGTGCGGAGTGGATCCATCTGGTGGACCTCGACGCCGCGTTCGGCAAGGGTTCCAACCGCGAACTGCTCGCCGACGTCGTGGCCAAGCTCGACGTCCAGGTGGAGCTGTCCGGTGGCATCCGCGACGACGCCTCGCTGGAGGCCGCGCTGGCCACCGGCGCCCGCCGCGTCAACCTCGGTACCGCGGCGCTGGAGGACCCGGAGTGGACCGCGAAGGTCGTCTCCTCCTACGGCGACCGCGTCGCCATAGGGCTGGACGTGCGGATCACCGAGGCCGGGCACCGGCTGTCCGCCCGCGGCTGGACGCAGGACGGCGGTGACCTCTGGGAGGTCCTCGACCGGCTCGACCGCGACGGCGCGCAGCGCTACGTCGTCACCGACGTGAGCAAGGACGGCACCCTCCAGGGGCCGAACATCGACCTGCTCCGCGAGGTCGCCGCCCGCACCGACGCGCCGGTCATCGCCTCCGGTGGTGTGTCCAGTGTGGACGATCTCCGCGCGCTGGCCGCGCTGGCCCGCGACGGTGTCGAGGGATCCATCGTCGGCAAGGCGCTCTACGCCGGCGCGTTCACCCTGCCCGAGGCGCTCGCGGCCGTCGCGGAGTTCTGAGCTTTACCTCCCGGGTAATCGACGCCACGCGCCGGCTCGGTCAGGATTCCTTCCAGGACAACGAAACCTGGAGGGACACCATGGCCGCCTACGGACTCGCCCACCTTCGCCCCGCCACTGTGCTGGCCGAAGAGGTCTTCGAGTACATGGAACGGATCCAGGCCACGCTCGATCCCTTCGGCGGCAGATTCCTCGTGCACGGAGCCGGGGTCCACGTCGTCGAGGGGGAGTGGCCGGGGGCGCTCGTGCTCATCGAGTTCCCGAGCCTCGACGCCGCGCGGGAGTGGTACGACTCGCCCGCGTACCGGGAGATCCTGCCGCTGCGGGCCGACCACATCCCCGGCGATCTGATCCTGGTGGAGGGATGCGGGCCGGACCACGACTCGGCGGCGCTGGCGGCCTCGCTGCGGGCGCTGCAGGCCTCGTGAGTGGTGAGGACGGTGTACGACGAGGACGGCAAGGCGTATCTCGACTTGGGTCATCCGGCCCGCGCCACCGCCTCCCGGAAGTACGCGCACTGGGTGAAGTCGTCGTGCTCGCACCCGAGCGCGCAGTCGGCGATCGCGAGCGAGGCCTGCGCGGCCGCGATACGTTGCTCGAGTTCTTTCTTGTGGCGCTTGAGGATCGCTTCGCGCTCGCTGGGCCAGCGGAACATCTCACGGATGCCATCGAGGCTCAGGCCCGCCTCCTTCGAGCGCAGAATGATCGCGATCCGGCCGCCCGCGCCGGCTTGAGGAGGCCGACGGACTCCCAATGGCGTAAGACATGCGTGGCCAGGCCGAAGCGCTCCGCGACCTCGCCGACGCTCAAGGTGCTTGACTTCATGTCGACATTAAGCCGGACGATCTGCGGTATGTCCATGTTGCAGCGGCTCGACGCCGCCGATGTCCTGCCGGCAGCCGCAGAACTTCGGGCCCGGACCTACGAACTGCTCCGGCTCGAACCTGGTTCCGCCGTGATCGACGTCGGCTGTGGTGCCGGGCCGGCCGTATCCGAGTTGTCGTGGCTGGGTTTCCGCGCTGTCGGTGTCGACCTTTCGGCCGAGATGCTGGAAGAGGCCCGGCGGCGCTCACCCGATCGCGATTTCCTGATCGGGGACGCTTACGCCTTGCCGGTCGACGGTGGATTCGCGGGTTATCGGGCGGACAAGGTGTTCCATGAACTCGCGGAGCCCGAGGTCGCCCTCGCGGAGGCGCGGCGGGTTCTGGTCCCTGGTGGACGAGGCGCTGGTGATCGATTCCTCAGATCCGGCGCTGACCCGGGAGATCGTGCGCGCGCGGGCTTCGGTGATCACCGCACCCCGGATCGCGCGGGGATTCCGACGGCTGCTCGCCGGAAACGGGTTTCGTGAGGTGTCGGTCGAGGGAGTGGTCGGATTCCTCGGTGGGGAGCCGTTCCTGCGCGGGCTGGTGGACGTTGCTGTCCGGGGCGATTTCCTTGGCGGAAGGGGAGCTTTGGCTGGCGGATCAAGTCGGTGATGTGGCGGTGCCGCAGTTCTTGGCTGCCGGGGTGGTGTGAGGTGGTCGACGCCGAAAATCGGCGACCATGGTGCCGCGTTGTGCGGAAGTCGCGCGGTGGCCGAAGATTTCCGTTGCTGTGTAACGGAAATGATCGTGGGTCCGGAGACTGTCGGTGGTCGGTTGTAGGTTCCTGTGTGTGGATACCCGCAACGCCGCTGTGGCGCTACTCAAGGAAATCACTGCTTCTGATGTATTGAAGGAGGTCAATGTCGCGCTGGATTCGTTGGAGGACGGCGATGCTGTCGACGCCGCTGTCGCGGCATCGGAAGGGATCNGCGGATATCGCTCCGGTGGGGGCGGTGCCGTTGTGGCCGTCGATTCCGTCGGATCCTGAGGGTGCTCGTGCTTGGGTGGATGGTGGTGGTGGGCTTTCGCGGCAGTTCGGCGAGGGTTCTGTCCAGGAGGTTCGGTCTTTCCTCGATCGGGCTGCGCGGATCGTGTCGCGGTTTCCTTGGGTGCCGGTGTGGGGTGAGAATCCGGGTCGGGAGTATGCGGACGCTGTCCGGTTGCACGATGCGGTGAAGGACGTCGTCGCGGGGTATCTGGCGAACGGTTTGTCCGAACAGGACGCTGAGAGGCTGGCTGAGGAGCTCGCGACGAAACTCGGCACCGCGCCTGCCGCTCTTCCTGGTAGCGCGGAAACCGGTGCTGGTCTTTCCGATGAGTCGCGGCTTGCTGATTTTGGTGAGTCGCCGCGTCGGTCAGAGCCAGAGCCGTTCACTGCTGTCGCACAGATGGAGGATGTGGTGCGGTGGCGGCCGGATCCAGTCGATGCGGCCGGGCCGAGAACATTTCGGGCTTACGTGGACACCCTTGTTCTTCCTGAAGGTATTTATTTCGACAAGGCTGCCGTGTTGCAGCTGAACAACAATTCCATGGCTTGGCTGCGGGCGTGGGCGCAGGGCCTGGCCGCGGAAAAAGACAGCGAAGGCCGGTGGCGTTATAAGCCGAAAGAAATTCTCGCTCTTGGCGGTGAGGGGCTTTTTTCCCCCCACACCGTCACAGTTTGGATCAGAGAGGCGCGCGGGGCTGTGGTGGATGCCGGGGCGGCGCGTGCTGGGGTGGGAGGGGCCCATCTGGCGCCGGCGGCTGCCGCGAAAAAGGAGGATGTGGCGCGGTGGCGGCCGGATCCGGTAAATGCGGTCGGCCCGAGGACATTGCGGGCTTACCTGGACACGGTGACCCTGCCCAAGGGTGTTTTCTTCGACAGGACCACCACGAAGCTGAACGATGCTGCTCGGGACTGGCTGCAGGCGTGGGTGCAAGGCATGGCTGCGGAAAAAGACAGCGAAGGCCGGTGGCTTTACTCGACGGGCGAAATTCTCGCTCTTGGTGGTGAGGGGCTCCTCAAGCGCAGAACAACCCAAAAATGGATCAGCGCGGTGCGCCAGCCTGTCGTGCCCGCTCAGCCCCTTGAGGAATCGGGCGGCCTTGGTTCTCCTGCCGAGGCTCCTTCGGATCGCGACGTCGTCGGCGACGCGGTACATGGCTCGGCGGACCGAGTGTCGCGGGTGCCGGAAATCGGTGACGAGCGTGGTGGATGGTGGTGGTGGGCTTTCGCGGCAGTTCGGCGAGGGTTCTGTCCAGGAGCTTCGGTCTTTCCTCGATCAGGCTACGCGGATCGTGTCGCGGTTTCATCGGGTGCCGGTCTGGACCGAGAGTCCTGGGCCGGAGCATGCGGACGCTGTCAGGCTGAACGATGCGGTGAAGGACGTCGTCGCGGGGTATCTGGCGAACGGACTGTCCGAGCAGGACGCTGAGAGGCTGGCCGAGGAACTCGCGACGAAACTCGGTACCTCGCCTGCCGTTCTTCCTGGTAGCGCGGAAACCGGTGCTGGCCTTTCCGATGAGCCGCGGCTTGCTGATCTTGGTGAGTCGCCGCGTCGGTCAGAGCCGTTCACTGCTGTCGCACAGATGGAGGATGTGGTCCGGTGGCGGCCGGATCCAGTCGATGCGGCCGGACCGAGAACATTTCGGGCTTACCTGGACACGCTTGTTCTTCCTATAGGCATTTCTTTCGACAGGGCCGCTGTGGCGCAGCTGAACAACAATTCCATGGCTTGGCTGCGGGCGTGGGTGCAGGGCCTGGCCGTGGAAAAAGACAGCGAAGGTCGGTGGCGTTACTCGCCTGGCGAAATTCTCGCTCTTGGTGAGAAGGGGCTTTTTGTCCCCCACACCGTCAGGGTTTGGACCAAAGAGGCGCGCGAGGCTGTGGTGGATGCCGGAGCGGCGCGTGGGGTGGGAGGGGCGCACCTGGCGCCGGCGGCTGCCGCGAAAAAGGAGGATGTGGTCCGGTGGCGGCCGGATCCAAATGATGCGGTCGGCCCGAGGACATTGCGGGCATATCTGGACACGGTGACCCTGCCCAAGGGTGTTTTCTTCGACAGGGCCCTCACGAAGCTGAACGATGCTGCTCGGGACTGGCTGCTTGCGTGGGTGCAGGGCCTGGCTGTGGAAAAAGACAGTGAAGGCCGGTGGCTTTACTCGACTGGCGGAATTCTCGCTCTTGCTGGTGGGGGGCTCCTCAAGCGCAGAACAACCCAAAGATGGATCGACGCGGCGCGCAAGCCTGTCGTGCCCGCTCAGCCCCCCGGGGAATCGGACGGTCTCGATTCTCCCGCTCTTGACGAAGTGGTGGGCAGGCCGGAGTCGTCCTCTGCTGTCGTGGCCGGTGTCGCGAAGATGGAGGATGTGGTGCGGTGGCGCCCGGATTCAGTCGATGCGGCCGGGCCGAGAACATTTCGGGCTTACCTGGATACGCTTGTTCTTCCTGTGGGCATTTCTTTCGACAGGGCTGCTGTGGGGCAACTGACCAATCATTCCATGGCTTGGCTGCGGGCGTGGGTGCAGGGCCTGGCTGCGGAAAAAGACAGCGAAGGTCGGTGGCGTTATGAGCCGGAAGACGTTCTCGCACTTGGTGGAGAGGGCGTTTTTGTCGCGAAGACCGTCAGAGTTTGGATCAGAGAGGCGCGCAAGACTGCGGTCGATGCCGGGGTGGAGAACGATCAGGTAGGAGGGTCGCACCCGGAGCCGGGCGAATCCGGCCTGGCGGCTGTCGCGACGATGGAGGATGTGACGCGGTGGCGGCCGGGCTCGGACGACGAGTTCGGTCCGGAAACCTTGCGGGCCTACCTGGACTCCCTGGTTCTTCCTAAAGGTATTTCTTTCGACAGGGCCGCCACGAAGCTGAACAACAATTCGGTGGCTTGGCTGCGGGCGTGGGTGCAAGGCCTGGCTGCCGAAAAGAGCAGCGAAGGCCGGTGGCGTTATCAGCCGAAAGACATTCTCGCTCTTGGTGGCGAGGGGCTTCTCAGGCGCGAATCGGTCCAGAACTGGATGAAGGCGGTGCGCCAGCCTGTCGCGCCCGCTCGGCCCCTTGAGGAATCGGGCGGCCTTGGTTCTCTAGCCGAGGCTCCTGCGGATCGCGGCGTCGTCGGTGACGTGGTACATGGCTCGGCGGACCGAGTGTCGCGGGTGCCGGAAATCGGTGACGAGCGTGCGCCTTCGTGGCCGCGGACACCTGCGTCAGGATGTCGATGCAGTACTTGTCCTCCTCCACCATCCGCTGCAAGCCGCGGATCTGTCCCTCGATCCGGCGCAGGCGCTTGAGATAGGCCTCCCGCTCGGTGCCGTAGCCCGTCATTCCGCACCCGTTCTCTCGTCGTTCCCTGCCACCGGCCACTATACCCTCCCCTCGTATGTGCCCGGGGGGCGCGGAATTTCCGGGTGCCAGGATGTCGAGGACGATCCGGCCGCTCCGACTTCCACGTGAGCGGCCGGGCACCGGCCGCCGGAACGACCAGGAGGAACCCCGATGAAGTACATGATCATGATCACGATGAACCCCACCGCCTGGGACGCGCTCCCCGAGGAGGAGCGCAACGAGGTGGTCGCCCGCATCGACCCTTTCACGAAGAAGCTCACCGAGAGCGGCGAACTGCTGGGGACGCAGGCGCTGGCGGAGCCGAAGGAGAGCACGGTGGTCCGGGTGCGTGACGGTGTCCCGGTGGTCACCGACGGCCCGTTCGCGGAGTCGAAGGAGTACCTGGCCGGCTTCTACCTGGTCGAATGCGACAGCAAGGAGCGCGCGATCGAGATCGCGGGCCAGATCCCGGACGCGCACATCAACGCGATGGAGATCCGGCCGGTCGTGTTTTCGTCGGGCGACCCCGCTTAGGTCGCGGCCGCTTCGGTGCCGGTGCGGGCTTCGGGCCTGCTCCGGCGCTGAACGGGCACTTCCGGTCTCGGTGAGTCGGGCACGGCCAGTACCGAGCCGGCCTCGGTGAGCAGTTCGCGGCAGCCGACCAGCTGTTTCAGCACGTCATCGCGCAGGCGGAGGGCCACGTCGGCCTTCTGCCGCGCTTCGGCGACCAGACGCTCGCTCTCTTCGGTGGCGTCGTCGAGCAGTTTTCGCGCCCGGGCCTGCGCGGCTTCGTCCTGTGCGGCGAGGGCGCGCATCGCCTCCGCGCGGCGCAGCGACATGGCGAGCTCGAAGTCTTCGGCGACCCGCTTCCGTTCCGCCTCGGCCTTGGCGGCCTCCTCGGCGGCGCGCGCGGTGATGTCCTCGGCTTCTTCGCGGGTGAGTTCGAGCATCCGGCGCGAGCGCTCCTGCAACGCGTCCGGCGCGATCGGGACACGGCTGATCCGGTCGACCGTCGCCTTCAATTCGCGAATGTCCTCGCGCGCGCCGGTGAGTTCGGCGGCGAGAACCTCTTCGCGGCGGAGGGCCTCGTCGCGTTCGGCTTTCACCCGTCGTAGTTCGGCTTCCACCTCGCGAACGAATTCCCGGACCTGAGCGCGATCGAAACCACGCCACGCCAGATCGAAGCCGGGCATCTCCATTGGTCACCTCCACAGTGGTCGATGTGTCGCCATTGGGCGCTTTCTCTTGCCACACGGGGCTTTCACCGACCAGTGTGCCTGAAGCCTCGGCGACACGCGCCACGGGTGGGTGGTCTTTGCTTTGAACGGTACGCGCAATCGGGAAGAAGGGTGAAGCTCCGAAGCGGTGGGAGAATGGACGACCATCGCTTACCCCTACTGGAGGTGGCCGCGTGACGATCAGCCGAATTCGGGTCCCTGGCTGGAATACGGCGACAGCGGCCGAAGGGTATCGGCAGGTCAGAGAGAACTTCGCGGTCTTGGTCGCCGACCATGCCGACGCCGCCGAGCGGGCCGTCCCGGCTTGTCCACAGTGGACTGTGCGCGAGTTGATCGCGCATCTGGCCGAGATCTGCGATCGGGTGATCACCCGGTTCGGTGGCGAGTCCTGCCCGGTGCCGGAGACGGCGTCGGCCGCCGAAGTGCTGAAGCTCTGGCTCGAACGCGGTCACGAAGCCGACACCCTCCTCGCCGCCGACAGCGACGGGAAGGGGCGCGGCGACATCATGGTGATGGACGCCTTCACTCACGAACTCGATCTCCGGTACGCGCTCGGCGTTCCGCCGCCCGGGGCGCACGCCGCTTGGCTGCGGGGATTCGAAGTGCTCGTCCGCGGCCTCGGCGACTCGCTGGGCAGGCACGGACTGCCCGGGATGCGGATCGAGACCGAGGGCGCGACCTGGATCGCCGGCACCGAGCCGGTCGCCGCGGTGCTCGCGGGCGCGCCCGTGGACCTGTACCGGTCGCTCGCCGGGCGCCGGAGCCCGGCCCAGATCGCCGCCATGGACTGGCTGGGCGATCCCGAGCCGTGGCTCCGGGCCTTCACCTGGGGGCCGTTCACCCCGCCGGACGCGGAGATCGAGCGGTGATCAGCCGGTCGGGGACATCGAGGACAGCGCCGCGGCCAGCGCGAGCACCACGGCCACGATCAGTACCTCGATCCCGACGCTGATCCGCAGTTTCCGCAGGTCGGCGGTCACCACGCCGGTACCGCCGCGTCCGGAGAGCCCGCGTCGCACGGCGTTGCGGCTCAGGTTCGCCACCAGCAGCAACGCGGCGAACCCGGTCAGCTTCAGCAGGAAGACGATGCCGTACGCGGACGTCCAGAGCGCCTCCACCGACGGCACGAGCCGGAAGCCCAGGTAGGCGCCGCTGACCACCATGATCACGATCGACCGGGTGGCGATCGGGTGGAACCGCGCCAGCGCCGGCTCGGCCTCGGACGCCGGGTACCTGCCGCGCAGGAGCACGGCCAGCTGGATCAGCCCGCCGACCCAGACGGCCATCGCGCCGAAATGCGCCAGGTCGGCGCTGACCGAGAGGAACATGATCTTGTCGGCCACCGCGTGCCCGGTCGCGGAGAAGCTCAGCATCACGATGAATCCGGCGGCGATGCCGAGGTTCTCGTAACGCGAGCGCAGCCGATCCGGCAGGTCACCCGCGAGCAGCCGTCGCGCGATCACGGCGAGCGCGACGATCGCGGCCAGGCGCAGGAGCAGGAGTTTCCCGTACGCCACCCGCAGGGTCGCCTCGATCAGCGCCGGATCGAAGATCGCGCCCACCCCGCGGCCCGCGACGTACGGACCTTGCAGCAGGAATCCGGCCACGGCCGTGACCCCCGAGAGCCACAGACCCGCGGTGATCAGCTTCCGCGCCGACGGGTCGGTGCGGCCGTCCGGACGGCAGACCAGCAGGAATACCAGTCCGCCCACCAGTGCGACACCGCCGAAGGAGCCCCAGCGGAAGATGGTGAACAGCGCGTCGGTCACCGGATCGGTCCCGGTGGAGGCGGACACCGCGCCCGCCGACGTGATCAGGGGGCCGGTGCCGATCACGAAGGCGATCGTGCCGCGCACGGGATGCGAATCGGTCGAGACGAAGGCGTACTCGACGAGGTAGCTGCCGTTCGGAAGGTCGGGTTCGAGTTCGACGGCGACCTCTTCGGCGACGTCACCCGGCTGGAACACCGGACCGGACACCACGTCGGTGCCCTGCTGGTCGACGACCTTGATCGAGTTCGGCTGGATGCCGATGTTCTCCGACAGGGTGAGCGAGACCCGGGCGGGGGCCGAGGTGAGCCGGGCGCCGTCGGCGGGGGTCGAGGACAGGAGTTCGACGTGAGCCGAGGCCGGGGCCGCGGTGAGCACCGCGACCCCGAAACACGCCGCCAGCAACGCCAGTAGCGCGAAGAGCCTCCTGGTCACGACGCCGCGGTCGCCAGCTCGCGCCGGCTTTCGGGCGAGCACGTGCACCCGGTCAGCTCCCGCTCGGCGGCGGGGGCCTTCCGGTGCACGATCATCGCGATGATCATCGGGATGGTGACGATCGTGTTGTAGAACAGGTGCAGTTCCACGCGCGGGATGAACAGCTGGATGATGCTGCTCGGCGCGGTGCCGCCGCCGAGGCGCCAGCCGGTCTGCGCCTGGATCAGCAGGAGCAGGTGCTCGATGTGGTGCCAGAACTGCAGGCCGAGCGCGAGGTTCCACCACTGCCGCGAACGGCCGGCGAAACCTTTGCGCAGGGCGAACAGGAAGACCAGCATGACGATGGCGTAGCCGTAGTGCAGCCATTCGGAGCTGATCAGTTTCGGGAAGGGGATCCCGAGTACGCCGCGCGCGTCCGGGGTCTTCCAGCCCAGGGCGTAGATCTGGAACGCCTGCACCAGGTGTTCCGCCCAGTGGGCCACGACCACCACCGCGAAGGCAAGGAGCGCCGCGCGGTGGTATTTCCCGTTGAGCGAGGCGAGCAGACCCGGACGACGCGAATCCAGTGTGGCCATGAAGGGCTCCTATGACGAAAGACCGACCGGTGACGGATCTTGACGATAGCTCGCGATCCGTAGTTTTCCGTTACTCCGGATTGCTGATCCGACCTGCGGTATTACGCCGGATGGCTCAACGAACGACGATTCCTTCCGTCACTTTCGGAGCCGCGGGAATATGGAACAGTTCCGCGAACAGTTCGAGGTATTCGAAGGCGCCTTCGAGGCGGATCTTGCCGGTTCGGGTCGCGTCGGCGGCGGTGAGGTCCCCGGTCAGCAGGTCCTTGATGAACGGGCCCAGTGGTTCGATGACCGCGTCGGCGCCGGGGTGCGCGCCCTCCGCGACCTTGAGCGCGCCGTCTTCGACGATCGCGTGCAGGAGCATCTCGCCCGGGTAGCGCAGTTCGTAGGTGACCTGGACGCCCTTGGCCTTTTCGCTCCGGAAGGTCGTGTACAGCGAGAGGATCGCCGAGTCCAGGGTGAAGACGTCGTCGGCGGACTGCTGCCCGAGCGACCGCGCGCCCCAGAGGCCGAGGTCCAGCACGATCTGGTCGAGTTCGCTGCCGTACTCGGTGAGTTCGTAGACCACCGCGGCGTCGAGCTGGGGGAGCAGGCGGCGGCGGAGCACCCCGGACTGCTCGAGTTCGTTGAGCCGCGCGGACAGCGTGCTCGGCGGGATCTTGGGCAGGCCGGCCTGCAGCTCGGTGAACCGCTTCGGGCCGAGGACGAGGTCACGGACGATCAGCAGCGACCAGCGTTCGCCGATGATTTCCAGCGCCCTGGCCAGACCGCAGAACTGCCCATAGGTACGAATGCTCATCCGTCGATCCTCACTTTCGTTTCCGTTGCCGGGAGTGGTGTTCACGCGGGTTCACCCTCGGAAAGCAGGCCATGGTGCAGTACCTGCAGTTCGTCACAGGGTTCGACGCCGAGTTCGTAGTTGAGGCGGGTCCGCACCTGACGGTACGTGGCGAGCGCGTCGGAACGCCGCCCGCTGCGGCCGAGCACGCGGATCAGCTGCCCGTGCAAGGCCTCGTCCAGCGGGTTCGCGGCGACCAGGGACCGCAGTTCGCCGATCAGCTCGTGCCGCATCCCGGCCGCGATATCCGCCTCGATCCGCAGGTGCAGCGTGCTGCGCCGCTGCTCGACCAGATCGACCGAGTACGCCGACAGCACCGGTCCACAGTGGACGTTCGCGAGCGGCGGGCCCGACCACAGGGCGAGCGCGGAACGGAAGGCTTTCGCCGCTTCGGGGTGCTCGCCCCGCTGCTGCAGCTCCCGGGCCCGCCGCTGCAGCTCCTGGAACTCGAACACGTCCACCTGCTCGGGGGCGATCCGGAACACGTATCCCGGCGGTTTCGTCGCCAGCATGGTCTCCCCGTACGGGGCGAGCTCGTTCTCCTCGATGCACTTGCGCAGCTGGTAGAGGTAGGTGTGCATGGTGGTGCGGACGCTGCGCGGCGGGTCGTCGGCCCACAGTTCCCGCACGATCGTGTCGATGGGGACGATCTTCCCCGGGCTCATCACCAGCAAGGCGAGCACCTGCAGCAGCTTCGGTGTCGTCGGCGCGTAGTCGATCCCGTCCCGCACGAGTTCGAGCGGGCCGAGGAGGGTGAAACGGACGGGGCTTGCGGGCGCGACCGGAATCGGGTTAGGTGCCGAGCCGTGGTGCGTGTCCGCTACTCGTGATCCGGTGTACATCGCAAGCGCCCTCCAGCTCGATACGCGTCGAGACCTGAATCCCAGTACTTCGACAGTGGCAGAGCGGCCCGGCGCGGGCCAGTGAGCCGTCCACCAGCTGTCGCGTGCGTGCGTCCCGGAAGAACGTGGGTTTTTCATATCCGAGGCGTGAATCGCGCACTGGCCGAGGCGGAGCCCGCCGAGCAGGATTCGAGAATCGGACCGACCTACTGGGGGTCTTCATGCGCGAGGCATCTTCCACGACCGGCTCGATCAACGGTGCCCTGGGGTTCAAACGGCATCTACGCGCGGAGATCCGCGAGGGGAGCGGTGCCTACCTGTTTTCCGAACAAGGGGTCATCGCGATGCGCGGCGCGCAGGTCGCGTCGGTGGCGGCCCTGCTCGACGGCACCCGCGACCTCGACGGGCTCTTGGCCGCCCGCCCGGACGGGATGAGCGCCGAACAGGTCACCGGCGTGCTGGCCAGGCTGGTCGAGGCCGGTCTGGTCACCGTCCACGTCCCGGACGAGATCAGCGGCGACGAACGCGCGCTCGCGTACTGGGACGCGTGCGGTCTCGACGCCTCCGCGGTGGCCGGCCGCCAGAAGCCGGCGACGGCGAGCCTGACCGCGGTCGGCCGGGGCGTCGACACCTCGCAGGTGGCGAACGGGCTGGCCGCGAGCGGGATCGAAGTGGTCGGCACGGCGTCCGAACTGGCCATCGTGCTGTGCGACGACTACCTCGACCCGCGGCTGGCGGAGATCGACGCCGAGCACCGGCGTACCGGGCGGCCCTGGCTGCTGGCCCGGCCGTCGGGTGCGCAGGTGTGGATCGGCCCGATCACGCAGCCCGGCCGGTCCGGCTGCTGGCACTGCCTGACGAACCGGCTGTGGGGGCACCGGCACGCCGAGGCCTGCGTGCAGGAAGTCCTCGGGCACGACGGCCCCGCGTCGTTCCCGATGCCCGCCGTGCCGCCGCTGACCGCGGCCGCGTCGCACCTGATCTCCCTCGAAGCGTCCAAATGGCTGGCGGGACACCGCTATCCGGGGCAGCAGGCCGTGTGGATCCTGGACACGCTCGACCTCCAGGGCCGCCTGCACGAACTGCGCCGCCGCCCCCAGTGCCCCGAATGCGGTGACGAGGGGATCGTCGCCGCGCGGACGGCCGAGCCGGTGGTGCTGCGGGAGGCCAAGAAGGCGACCTCGGGCGGTGGCGGGCATCGGACCCTCACCCCGGTCGAGGTGCTCGACCGCTACGGCCACCTGGTCAGCCCGGTCACCGGGATCGTCAAGGAGATCTCCCGCGACCCGCGGGCGCCTGCGTTCGTGAACGCGTACCACTCCGGCAAGAACGTCGCGCGCCGCGTGCGCGGTGAGGCGGGGCTGCAGGCCGGGCTGCGCGGGGAGAACGGCGGCAAGGGCGCGAGCCCGATCGACGCCGAGGTCGGCGCGCTGTGCGAGGCGATCGAGCGGTACTCGGCGAATTACCAGGGCGACGAGCTGCGGATCCGCGACACCTTCCACGCGCTCGGCGAGGACGCCGTCCACCCGAACTCGTGCATGCTCTTCGACGAGCGTCAATACGACGGCCGCGCCGAGTGGAACGCCCTGCACGCCGACTTCCAGTACGTCCCGGAACGGTTCGACACCGAGGCCGCCATCGACTGGACGCCGCTGTGGTCGCTCACGCGGCAGCGCCGGAAGCTGATGCCGACCGCGTACCTCTATTACGGGGTGCCGTGGGAATGCGGGCTCACCGGGATGCGCGCGGACTCCAACGGTTGCGCGGCCGGAAGCAGTATCGAGGACGCGATCCTGCAAGGACTGCTCGAACTCGTCGAACGCGACGCCGTCGCGATGTGGTGGTACAACCGGCTTCCCGTTCCCGGCGTGGACATCGCTTCGTTCGACGACCCGTGGGCCGAGGAGATGGTCGGCCAGTACGCGCGCGCCGGCCGGGAACTGTGGGTCCTCGACCTGACGGCGGACCTCGGTGTTCCGGTGATGGTCGCGCTTTCCAGGAGTATCGTCGGGCCCCGCGAAAACGTCATGATGGGTTTCGGCGCCCACCTGGATCCCAGGACGGCGCTGCGGAGGGCGGTCAGCGAGCTCAACCAGCTGATCCCGGCGGTGTTCGCGAACGACGTCGAACTCGACGATACCGACGCGGCACGGTGGCTCCGGTACGCGACGGTCGCGAACCAGCAGTATCTGCTGCCGGCGCCCGGCCGGTCGGCGAAACGGGCCGCGGACTTCAAGTTCGTCCGTCGTCCCGACGTCCGTGACGATGTGGAGTGCTTGGTACGGAGGCTTTCCGTGCTGGGAATGGAGACGCTGGTGCTGGACCAGACGAGGCCCGACATCGATCTCCCGGTGGTCCGGGTGGTCGTTCCGGGGCTGCGTCCGTTCTGGAGCCGCTTCGCCCCCGGACGGCTGTTCGACGTACCGGTGCGCCTGGGCAGGCTCGCCGAACCGACTCCCTACGAGCGGTTGAATCCGTTCCCCATGTTCTTGTAGATCAAGCTGGAGCAACAGTTGACGACAGATCCCCCCGGCGGCGTGGCCGAAACGATCCCCCTGTGGTCGCTCACCGACGACAGCCTCGTCGAAATCAGTGAGGACGGCTCACTGGTGGTCGTCACGCGCTGGGGTGAGCACGAATTCCCGCAGGCGGAACCGCTGGTGGTGGAATCGTTGCGGCGGATGGCCTTGGGGCCGGTGTCGCTGGCGAACGTGACGTCGTCATGGGAGCCCGTCGAACGGGAACCCGATCTCGAAGGCGAACTGAGCTGGACGGCCGAGGGCGCCGACGCGCTGCGGCAGGTGCTCAAGGAACTCGGCGGTTCCGTGGTGCGCTCGCTCGGTCTCGCCGACGGCCGCGGCCCGCTCCTGTCGGTGATCCCGGTCGTGCTCGCACCGGTGTTCGCACCGGTGGCGATCCCCGCCGCGCGCCCGATCCGGTTGTCCCGCTTCAGTTCCTTGCGTTCCGACGCCGACGGGATGGGGCTGGAGTCGCCGTCCGCGCGTTATCGCGTGGTGCTGTCCCAGCCGTGGGCGGTGCACGTCGCGGCGACCCTCGCGACGGCGAAGTCGGTCGGGGAGATCGTGACCACGACCGGGATCGATCGCGGCGTGGTCGGCGCGATCGTGTCCTATCTGGTCGCCGCGGGGGTCGTCCAGGCCGCCGAGGAGAACGGCAGGTTCGCCGAAGACGACGATCCCGAACTGGGCGTGTGGTCTCCGGACGAGTTGTCGTTCCACACCACGAGCCGCACCTGGCGGCCCGGCGGACCGGCCGACCTCGCCGGGCTCGGGAATCCGCCGGTGGTCAAGGCCCCCACCGGCGAAGGCCCGAGCTACTCGCTGTTCCGGCCGGATCTGGCCGAGCGCGCGGAAACCGATCCGACGCTGACGGCGTTGCTGGAGAACGACCACAGCTGCCCGGAGTTCACCGAAAGCGTGCTGTCGGCCGAGCAGATCGGCGAGTTCCTGTTCCGTGGCGCGAGAATCCGGTCGATCGGGCCCGCGCATCTTCCGAACGGGCCCGCGCACAGCGCCTCGCAGCGCCCGTATTTCAGCGTCGCCTGCCTGTACGAACTCGAGCTGTACTTGTCGGTGAACCGCTGTTCGGGGCTGGACCGCGGGATCTACCACTACGATCCGTTCGACCACCGGCTCAGCCTGGTCAACGACGACGTGGCCGATCTCGACGAGATGCTCGACATCGCGATGATCGGCGGCGGCAACCACCGGCGGCCCTCGGCGCTGATCACCGTCACCGCGCGGATGCCGCGGATGGCGTCCGTGCTCGGCGGTGGCGCGTACGCCACGACGCTGGCGCATGTCGGCGCGTTGCAGCAGACGCTCTACCTCGTCGCCCGCGCCATGGGACTGGCCGCGCACGCCGTCCCGGTGGACGCCGGCGACCGCGTCGACCGCGCACTCAAACTCGACTGGCCCGCCGAGGTCGGTGTCGGTGAATGCGTGCTCGATTTCCCGGGTTGAGGCCGTGGGGGTCGTGAGTGGTGCCAGAGCCGGCGGCACAAAGATCCGACGCGGCCAAGACTGTCCGTAAGGGACAGTTTCCGAGGTGCCAGTGCCCGAATTGCGATTTGTATCGTATGGCGAGGGTCGTGAGTGGTAAAGAGGGTTAGAACGACACTTGCCACTCACGACCCCCGCGCAAAGCCTGTCACGTTTGACGACCTCGTGCCGGAGCCGTTCGTGCCACCGGCCCGACCGCCCGCCGATAGCGCACGTTCGGACAAGACCGCAGGACCCATCTCGATCGCTCGTCGAGCCCGCTGAAATCGATGACGCGTTAGCTGGCGTACAGAGAAAAGCGACAGCGAATCCGAGGTTGGTCTGATGCAGCTACGAACAGTCGCCATGGCGGCGAACGAGAAAGGCGTCACCGAACCCGGTCGGCATCCTGAGCCGGCGTCCCCCTTGCAACCTGCGGTGCTGCAGGCCATCTCCGCGATGCACGCGAGGTATTTCGACCCGATCACCTTGAGCGACCTGGCACAGGAAGTCTTCGTCAGCCCGTTCCATTTCTCGCGGATCTTCGCAAAGGCGACCGGTGTCACCCCCGGCCGGTACCTCACCGCGATCCGGCTCTTCGAAGCGAAACGACTGCTGCTGACGACATCGCTGACGGTGTCGGACATCGTGTGCAGCGTCGGCTACAGCAGTGTCGGCACGTTCACGAGCCGCTTCACCCGTGCGGTCGGGATGACCCCGACCCAGTACCGCGATCCCGAGGTCGGCGAACTGCTCGTGGCGATGGCCCCGCACCTCCAGCGACTGCCGACCCTGGAAGCGTTGCACAGCGCCGGAATGGGCAGCCCCACGATGCGAACCGGTACCGGCACGATCAGCGTGCGGGTCGAGACCCCGCGCGGGGCCGGTCCGGCGACCGTCCTCATCGGACTGTTCGCCGAGTCGATCCCGCAGTGCGGCCCGGTCGCCTTCGGCGGCAGGGCGAACGTCCTGTCGGCGGACATCGAGATCCAGAACGTCCCCGAGGGCCGGTGGACCGTCATCGGGGTGGCCGAGCACGCCGCCGGGACCGCGGCGTCCTCGTTCTCCATGGGGACCTTGCCCAGCCGCGTCGACATCACCCGGTACGGCATGGTCCACCTCCGGATGCCGATGCGCGCCCCGCTGCCGACCGACGCGCCGATGGCGATCACCCTCGCCGGTGGCCCGACGTCGGCGGGGAACCGGATGGTCGCGCCGGCGCCAGGGTACCTGCGCGCGGTGGCCTGACCGAAGTCGTTCCGCGTTCTCTCGGTCTCGCAAACCGGGAGAACGCGGACGCAACCGTGGAGTAGCTGGGCTATCACCACGCATGTGACGCTTTAAGCGATCCGGAATTCGAATCCACCCGTTAGGGGGAGAGTGCGTTGGGCAATGGTTGGCGCACGATCAGACGTCGCATGATCACGCCGGACGTCTCCGAGACGTCACTGGACAAGCGCGGTTTCCACAAGAAGAGCCCGGCCGCTCAAGAATTGCTGGAGACCGTCGGTGAGAAATTCCTGCTCGGTTACGCGCACGCGGTCGAAGCGCGTTCCGTCGGGCAGGCGGAAGAATGGCTCGAACGTATTCCGGTGAAATACCGCGGCTTCGCCTACGAAGGCGCGGGAATGGGTTACGGAATGCTGGACGGGCTGCCAGGCGGCGGACGCCGTCACATCGAGGAGTTCCTCGCCGGGCCCGGTGAGAAGCACGACTACATCATCTACGTCGGCGTCGGATGGGCGATGGCGCGGCTGCCGCGCTTCCGCTGGCCCTCCGCCGAGGACTTCGATCCGTTGCTGCGCTGGCTGGTGCTCGACGGTTACGGCTTCCACCAGGCGTACTTCAAGACGGCGAAGTACATCGACGGGCAGTTCCAGGACCCCGGTTTCTCGTGGCCGCCCGGCAATGGCGGCTACGCGCTGCGGGCGATCGACCAGGGCATCGGGCGGGCGCTGTGGTTCATCTGCGGTACCGACGTCGATCTGGTCGCCGACGCGATCGCGCGCTTCCCGGAGCGGCGCCACGGAGACCTCTACGCCGGCGTCGGGCTCGCCTCGACCTACGCGTGCGGTGTCACTTCCGACGAACTGCTGAAGCTGGCCGAGTTCGCCGGTGAGCACCGCGGGAACCTCGCCCAGGGCAGCGCTTTCGCCGCCGAAGCCCGCGTCCGCGCCGGGCTGCTGATCCCCGAGACGGAGGTCGCCACGCAGGCGATCTGCGGGCTGCCTGCCGAGCGGGCGGCGGCCATCACCCAGGAGGTGCGCCCCGCGACCGTGGTCGACGGCGAACTCCCGGCATTCGAAACCTGGCGACAGCGCATCGCCACCGAGGTACTCACTTCTGGAGGTGCAGGGAAATGACCGCGACCTTGGGCTGGCTCCGCAAGCAGCTTGCGGGCATCGTGGCGTTGTTGCTGATGGCGGGTCTGTTCGTGGTGGCGCAGCTGCCCACGGTATCGACCGCCGAGGCCGACACGATGGCCTCGAAGTACGCGTTCGAACCACTGACGATCGCCCTGCCGGAAGCGGCGAAGAGCCAGTCGATCCGGACAGTGAACAAGGACTACGAGCACATCCGGGCCTGGATCTCGTCGGTCGGCGCCGCGATCGCGGTCAACGACCTCGACGGCGACCGGCTCGCGAACGATCTGTGCTTCGTCGACCCGCGCAGCGACCAGGTCGTCATCACCCCGACGCCGGGCAAGGGCGGTGACCGCTACGCGCCGTTCGCGCTCGACGCGGCGCCGCTGCCGATGGGCAAGTACATCGCGCCCATGGGCTGCGTGCCCGCCGACTACAACGAGGACGGCCGGGTCGACCTGCTGGCCTACTACTGGGGCCGAACCCCGATCCTCTTCCTCTCGAAGCCGGGCGCCACGAAGCTGGAGCCGAAGGCCTACGAGCCGGTGGAGCTGGTACCGGGCAACAACTCCAAGAACGGCGAATACGCCGGTCCACTGTGGAACACGAACGCCGCCTCGGTCGGTGACTTCGACGGCGACGGCCACCAGGACATCTTCATCGGCAACTACTTCCCCGACAGCGCGGTGCTGGACGAGCGCGTGCAGGGCGGGGTCGAGATGAACAAGTCGATGTCGCACGCGGACAACGCGGGTGGCAAGTACATCCTGCGGTTCACCGGCGCCACCCAGGGCGCGAAGCCGACCGCGTCGTTCGCGCTCGACGACAAGGCCATCCCGGCCGACGCCCAGGGCGGCTGGTCGCTCGCGGCGAGCGCGACCGACGTCGACGGGGACAACCTGCCGGAGCTCTACATCGGCAACGACTTCGGGCATGACCGCTTGCTGTACAACAAGTCCCGTCCCGGTCACATCGAGTTCGCCGAGGTGAAGGGCGTCCGCGGGCCCAACGAGCCGAAGTCCAAGGTGATCGGCAACGACTCCTTCAAGGGCATGGGCGTCGACTTCGCCGACCTCGACCACGACGGTCTCTACGACCTGTACGTCAGCAACATCACGACGTCGTGGGGCATCGAGGAAAGCCACTTCCAGTTCATGAACACCGCCAAGGACACCGCGGATCTGCGCGGCCGTCTGCAGGGCGGCGAGGCGCCGTGGGTCGACCGCAGCGCACAGGCGGGCACCGCGTGGTCCGGCTGGGGCTGGGACGTCAAGATCGCCGACTACAACAACAGCGGCGAATCGGTGATCACGCAGGCGACCGGGTTCGTCAAGGGCGACGTCAACCGCTGGCCGCAGCTGCAGGAACTGGCGACCTCGAACGACGAACTGCTGAAGCACCCGTCCTTCTGGCCGAACATGGTCGCCGGTGACGACGTCGGTGGCGACCACACCCTGCACTTCTGGGCGAAGAGCTCCGACGGCCGCTACACCGACCTGGCCCCGCGCCTCGGGCTCGCGGTCCCGGTGCCCACTCGCGGTATCGCCACCGGCGACGCCGACGGCGACGGCAAGCTCGACTTCGCCGTGGCACGCCAGTGGGAGCAGCCGATTTTCTACCGCAACGTCAGCCCCGACTCCGGGTCGTACCTGAACCTGAAGCTGGTGCACGACAAGGCTTCGGCGGACGGACCGCTCAAGGCGGCGGGCACCGCGGCGATCGGCGCGCAGGTCACCGTCATCACCCCCGACGGCAAGAAGTACATGGACCGGGTCGACGGCGGCAGCGGCCACTCCGGCAAACGCAGCCACGAGATCCAGATCGGACTCGGCAAGGTCACCGGGCCGGTGAAGGTCTGCCTGCAGTGGCGCGACCTGACCGGGCAGATCCGCACGCAGGAAGTCCAGCTGACCCCGGGCAGCCACACCTTCCAGCTCGGCGCTCAGGCTAAGGAGAAATGACCGTCATGGCTGAGCAGACACTCACGGCACCGAAGAGCAACAAGACGATCACGGCCCTTCGCCGGTTCGCGATCTCGATCACCATCTTCAACATCATCGGCTACACCGTGCTCGGTTTCGAGCAGCCCTACACCTATCCGTTCATCGCGCTGGCCACGGCCTACGCCACGGAAATCCTGCTGGAGATCATCGGCGCCCGGACACAGGGCCGGGGCGTCCGCTTCCGGGGCAACGGTTTCAAGGGGCTCGTGGAGTTCCTCTTCCCAGCGCATATCACCGGTCTCGCGCTGAACATGCTCACCTACGTCAACGACCAGGTGCTGGTCATGATGTTCGGTGTCGTCGTCGCCGTCGGCGCCAAGTGGGTGCTGCAGGCCCCGGTGCGCGGCCGGTTGCGGCACTACATGAACCCGTCGAACTTCGGCATCACGATCATCCTGCTGGTGTTCCCCTGGGCGAGTATCGCGCCGCCCTACCACTTCACCGAGCAGGTCGACTCGTGGGTCGGCTGGCTGATCGTCGGCATCATCATCGTCTCGGGCACCGTCCTCAACGCGATGCTGACGCAGCGGATGTGGCTGATCGGCGCCTGGCTGATCACCTTCGCGCTCCAGGCGATCATCCGTGGGTGGATGTTCGACACCGCGATCCCCGGCGCGCTCGGGATGATGACCGGTGTGGCGTTCGTGCTCTACACGAACTACATGGTCACCGACCCGGGCACGACCCCGTCGAAGCCCGCGTCGCAGGTCCTGTTCGGTTCGGGTGTGGCGCTGGCGTACGGGTTCTTCATGGTCGTGCACGTGGCCTACGGCCTGTTCCTCGCCACCGCGCTGGTCTGCCTCATCCGCGGCGCGTTCCTGTGGGGCCTGCACTTCTCCAAGAAGGCCACCGAGAAGTGGGAGGCCGAGCAGGCGAAGTCGGCCGAAGTCACGTCCCTGCCCAAGCCGGCCGAGAAGCCGGAGACGGAAACCGGGGCCGTGGCGGCATGACCCACGGTGCGGAAACCAGCCGGGCGGCGCGTCTCGCGCCGCCCGGCCCGCCGCGCCGGGCGACCTTCGGTCTGCTGAAGAAGCTCTTCACCGACCGGCTGACGCTCATGTCGGACTCGGCGGAGGCGCACGGGGACGTCGTCCGGATCGCGATCGGTCCCAAGACGATGTACCTGGTGAACCACCCCGACCTGGCGAAACACGTGCTCGCGGACAACGCGGCCAACTACCACAAGGGAATCGGCCTCCAGGAGGCGAGGCGGGCGCTCGGTGACGGGCTGCTCACCAGTGACGGTGACGTCTGGAAGAAACAGCGCCGGACCATCCAGCCCGTGTTCCAGCCCAAGCGGATCGCGCGGCAGGCCTCGGTCGTCGCGAACGAGGTCGAAGGGCTCGTGAAACGCTTGCGGGACACCGAAGGACCGGTGGAGATCCTGCACGAGATGACCGGGCTGACCCTCGGTGTGCTCGGCAAGACCCTGCTCGACGCGGACCTCGGCGGCTTCACCTCGCTGGGGCATTCGTTCGAAGCCGTGCAGGACCAGGCGATGTTCGAAGCCGTGACGCTGAGCATGGTCCCGCAGTGGGCCCCGCTGAAGAAACAGCTGCGGTTCCGGGAATCGCGGGCCGACCTCCGCCGTATCGCCGACGAACTCGTCGAACAGCGGCTGGCGAACCCGGTCGAGAACGGTGAGGACGTGCTCTCCCGTCTCATCGCGACCGACGGGACCCGCGAGCAGATGCGAGACGAGCTGATCACGCTGCTGCTGGCCGGGCACGAGACGACGGCGAGCACGCTGGGCTGGGCGTTCCACCTGCTCGACGAACATCCGGAGATCGCGGCGAAACTGCGCGCCGAGGCGGACGCGGTACTGGGCGACCAGCTGCCGACGCACGACGACCTGCACCGGTTGCCGTACACGGCGAGGGTGGTCGAAGAAGTCATGCGGCTGTATCCGCCGGTGTGGCTGCTGCCGCGGGTGGCGCAGGCCGACGACGAGATCGGCGGCTATCACGTCCCCGCCGGATCCGACGTAGTCGTCGTGCCCTACACGCTGCACCGGCATCCGGAGTTCTGGCCGGAGCCGGAGCGGTTCGACCCGGACCGGTTCGATCCGGACCGGCCGAGCGGACGGCCCCGGTACGCCTACATCCCGTTCGGCGCCGGGCCGCGGTTCTGCATCGGCAACAGCCTCGGCGTGATGGAGGCCGTCTTCGTGCTGACGATGGTCCTGCGGGACCTCGAACTCAGGAAGCTCCCCGGCTACGAAGTGGTGCCCGAAGCGATGTTGTCGCTCCGGGTGCGGGGCGGGCTGCCGATGACCGTGCACACCAGGAACAGGAGGTAGGTTCCGTGGATTCGGACGAACAGGTCAAGGTGTCCACTTTGGAGGCCTACGCGGACACGATCCTGCCGGGGGAGAAGCGATTCCCCGGCGACCACGCGATCGCCGGCGCGGCGGAGGGGCCGGGCGCGGTCGTGGCGGGTGCGCTCGAACTGCTGCACACCGACGCGACCGGGGTGACCGTCGGGCTGCCGTATCTGGCGCAGTCCCTCAACGAACACGCGAAGGGCTACGCCAAGGAGCACGACCTCGCGCTCGACGAGTCGCTGCCACCGTTCGTCGCGTTGTCCTTCGCCGACAGGACGGCGCTCGTGCGGTCGCTGACCGCGCCCGGCCATCCGGAGAAGGACGGCTGGGTGAGCCTCGCCTTGTTCTGCAACATGTCCTTCGACAGCGCCGCGCACAAGCACACCGCCGAAGCCATCGCCGAGGGCCACCCCGGCCTGCTGGCGATGGGGTACACCGCGCCGGACGAAGACGGGCTGTGGCGGTTCCCGAAGTTCTCCTATCGCCGCGAGCTGGCGCGGCTCCACCCTGACACGACACCTTCCGGGAGCCCGGCATGAACGCCTACGACAAGACCGACGTCGTCATCGTCGGCAGCGGGTTCGGTGGCTCCATCCCCGCTTACCACTTGGCCGCGGGCGGGGCGAAGGTCACCGTGCTGGAACGCGGGCCGTGGCTGGAGACGAAGGATTTCGAGCACGACTATCTGCTCGGCTCGTCCTACACCCGGGCTTTCGACTTCGTCGTCGGCGACGGGATGAGCGTGCTCGGCGGGAACTGCGTCGGCGGCGGCAGCGTGGTGTACTTCGCCGCGATGCCGCGCGCCCCGAAGTTCGTCTTCGAACGGCACGGCAGCATCGGCCGTCGCATGTGGCCCTCGGCGATCACGCGGGACTCGCTGGAGCCTTGGTACGACCGGGTTTCGGAATCGCTTCCGGTGTCCAAACAGGACTGGAACGACGTCTCGTACGCGGGCGGGCTGTGGGCGTCGTTCTGCGACCACTCCGGCCGGACCGCCAACCCGGCGCCGGTCGCGGTGGACAACGACCGGTGCGTGAACTGCAACTTCATGATGGCGGGCTGCCGGTTCGACGCGAAACGCTCGCTGCTGACCAACTATCTGCCCGCCGCGCTCGCGCACGGCGCGAAGATCCGGCCGCTGCACGAGGTCCAGCGGATCGAGCGGATCGACGGCGGTGACTACCGCGTGCACTTCAACGTCGTCGACGACGAGGACTACCGCCTCCAGTCCGGCAGTGGGACGATCGACGCGAAGATCGTGATCATCGCCGCGGGTGCCGGCGCGACCCCGGTGATCCTGCAGCGTTCCGAGGCGGCGCTGGGCACCATGCCGCACGGGGTCGGCCGGTACTTCTCGGGCAACGGTGAGCGGCTCAACACCGCGATCATCAACGAGGAACGGGTCCGCGAGGTGCTCGGACTGTCCCGTGAGGACGGGAAGGTCTACGAGGCCAACCACATCGGCAAGGGCCCGACCGTGGCGAACTGGGACAAGCTCGACGGTTCGCTGCCGGAGTACGAGCGGTACTCGCTGGAGCAGCTGTACTTCCCGCCGGGGCTCGGCACGATTCTCGCCCAGGTGCCCGACGGTGCTGGATCCGATAAAGATGTACCGCGCTGGTTCGGGGTGGAAAAAAAGGAGATCCTCAAGAAGTGGGCCTCCTGGCTGACCATCTTCCTGATGACCGAGGACGACAACGAGGGTGTCTTCGGCACGCCGCCGCCCACCGGCAACGCCTACCGCATCTCGCAGCAGATGCTCGGCCGCGGTCCGCTGAAGTACGACCCGACGCCGAACACCCGGCACGGCTGGGCGCTGGCCGACGCGGAGTGCAAGGAGATCCTCGAGAAGGACGGCCTGGCGAAGGTGGCGCCGTGGACCAACGACGTCGTCGGCGCGTACACCGTGCACCCGCTGGCGTCGTGCCGGATCGGTGACGACCCGGAGACCTCGGCGCTGCACCCGAACCACGAACTCCGCGATCACCCCGGGATCTTCGTGACCGACAGCGCCTCCGTGCCGGGCGCGCTGACGGTGAATCCGGCGATGACGATCGCGGCGCTGGCCGAACGTTCGGTGCCGGGTATCGTGCGGGCGCTTCAGGCACGTGGCGTCGACGTCACCTACGGCGCTCCCGCCCCGGACGGCTCCATCACCGGGCGGCGCGCCGTCAGCAAGCTGTCGCTGGTGTCCGGGACCTGATCATGGCGCCTGCGCTGGTGAAGCTCGCGCTGCGGCGGGCGTTGCACGAAGTCCGGTACGTCCGGCCGGTGCCCTTCGGCCGGGCGACCGGACTCGTGCGCGACGTCTACGGGCAGCTGGAACGCGACTTCGGCATGCTGGCCCCGCCGGTGGCGCTGCATTCTCCGTCGCCGGCGGTGCTCGCGGCGAGCTGGGTGATGCTGCGGGAATCGCTGGTGGCGAAGGGAGAGACGAGCCGGGCGGACCGGGAGGTCGTCGCGACACTGGTGTCGCGAGAGAACTCTTGTCCGTACTGTGTCGAGGTCCACGGGATGGCGCTGGACTCGCTCGGGCGCTCTTCGGAGGCCGATCCTCGTGCGGGGTCCTTGACGGCGGGTGCCCGTGCGGAGCTGACCGCCGTCGCGTTCGCGTTCCACTACCTGAACCGGGTGGTGAGCGTGTTCCTCGGGCCGTCGCCGTTACCTTCGTCCGTGCCGGATTCGGCGCGTGCCAAGGCCAAGGCGGTCCTGGGGCGGTTCCTTCGTCCGGTGGAGGATGCTTCGCCGGGGGAGTCGCTGGAGCTGCTTCCCCCGGGTTCGGGAGATTTCGGCTGGGCCGCGGGCAATGCTGTGGTCGCGGACGCCTTCTCCCGTGCTTCGTCGGTGTTCGGCGCATTGGCGGTGCCTTCGGCCGTTCGGGAGGCCGTGGAGCGCGATCTGTCCACTTGGGACGGTTCGCCACCTGGGCTGAGCCGGTCTTGGGTGGACGCGTTCGACAATCCCGGTGTCCGGTTGGCCTTGGTGGTCGCGAAGGCGCCTTACCAGGTCGACGAAGCTTTGGTCGCGGCCGCGGGGCTGGCTGATCGAGAGCTGGTCGAGCTGGTGGGGTGGGCGAGTTTCACGGCCGCCGCTCGTGCTGTTTCGGTCGCTTCGCTGCGTGGTCGGTGAGGCCGCGCGGTCGGTGTTGTGTCGCGAAAGCCACTTTCCCAACGTTCAACGTTGCGAAAGTGGCTTTCGCGACGTCGTCGGCCCGCCCTCGGGACGTGATTCTGGGCGCCGGCGGGGTCCCGTCCGTCCCTTGAGGACAGTGGTCGGCTCCTGAGTGCCCGATCTGGGGCGATATGTGCGGTTTCGAGCGGGGTCGTGAGTGGTAATGAGGGTTATTGACAGGTAAATCAAAGGTGTCGTGTTCAGACTCGGCGCCGGACGCCTCCCTTCGTCGGACCGCGTCCCTCACTGTGTGGATTTTGGTGCGTTGGATGACCCGAAATCCACACAGTCCGGCGAGACCGTCCCTGTCGCGACCAGTGCAGGACGGGTGTGGAAATAGGGATACTCAACGTCCCTATTTCCACCCGCCCCCAACCGGCGACACCTTTGCCTTGCCCCTCAATAGAGCGCTCTTTTGTCACTCAAGACCCGGTCGAGAGGCGCTCGAATCGGGCGCTTCGATCTCGACACTGTCCCTAGTGGACAGTCGAGGTCGCGTCGGGCCTCTTTGGGTGTTTGCGCTCCCGGCCCACCCGGTTCACGACGGAGGCACTGATGCCGACATCCGAACGTGCCTGGCCCTGATCGCTCGGCCAGATGACCGATCCCGGTCAACAAGCAGAGAGAAGACTTCGCGCCTGCCGCCGGTTCATGCTTGACCGGACTGCGCGAACGGACGGCGGCCGCGTTTCTGGGAACAGAGCCCGGCGCCGGGACCGGATTCCGTGACTTGAGTCTTGAGAGCTAGGGGAGTGCGGTGGCATGAGCGTTGAGCGGATTTCGATTGTCGGTATCGGTCTCCGATACCCGGACGCCGGTTCCCCGGAAGAACTGTGGGAGAACGTCCTCGCCGGCCGCAGGGCGTTCCGGCGACTGCCCGACGAGCGGATGAACCGCGAGGACTACTACTCGCCCGACCCGAAGGCGCCGGACCGTTTCTACGCCCAGAAGGCCGCGGTGCTCCGCGATTGGGAATTCGACCGGATCAAGTACAAGGTCGCGGGCAGCACGTTCCGGTCGACCGACACCACGCACTGGCTGGCGCTCGACGTCGCCGCGCAGGCGCTGGCGGACGCGGGGTTCCCCGAGGGCGAGGGGCTGCCGCGGTCCGCCACCGGCGTGGTCATCGGCAACAGCCTCACCGGCGAGTTCTCGCGCGCCAACATCATGCGGCTGCGCTGGCCGTACGTGCGCCGCACGGTCGCGGCGGCCCTCGCCGAGCGCGGCTGGGCCGAAAGTGACACCGCCGAGTTCCTTCACGACCTCGAGGCGCAGTACAAGGCCCCGTTCCCCGCGATCGACGAGGACACGCTCGCGGGCGGGCTGGCGAACACGATCGCCGGCCGCGTCTGCAACTTCTTCGACTTCGGTGGCGGCGGGTTCACCGTGGACGGCGCCTGCTCGTCTTCGCTGCTTTCGGTGGTCACGGCGGCGAACGCGCTTTCCGAGGGCGACCTCGACGTCGCCATCGCGGGCGGTGTCGACTTGTCGATCGACCCGTTCGAGGTGATCGGTTTCGCCAAGACCGGCGCGCTCGCCAAGCGGGAGATGAAGGTCTACGACGCCGATTCCAACGGTTTCTGGCCCGGCGAAGGTTCCGGCATGCTCGTGCTGATGCGCGAGGACGACGCGATCGCGCAGGGCAAGCGGATCTACGCCAGCATCGGCGGCTGGGGTGTCTCTTCCGACGGCAAGGGCGGCATCACCCGTCCGGAGGCCTCGGGTCACCGTCTCGCGCTTCAGCGGGCGTACGAGAAGGCGGGCTACGGCGTCGAAACCGTTTCCTACTTCGAGGGCCACGGCACCGGGACCGCGCTGGGCGACGCCACCGAGATCGAGGCGCTCTCCACCGCCCGCCGCGACGCCGACCCGCTCGCCGATCGCGCCGCGCTGAGCACGATCAAGGGCAACATCGGCCACACCAAGGCCGCGGCCGGTGTCGCCGGGCTGATCAAGGCGACGCTGGCGGTGTACCACCAGGTCATCCCGCCCGCGACCGGCCACTACGAGCCGCACGAGTCGCTGGTCGGCGACTCCGCGCGGATGTACGTCCCGACCGAGGCCGGGCTGTGGCCCGCGGACCACCCGGTCCGCGCGGGTGTCTCCGCGATGGGCTTCGGCGGCATCAACTCGCACGTCACCGTCACCGAGGCGCCGGGCGCGGCCCGGCGCAAGGACCTCGACGAGCGGACCCGCTCGCTGGTCGCCGGACGGCAGGACAGCGAACTGCTGCTCCTCGACGCCGACGACGCCGCGTCGCTGCGCGGCAGGCTGACCGGTCTGCTGGAAGTCGTGCCGAAGCTCTCGCTGGCGGAGCTCGGGGACCTCGCGGCCACGCTTTCCGCGGAACTGTCCGGGAAACCGGTCCGCGCCGCGATCGTCGCGACCAATCCCGAGGACGCCGAGCGCAAGCTGGCCAAGCTGCTCGACCTCCTCGGCGAGGGAGAGCCGGAAGTCTTCTCCACCGGCGACGGCATCTTCGCGGGCTCCCGCGTCAAGGACCCGAAGATCGGGTTCCTGTTCCCCGGCCAGGGTTCCGGGCGCGGTACGGTCGGCGCGCTGCGCAAGCGCTTCGCCCACGCCGACGACATCTACCGCGCGGCGGGCCTTTCGACCGGCGCCGACCAGGTCGCCACCGAGGTCGCGCAACCGCGCATCGTCACCGGTTCGCTCGCCGGGCTCCGCGTCCTGAAGAGCCTCGGCATCGAAGCGCAAGCGGTCGCCGGCCACAGTCTCGGCGAGCTCACCGCCCTGCACTGGGGTGGCGCGCTCACCGAACGCGAAGTCCTCAAGCTGGCCAAGATCCGCGGCAAGGTGATGGCGACCGCGAGCGACGGCAACGGCGCCATGGCGGGGATCGCCGCCGGCCCGGGGGTCGCCGAGCGCTTCGCCGAGGGTGAGGACGTCGTCATCGCGGGCTACAACGCGCCCGAGCAGACCGTCCTTTCCGGACCGTCGGAGGCGATCGACCGCGTGGTCGCCCGTGCCCGCGCGGAGGGCGTCACCGCCACCCGCATCAACGTCTCGCACGCGTTCCACTCGCCGGCGGTCGTCCCGGCCGCCGAGGCGATGACCGAGGAGCTGGCCGCGTTCGACTTCGCCAGGCTCGACCGGCCCGTCGTCTCGACGGTGACCGGTGACGTCCTGCACGCCGCCGAGGACCTGCGCGATCTGCTCCGGGACCAGGTGGTCCTGCCGGTCCGTTTCCGCGAGGCGGCCGCGAAGGTCGCCGAGCGCAGCGACCTGGTGATCGAGGTCGGCCCGGGCCACGTGCTCACCGGACTGTTCGGCGAGATCGCGTCCGGCACGCCGGTGCTCGCGATCGACACCGACAGCCCGAAGCTGGCCGCGCTGCTGAAGGTCGCGGGCGCCGCGTTCACGTTCGGCGCCCCGCTGGACACCTCCGCGCTGTTCGACGGCCGGATCGTGCGGACCCTGCCGGTGGACGGGGAGTTCTCGTTCCTCACCAGCCCGTGTGAGGCCGCGCCGTCCATCGGTGCCGACCTTACCCGCGACCGGGTCGCCGACCCCGCCGCGCCCGCCGAGGCCCCGGCCGGAACGGCTTCGGAAAGCGGTGGCAGCAGCACTCTCGACCTGCTGCGCAAGCTCGCTTCCGAGCGGGTGGAACTGCCCCTCGAAGCGGTCACCGCCGACACGCATCCGCTCGACGACCTGCACCTTTCGTCGATCACGGTCGGCCAGCTCGTCAACGACGTGACCCGGGCGCTCGGCCGCCCGGCGCTGGAGGGCATGCCGAACTTCGCGACCGTCTGTCTCGGCGAACTCGCCGAGATGATCGACGAACTCGCCCAGACCGCCAAACCCGCCGACAGCAACCAGGCCGAGGTCACCGGCGTCGGACCCTGGGTCCGGCCGTTCGGGGTCGAGTACGTCGTCGCGCCGAAACCGTCGCCCGATCTCACGCCGGGGCTGTCCACCGCCGAGTGGACGGCGTTCGCGCCGGACGGCCATCCGCTGGCGGAGCCGCTGCGCGCGGCACTGGCCACCGCGGGCGTCGGCGACGGTGTCCTCCTCTGCCTGAACTCCGACAGCGGTTCCGGCGACGTCGGCCTGTTCCTCGACGCGGGCCGCGCCGTGCTGGCCGCGCCCAACGGCACGCGATTCGTCGTGGTGCAGCACGGTCTCGGTGCCTCCGGTCTGGCGAAGACGCTGCGCCTGGAGGACCCGTCGGCCCGCACCACGATCGTCGATCTCGCCGACGTCGGCCCGGTCGACCCCGAGGCCGTCAGCGCCGCGGTGTCCACCGTGGTCGCCGAAGTGGCGGCGACCACCGACTTCAGCGAGGTCCGCTACGACGCCGCCGGGGTCCGCACGGTGCCGAAGCTCGCGGCCATGACCCCGGCCGAGGCCGAGGGGACCCCGTTGGACTCCGGCGACGTCCTGCTCGTCACGGGTGGCGGCAAGGGCATCACCGCCGAGAGCGCGTTGGCGCTGGCCAAGGACTCCGGCGCGAAACTGGCGCTGCTCGGCCGGAGCGACCCGGCCGACGACGCCGAACTGTCGGAGAACCTCGGCCGGATGGCGGCGGCGGGCATCACCTACCGCTACGAACGCGCTGATGTCACCGACGCCCGTCAGGTGGCCGACGCGATCGGCCGCGTGCAGGCCGAGTTCGGCCCGGTCACCGCGGTCCTGCACGGCGCGGGCCGCAACGAGCCCGCCGCGCTGTTCTCCTTGACCGAGGAGAGCTTCCGCAAGACGCTGGCCCCGAAGATCGGCGGCCTCAACGCCGTCCTCGACGCCGTCGACCAGGACAAGATCAAGCTGCTGGTGACCTTCGGCAGCATCATCGGACGGGCGGGCCTGCGCGGCGAGGCGCACTACGCCACGGCCAACGACTGGATGACCGAACTGACCGTCCGCTTCGGCCAGGAACACCCCCAGGCCAGGGCGATCGCCCTCGAATGGTCGGTCTGGTCGGGGACGGGCATGGGCGAAAAGCTCGGCGTCGTCAGCGCTTTGATGCGCGACGGCATCACCCCGATCCCGACCGAGGAGGGTATCGAGATCCTCCGCCAGGTCGTCGGCGATCCGACCGCCCCGTCGGTGCTGGTCGTCTGCGGCCGGACCGGGGGGCTGGCCACCCTGCCGGTGGAGAAGCGCGAACTGCCGCTGACCCGCTTCGTCGACCGGGCGGTCGTGCACTACCCGGGTGTCGAGCTGATCACCGAGGCCGACCTGTCCGCGGGCAGCGACCCGTATCTGGCCGACCACCTGCTCGACGGTCAGCTGCTGTTCCCGGCGGTGATCGGGATGGAGGCGATGACCCAGGTCGCGAAGGCCGCCCTCGGCGCGGAAACGCTGCCGGCGCCGGTGCTCTCCGACGTCGAGTTCCTGCGCCCGATCATCGTCTCGCCGGGCGGGTCGACCACGATCCGGCTCGCCGCGCTGGCCAGGGACGCCGAAACGGTGGACGTGGTGCTGCGCAGCGGGGAGACCGGGTTCAGCGCCGACCACTTCCGGGCCCGGCTGCGGTTCTCCCGGCCGGATCCGCTCGGCGAGACCGTCGTCCGCGACGTCGCGCTGCCGCCCGTCCCGGTCGACCCGACGACCGAGCTGTACGGCACGGTCCTGTTCCAGGGCAAGCGATTCCAGCGGGTCACCGGCTACCGGCGGGCCAGCGCGCGGCACGCGGTCGCGGAGATCGCGACCGGCGCCGAGGTCGACTGGTTCGCGCCGTTCCTCCCGCAGGAGAAGCTGCTGGCCGACCCGGGCACCCGCGACGCGATGATGCACGCGATCCAGTGCTGTGTCCCGGACGCGACCCTGCTGCCGCAAGGGATCGAGCGGCTGTACCTCGCCGAACCCGGCGAGCAGGACCCGGAGTACGTGCTCCTCGACGCCCGCGAGCGTTCGCAGGACGGCGACAGCTACCTCTACGACCTCGACGTCCGCAACCCCGACGGGAAGCTGGTCGAGCGCTGGGAAGGGCTGAAGCTGCGCGCGGTGCGCAAGCGTGACGGCGAAGGACCGTGGGTTCCGTCGATGCTCGGGTCCTATTTGGAGCGTTCCGTGGAACGGCTGCTCGGCTCGTCCCGCGCGATCGTCGTCGAACCGGACCCGGTGGGCGTTTCCGTGGAGACCACGCCGGAACGGCGGGCGCAGACGGCACTGGCCGCCGGCCGCGCCGTCGACGCCCCGCTCGAGATCCGCTACCGCCCGGACGGCAAACCGGAGGCCGACGGGGTCGAGGTGAGCGCGTCGCACAGCGCCGACCTCACCCTGGCGATCGCGGGCGGCGGGCGGGTCGCGTGCGACGTCGAAACCGCGATCGAGCGGACGCCCGAGGACTGGGCGGGGCTGCTCGGTGAGGATCTGCTGGCGGTGGGCGAACTGCTCGCCGCGGACGCCCGCGAGCCGCTTTCGGTCGCGCACACCCGGGTCTGGAGCGCGCTGGAATGCGTGCGCAAGACCGGGGACATGACACAGGCGCTCACCGTGCACCGGGTCGACCCGGACGGCTGGGCGGTGCTTTCCCACGGCGGTGCCCGCATCGCCACCTGGGTGACGACCGTCAACGACCGGCCCGATCCCGTCGTCTTCGCGGTGCTCCAGGGAGAGGAGAACTGACATGGCCGACTACTACGAGATCCTGCATACCGTCGGGTTCGAAGAGACCAACCTGGTGGGCAACGTCTACTACGTGAACTACGTGCGCTGGCAGGGCCGGTGCCGCGAAATGTTCCTGAAGGAGAAGGCGCCCGCGGTGCTCGAAGAGGTCCGTGACGACCTCAAGCTCTTCACGCTCAAGGTGGATTGCGAGTTCTACGCGGAGATCACCGCGTTCGACGAGCTGTCTATCCGGCTGCGGCTGGAAGAGCTGACGCAGACCCAGGTCCAGTTCACCTTCGACTACGTCCACCTCACCGACGAGGGTGAGCGGCTGGTGGCCCGCGGAAGGCAGCGGATCGCGTGCATGCGCGGCCCGAACACGGCCACGGTGCCCAGCCGGGTGCCCGAGCAGCTGCGTGAGGCGCTGGCCCCGTACGCGGTCGACGGCAAGGGGGAATGACGTGGGCACGCTGGACGAGCCTTCGCGGCCCGTGCTGAAACGCCTGCCGTCGCCCGTGGCCCGCCGCCGGTTGTCCGCTCAGGCCGGGCTGCGGGAGGTGATGGGCCAGTTCGCCACCGGGGTCACCGTGCTGACCGCCGGGGGCGAACGGGCCCACGGGATGACCGCCAACGCCGTCACCTCCGTGTCGCTGGAGCCGCCGATGGTGCTGTGCTGCGTTTCCCGCGCGGCGCGGATGCACGAGGCGATCGTGACGGCGGGTTCGTACGCGGTCACGGTGCTGGCGTCGGACCAGAAGGAACTGGCGAAGTACTTCGCCGACTGGCGCCGCCCTGCCGGGCTCGCCCAGTTCGACTCGGTGGACTGGACGGCCGGTCCGCAGACCGGCGCCCCCCTGCTCGACGGCGCGCTGGCGTGGCTGGAATGCGAGCTGGCCGAAGTCTACGAAGGCGGTGACCACTCGATCTTCCTCGGCAAGGTGGTCGCCTCCAGCCGCGGCACCGCGCAGGACTCGCTGGTCTTCTACAGCGGCGGCTACCACCAGATCGACGGCCGGATCCGGGCATCGGCTTGACAGGAGAGGAAAGTCATGACCATCAACGAATCCACCCCGTCCGCCCCGGCGCCCACGGTCGAGCGGCCGCCAGTGGTGACCACCATGCCCCGTCTCGGACGGGGGGTGTGCTGGCGCGACATCATGCGCGAGATCGAGCTTGACGAACTCGAGCGTGATGCACGGCTACGGGACGCGGCGTGACCCTGCAAGGTGACCCGGGAGCACAACGCGCGGAGGACTCCGAGGTGGTGCCGCTGCCGGAGGACCGGCTGCGGCGCTCCCGGGTCCCGAGGGCGACCGACGGGCGGGTGATCCCCCTCGCCCGCGGCGCCGAACCGGTGCACCCGCCGCAGCCGACGATGCCGTTGCTGCGCGCCCAGCGCGACGAGCTGCGCGAGCACATCGTCGACGGGCGGCTCGACGGCGTCCGGCGGCAGCACTCGCTCGGCAAGCACACCGCGCGCGAGCGGCTGGAACTGTTGCTGGACGTGGATTCCTTCACCGAGATCGAGCTGTACCGGCGGCATCAGGCGAGCGGGCTCGGGCTGGCGGAGAACCGGCCGTACACCGACGGCGTCGTCGCCGGGTCGGGCACCATCGACGGACGGCGGGTGTTCGTCTACGCGCAGGACTTCACCGTCTTCGGCGGTTCGCTCGGCGAGGCGCACGCGGCGAAGATCCACAAGGTGCTGGATCTGGCGATCGCCACCGGTTCGCCGCTGATCGGGCTCAACGACAGCGGGGGAGCGCGGATCCAGGAAGGCGTCATGGCGCTCGACGGCTACGGCGGAATCTTCCGCCGCCAGGTCGAGGCGTCCGGCGTCATCCCGCAGATCAGCGTGGTGCTGGGGCCGTGCGCGGGCGGGGCGGCGTATTCGCCCGCGCTCGCGGATTTCGTGTTCATGGTGCGCGACACCGCCCGCATGTACCTGACCGGGCCGGACGTCGTCGAGACCGTGACCGGGGAACGGGTCAGCCACGACGAACTGGGGGGCGCGGACGTGCACGGCGCGTCGTCCGGCGTGGCGACCGTGGTGCACGACGACGAGGAGAGCTGCCTCGCCGACGTCCGCTACCTGGTGTCGCTGCTGCCGTCGAACTACTTGGAGCCCGCGCCCCGCGAGCCGTCGCAGGACGCGGGCAAGGACCGGCGGCCCAGGTTCGCCGAACTCGTCCCGGTGGAGCCGAACAAGCCGTACGACATGCGCGAGGTGTTCGCGGAACTGGCCGACGACGGCGAGTTCTTCGAACTGCACGAGCGATGGGCCGGCAACGTGCTGTGCGCGCTCGCGCGGATCGACGGGCGGGTGGTCGGCCTGGTCGGCAACCAGCCGGTGGTGTTCGCCGGCGTGCTCGACGGCCCGGCGTCGCAGAAGGCGGCGCGGTTCGTGCGGTTCTGCGACGCCTTCAGCATCCCGCTGGTGACGCTCGTGGACGTCCCCGGCTTCCTGCCGGGGGTCGAGCAGGAGCACTCGGGGATCATCCGGCACGGGGCCCAGCTGCTGCACGCCTACTGCGAGGCGACCGTGCCACGCGTCCAGGTGATCCTGCGCAAGGCGTACGGCGGCGCGTACATCGTGATGGACTCGCGGTCCATCGGGACCGATCTCTCGCTGGCGTGGCCGACCAACCAGATCGCCGTGATGGGCGCCGAGGGCGCGGTCAACGTGCTGTTCCGCAAGGATCTCGCCGCCGCGCCCGATCCGGACGCGCTGCGCGCGCATCTGGTCGCCGAATACACCGAGGAGTTCATGAACCCGCAGTATTCGGCCGAACGCGGGCTCGTCGACGACATCATCGACCCCGCGGACACCCGGTCCGCCGTCGCCAGGGCGCTGGACATGCTGCAGGACAAGCGAAAGGCGGCGCCCCAGCGCAAGCACGGCAACCACCCGATCTGAACGGGGGAACCATGTCACCGTCCGGAATGGACAGTGCGCCCGTCTTCCGGGTCCTGCGCGGGGACCCGGAAGACGCCGAACTGGCGGCCCTCGTGGCCGTCTTCACCGCGTTGGCCTCCGTCGCGCCCCCGCCCGCGGCGCCGGCCCGCTCCGCCTGGTCGCCGCTCGCCGCGCCGACCTGGCGTACCTCGACGCTGCGCTAGAACACACGCGGGCGTTTGGTCGTAACGCGTGTCTGGAGCCGTAACACGCGTGTTTCCGGGCGCATCTGCGAGTTACGCGTTCAATCACGCGTGTGCGGTCTTCGATCACGCGCGCCCAGGCCTCCTTGGGGACCCAGAGTCCCTCAAGGAGGCCTTCACTGACTCACGCGAGACGTCGCGCCGCCTCGATTTCCCGCCGCGGCGGATACGTACTGTGGCGGGCGTGCACCGCGACGTAGAGGATCTCTCCGTCGAGCACGGCCTCCAGACCCGTTCGCTCCCCGGGCCGGAACGGGCCCCCGCAGGCCGCACAGGTCCGCTGCCGCTCCGCGGCGCTCATTGCCGGCCCCGCTGCTCGGGGACCGCGGGGTCGGGCCACGACAGGCCCAGCAAGTCGACGTCGACTTCGTCGTCGGCGTAGATCTCGTACGGGTCGAGGCGTTCGGTCATGGTGGTCTCCCTGGGTTCCGAGTTACCTCAAGGGCACTACCGGCGGCCCTCCGGCGGCGACTTTTCCTTTGCTCACCGAGGCCTCCGCCCGTCCTCGAGCGGGTCACGATCGGACGGGTCCATCCTTGGTTGTCAAGTGAGTCGTTCATCGAAGGCCGGGAGGAACGTCATGACGGCACAGGTGCGAATTTGGGTCGTGACCGATGATTTCGACCCGCGCGGGGGCGCGGAGGCCGGCGCGGCGGTGGTCGTCCCGGAGCCGAGGCAGGCCACCGAAAACGATTTCCCGGCCGAGCACATCGTCCTCGGTTACAACTAGGCACGGCGCACGGACGAAGAAGACCATCAGGTATCGCGCGCGCGACCATGAGGATCGCCCGCGAACCGACCAGACCTCGAGGAGGCCTCCGGATGGCTATGCGCCTCCAGCTCACGTCGGGTTTGCAGGTGTTGGAAGAATGGGCGATCAATGCTCCGCAGGCCGACAGGAATGTCGTCTACGAAGCGCTTTTCGCGGTGGCGGACGGCTCCGCCTTCCTCATCTACGACATTTTCGGCGACAGCAGGGAACCGCATCAGTTTCTTTTTCTGGTGAAACACGACCTCGTCCTCCGTATCGGGATCGATCGCGCCGATTCCTCGTTCGAGATCGTCTACATCGGGGCGCTGGAGCAGGGCACACCCGCGGCGGCCTGGGCTGAGGAATCCGACGAATCCTGACCCGGGTACCGCCGAACGGCCCAGTCCGGGCGGGGAGTGGATCATGTGTTCCTCATCTTGACATCGCCCAGTTCAGCGTGAAATTCTTCCGGTGTTTGCGGCTGGGGGGATCATGCCGGGGATTGAATTGCGATATCGAGGTCTGGGAGGCGTGAAAGATGTCATCACCTGAATTCCCGGGATTGGATGTTTCCACTCGGGTACGCGCACGTGACATTCAGATGGCCGGGGTCGCCGACGTCCGGCGGCGGGTGCTGATGATCTCCGGGGCGATCGACACCACTGATCACGACATCTCGGTGAGTGTCAATCTCCCGGAACCGGGCCGCTGGCAGGTCATCAAGTCCGAGACCAACCTGACCGACAAGACCTGGGTCGCGATGCAGGTCGTCACCGACGAGGACTCGACCTTCGTCAACGACGCCGACACGCTCGTCCTTTCCCGCCAGTTCTCGAAGTCCTTCATGACGCCGGATCAGCGCCGCCTCACCTTCTACGACGGTGAAGTCCGGCCTGGCGAAGCGGTGCTCAAGGTGTACTCGCTCGACGCGGGCGGCCGGAAGCCGACCTACTCCTACTCCCGCTACAGCCCGATCGCGACCGACACCGCCGAGCAGTCCCAGCAGACCCTGGACGAAATGATCAGCAACGGGATGAAGCAGCGGCCCGTGATCGAGCTGATCGTCCCGGTGACCGTGATCGGCTGAGCACACCGGTGATCACCTTCGTCCCGGAACCCCACCTCCTCGAATCGCCGCGCGGGCGTGAGTGGCCGGCACTCCCCGGTACCCGCGTGGCGGTCACCGCCGAACCGCCGTCCGCCGCCGACGTGGTCGTCGTCGGGGCGGGCCCGGCCGGGCTCGCGGTCGCTTCCGCGCTGTGGCACCACGGCGTGACCGACATCGTCGTCGTCGACCGCGACGGCCGTCCCTGCGGCCGCTTCTTCGACCGCGTCGATCTGCTCGGCCAGCGCGTGCTGCGGTCGCCGTACGAGCACCACCCCGGCGTCGAAGGGTACCGCGACTGCGAACTCCTGGACTTCGCCCGGCTGCACTGGTCGGTGCTCACCCCGGTGGAACGGCGGGAGATCCGCATGGCGCAGGCCGGGCATCGCTCGGTCGTGCCCGTCGACGTCTTCGAGGCCTACTGCCGTCATCTCGCGGCGAGTCATCACGTCACCGAGCGGACCTGGCGCGGTTCGGTCCGCGAGGTGCTGCCGACCGCGGACGCCGTCACCGTCCGCGCCGACCGGTTCTCCGTCACCGCGCGGCACGTCGTGCTGTGCCTCGGAGAGGAGCGCCGGTCCGCCCCGGACACCTGGTGGGGCGGCGGCCGTCCACCGCGCGGGGTGAGCTACTGGGACGAACCCGTTCCCGATGGCGGGAAGCGGCTCGCCGTCGTCGGTGCCGGCCTCACTGCCGCGCACCTGATCTCCAACGGTCTCGCCCAGGGCCGCGAGGTGCACTGGGTGGTCCGCGAAGCGGGCGAACGCTACCAGTGCGCCGACGTCAACTCGTCGTTCTTCCGGCCCGAAGGCCGCGCTCGTTTCGACGGCGTGAGCTGGTCCGAGCGGCTCGAACTGATGGGCCGGTTCCGGCGCGCGTCGATCATGTTCGAGTTCCGACCGATGCTCCAAGCGGCCGAAGCCGAAGGCAGGCTGATCGTGCATCGCGGCAGGGCGGTCACGAAGGTGACGCCCGGTGTCGGCCTCCACCTCGAAGACGGTTCGCGGGTGCCCGTGGACCACGCCGTACTGGCGCTCGGCACCACGCCGTCGATCGGGGACGGTCTGATGCCCGACGAGGCCGTCCTCGACCGTGGCGGCTGGCCGCGGCTGGACGAACGCACCTTCGCCTACCTTGGCGCGCCCCGGGTCTTCGCCGTCGGCGCGGCCGCGGGGATGGCGCTGGGGCCCGCCGCCCGCAACATCGACGGTCACCGCGTCGCCACCGCACGGGTCGCGGCCACCGTCGCCGAGAACCTGCGGCGCGACCTCCCGCTGCGGACGGCCACGAAGGACGTCGCCCGTGTCTGAGCCTTACGACTCCCGCTTCACCCTGCCGTCGATCGACGACGCTCCCTCGACCGAGGCCGGGGTGATCCTGCTGGGGCTGGACGCCGAACGCCTGCTCGCCGGCGTCGGGCTCGCCCGGATCGCCGACGAGCCCGCGCTGGTCGCCCTCGCCGTGGACCAGGCCCGGCACGACGCGCTCGACCTCCGCACCGAAGCGCTGGTCGAGGCCGGCATCCTCCGCTGGCGCGCGGTCCGCCCGCTGATCGAAGCAGGTCCGGAGATGGCGTCGGCGGGTTCCCTGCGCCGAGAATGGGAACACGCGACCGCGCGCGTCACCGCCACGGTGACCGGGCTGGGACCGGCATCGGTGTCCTGCCTCGCGGCCTGCTGGCTGCGGCGCGACGACATCGACGACGCGGTCCGGTCCGCCTCGACCATGCGGTCGCCGGAACAGGGGAGCGCACAAGATGTCCTATCTCGGGTCTTTGCCGACTGACGCCACTCTGCTGCAGGTTTTCCAGCGGTTTCCCGCCCCGGCGGCGAAGCTGCTGGACTTGCACGAGCTGATCATGCGGGCGCCGTCGGCGTTCGGCGCGGGGGAGCGGGAGCTGATCGCGGCCTACGTCTCCGGCGTCAACGACTGCGGGTACTGCCACGGGGTCCACACCGTCACCGCGGAGGCTTTCGGTGTCCCGGAAGGACTTCTGACCGCCGCACTGGACGACCTCGGTTCCGCGCCCGTGGACGAGCGCATGAAGCCCGTGCTGGCCTATGTGGGCAAGCTGACGCGTACGCCGTCCCAAGTGACCGAAGAGGACGCTGAGGCCGTCTTCGCGGCGGGCTGGGACGAAGCCGCGCTGCACGACGCGGTGCTCGTGTGCGCCCTGTTCAACTTCATGAACCGGATGGTCGAGGGGCTCGGGATCCGCGCCGACGCCGCGTACGCGAAGACGTCCGGCGTGCGCCTGAAAGAGGGCGGATACGCCGGCCTGGCGACCCTGCTCGGCTCCTGAAACCTCTGTCCATAGTGGACGCATCGATTGGTCTGTTCGGGGTAGTCCCGTGACTATCGGTGATCGTGGCATAAAGAGATCGCTTCGGCGCGCACCGTCACCGATGACGGTGCGCGTTACTCCATTCGATGGCGTTGATCGCGGGAATGGAGCAATCGCGAGAACCTTCCGGAGTAGGCAAAAAGCATATTCCCGCGATGATGCACGGCACTGGTTGGGAAACGGACATGCGGGCACGATCGTCTCATTGAAAGAAAGCCCCGACCAGCCTGGGAGTCATTTCGATGCAGAACGCTGCGACCGACAACGTCCGTTCGCTCTTCGCCGTCCGGGGAATCGACACCACTTCGGCCGGGCACCAGGTCGAGCTGGTGATCGACCGGTTCGACAACTGGTCCAACCGGCAGGGTGGGCAGGTCTTCGGCTGTTTCACCACCTGTGAGGTCCCTCCGCCTCTGGTCGAGGCGAGCTGAAACCCGGCCACCCGCTCCGCCGACCGCCTCTCACATCGCGAACGTGAGAGGCGGTCGGCTTTGTGAGCTTACGGAAAGTCGCCAATGAGTGCGGCACTCGTATCCGGGTAACTCGTTCGCCGCGTAATCCACCAAGTCGGATATCCCTTGGCAGAGTCGACTCATCACTCGAATGGTGGAACGCATTTCGGTTGGCCGTGTTTAAGTTGGGTGACGGGGGCAGCGTGCGCGGAGGGGGCGGCGCCGATGGTGATCAGAGTTCTCATAGCCGAGGACATGCATATCGTCAGAGGGGCCCTGGTAGCGCTCCTGCGGCTGGAGCCGGATATCGAAGTGGTGTCCGAAGTGGCGTCCGGAGACGAGATCCTGGCCGCCGCGCGGAGTTCGCGGATTCAGGTCGCGATCATCGACATCGACCTTCCCGGCAAGGACGGGCTCACCGCGGCCACCGAAATCCACGAGCAGCTTCCCGAGGTCAGGACGCTGATCCTGACCAGCCTCGGCAGACCAGGCACTCTTCGCCGGGCGCTGGCGGCCAAGGTCAACGGTTTCCTGTTGAAAGACGCCCCCGCGGAGAAGCTCGCCAACGCGGTGCGCGGGGTGGCCGCCGGACGGAGGATGGTCGACGGCGAGCTGGCGCTGGCCGCCTGGGACACCGTGGACTGCCCGCTGACCCCGCGCGAGATCGACGTCCTGCGGTTGACCGCGGAGGGCCGCGACACCCTGGAGGTCGCGGCGAAGGCGTTCCTCTCCACCGGAACGGTGCGCAACTACCTGACCACGATCGTGGCAAAGCTCAACGCACGCAACCGGGTCGACGCGATCCGGATCGCGAAGGAATCCGGCTGGCTCTGAGCGGTGCTGGCCGTGGTCTAGACCGGCACCACGGCACGCAACCGGAACCGTCCGTCGGCCTCGACACCGGCGGTCAACTCGCCACCCAGCCCGGCGACGCGATCCGACATGTTCGTGATGCCACTGCCCGCGACCTCGACCCGCGCCGGCTTGTCCGGATTCCGAGGTTGCCCGTTCACGACGCCGTCGTTGACGATGTCCAGCGCGACCCCGTTGCCGACCCGCCGCACCGCGATCTCGCATCGTTCGACCTTGCTGTGCCGCAACACGTTCGTCACGCTCTCGCGCAGCACCACGGCCAGCACCGTGCGCACCGGGGCAGGCAGATCCCCGTGTTCCATCTCCAGCCGCACCTGGACGTCAGCGGCCGTCAGTACCGCCTGTGCGGACCGCGACTCCTTGTCCAGCGACAGTTCGCGGTAGCCGCTTGCCACCGAGCGGACGTCGGTCAGTGCCTGCCGGGTCAGGCCGAGGATCTCCAGCAGCTCGTCGGAGGCCCGCGTGGTGTCGATGTCCATGATCCGGCTGGTCAGCTCGCTCTTCAGCGCGATCGCCGAGAGGCTCATGCCGAGCAGGTCGTGCAGGTCGCGGGCGAAGCGCAGCCGTTCCTCGGCGACCGCGACCTCGGCCAGCCGTTTCCTGGTCTCACCCAGTTCGGTCACCAGCCGGGTCAGCCAGATGAGCCCGAAGACCATCAGGCCGGTGTTCAGTTGGGACGCGAAGGTGTTGAACGCGTCGAGGAAGCCGGCGCCGGACTCGATCCGGATGAGCACGGGCCCGGCGACCGTCGCGGCGAACGCTGACCATCCCGCGATCGGCGGAAGCACCAGCAGGGCGGTGCCGGCGAACAGGCTGGGCAGGCTCACCCAGGCGTTCCCGAGCGGGATCAGCGGCAGAAAGACCAGACAGGCCTGGACGAACAGCAGCGCGTAGCTCCGCCGTGAGCGCAGCCGGACGTTCGGCCGGGCGAAATAGGCCAGTTGCAGGGTGACGAGTGCGGTGAGGGGGCCGGCGACGAGCGCGATGCGCCAGCCGTCCCCGGTCAGGTTGAAGACCCGGGACATGGCCGAGAGACCGAAGACGATGAAGACCGCCGTCAGCATCCACTGGACGTTCCTGGCGTCGATCCGGGACCAGTGACTGGGACCCCGCGCCAGTGCGGCTTCGGCGGGGTCGGCCTGCTCGGGCACCGGCAGTTCGGCATGGAGGCGCCATCGTCCGGTCGAGTCGGGACCCGCGCTGAGCGTCCCGCCGTGTCCGATGATCTCGTCTGTCACCTCGCGGAGGCTCTCGGCCGTCTCCGCCGGGACGTCCTCGTGCGCCGTGCCGTCGTGGACGATCTCCAGCGCGACGCGGCCCTCGCTGGTGCGCACGGCGATCTCGCAGTGTTGGACGCCGGTGTAGCGGAGCACGTTCGTGACGCCCTCTCGCAGCACCTTCGCCAGCAAGGTGCGCAGCTTCACCGGCAGCTCGACCTGTTCGAGATCGACCCGCACCGCGACGTTCGAGGCTGAAAGCAACGACACCGCGGTGCGCGATTCCTTGTCCAGCGACAGCTCACGGTACCCCCTGGCCACCGACCGCACGTCGGACAGCGTGCGCTGCGCGATCCCGGTGATCTCGGCCAGTTCCTCGCGCGCCCGCTGCGGTGACTTGCGCAGGAGCCGGTGCACCAGTTCACCCTTGAGCGAGATCGCGGACAGACCGAGCCCGAGCAGGTCGTGCAGGTCCTTGGCGAAGGCCAGCCTCTGCTCCGCCACGGCTCGCCTCGCCAGTTCGGTGCGGGCCTGATGCAGTTCGTTCACCAGCCTCGCGAGCCAGGTCAGCAGATACGTGACCAGCCCGTAGACCACCGCGCTGACCGTGTCGATCGTCGCTCCGAGCGCGGAGTCGGCATGGATCCACAGGATCCACGACGTGGCCGCGATGAGGGTGGTGAACACCGGCCAGCCGACCCGCGGGCGGAGGATCAGCAGCGAACTGCCGGCTGCGATGGTGGTCAGCGAGGTCAGCGCCTCGTCGAAGTGCAGTACCGGCAGATAGGCGAGACCGGTCTGGACCCCCAGAGTCGCCTTCGCCCGCCGGGTGTCCAGGCGGATCGCCGGGCGGCTGAAGTACAGCAGCTGGATCGCGAGCACGGGCCCGACGTACAGCACGGCCAGCAAGCCGTGCTGAAGGTCCATCCCAGGCTGAAGCAGGACGCCGAGCAGACCGAAGAGGCAGGCGTTGACGAAGACGACGGTGATGACCAGCCCGGCGAGGAACAGCGCCCGGCGAGGACGCCGGTCGATGCCGGCGGTTCCGAGAGGTTCGGCGGTCACAGCGAGCTGGTCCGGCACAGGCACCCCAGTCGTAACAGAAAGACGGCTCGATCTGGTCCGTTCCCCCTCGCGACGGCCCGGGCCTTGACACGGCCTTCCATCGCTATGATTCGGATCATAGCCCATGTTCGTTACCCGGGTCGGTCCCTTCGGATAACGGAAGAACGGCGAACAGGGAGACGCTTTCCCTGCTGGGGACGGGAAAAATCCGGTGTTCACCCGCACGGGTGTGGGCTGTTCGCACCACCGCGTTCATCGCGGAACATACCACGATGGAAGACGCGGCGGCCGGGAACGGGCGCGGAGATCCACTGTGTACGCGGCCCGCGACAGCCTCTCGCGGCGGGCGGGGCCCAGTGGCCTTAAGCTCTGCGCATGGCCAGGTATTTCGACGTACATCCGGAAAATCCGCAACGGCGCGCGATCGGACAGGTCGTCGACATCCTGCGCGAAGACGGGCTCATCGCGTATCCGACGGACTCCTGCTTCGCCCTCGGCTGCCAGCTGGGGAACAGGCAGGGCATCGACCGCATCCGGAGCATCCGCAAGCTGGACGACCGCCACCACTTCACCCTGGTGTGCCAGGATTTCGCTCAGCTGGGCCAGTTCGTGCACGTGGACAACGCGGTCTTCCGCGCGGTCAAAGCGTCCACCCCCGGCAGCTACACGTTCATCCTCCCGGCCACCAAGGAGGTTCCGCGCCGGCTGCTGCACGCCAAGAAGAAGACCGTCGGCGTGCGCATCCCGGACCACGTGGTCACCCAGGCGCTGCTGGGCGAACTCGGCGAACCGCTGCTGTCGAGCACGCTGCTGCTGCCCGACCAGGAGGAGCCGATGACCCAGGGCTGGGACATCAAGGAACATCTGGAGCACGTGGTGGACGCGGTGATCGACTCCGGTGACTGCGGGGTCGAACCCACCACCGTCATCGATTTCTCGTCGGGGGAACCGGAGATCGTGCGGCGGGGCGCCGGCGACACCGCACGGTTCGAATAGGAACGGCGGGACCGGCGTCCCGGCCCCGCCGCTGGAACGGTCCTCAGTGCGTGACGAGCCCTTCGGTCTTCGTCGGCGCGGAGGGGATGTGGAACATCCGGGTGAACAGCTCCAGCTTGTCCGGATCGCCCTTGACGGCCACGGCGCCGCTGGTGAGCGCGCTCGCCGCGTCCATCTCGCCGTTCAGCAGCTTCAGCATGTACGGGCCGCGCGGCTCGATGACGAGGTCCGGGTCCGGGTGCGTGCCCTCGCCCGCGGTCAGGGCGCCGTCCTCGATCACCGCGTGGATGACCATCTCGCCGCCGTAGTGCATTTCGAACGCGCAGTGGACGCCATGGGCCGCGTCCGGCTGGAACGTGGTGTACAGCGACAGGATGGCCGAGTCGAGGGTGAACAGGTCGTCCGCCGTCTGGTCGCCGAGCGAACGGGCACCCCACAGGCCCAGCTGCAGCAGGATCTGGTCGAGGTCGTTGCCGTACTCGGTCAGCTCGTAGACCACCCCGGCGTCGAGCTGCGAGAGCACCCGGCGCTGGACGACACCGTGCTGCTCCAGCTCGTTGAGCCGGGTCGACAGGATGCTCATCGGGATCTTCGGCAAGCCCTGTTGCAGCTCGTCGAACCGTTTCGGGCCGAGTACCAGGTCACGGATCACGAGCAGGGACCAGCGTTCCCCGATGATCTCGAGGGCGCGGGCGAGGCCGCAGAACTGGCCATAGGTGCGAGCGGTCATGCTTGACTCCTCATATTCCTGGATCTGGTCGTGGCGGTGGTGCTCGGTCAGCGGACCGGGTGTCCCTCGGAAAGCAGTTCGCGGTGCAGCTCTCGCAGTTCGGCGCTGGGTTTCACCCCCAGTTCGTCCTCGAGCCTGGAGCGCAGCCACTCGTAGGACGCCAGGGCGTCGCTGCGTCGTCCGCTGAGCCCCAGTGCGCGGATCAGGTGGGCGTGCAGGGTTTCGTCGAACGGGTCCGCGGTGGTCAGCGACCGCAGGACGCCGAGCATCTCCCGGTGCCTGCCGGCGCGGATCTCGGCCTCGATCCACAGGTCGCGGGCATCGCGCCGCTCCTCCAGCAGATAGACGGTGTAGGCGGCGAGGGTCGGTCCACAGTGGATGTTCGCCAGCGGGGGACCGGACCACAGGTCCAGTGCGGTACGGAAGGCGTGCGCGGCCGCCGCGTCGTCGCCTGCTTCGAGCAGTTCACGGCCGACCCGGTGGAGCCGCTGGAATTCCGCCACGTCGACCACATCCGCGTCGATCTCGAGCCGGTAGCCGGGCGGGCTGGTGACCAGCAGATCGCCGGTACCACCGGGGTCGAGGTGACGGCGGAGGTGGTGGACGTAGGTGTGCAGGGCCCGGCGGGCACTGCGGGGCGGGGCTTCGTTCCACAGTTCGTGCACGAGGGAGTCGACGTGGACCGTCCTGCCGGGGCGGATGAGCAGCATCGCCAGCAGTTGCAGGAGTTTCGGCGTGCTCGGCGCGCGATCGGTGGCATCGATGTGCAGTTCGAGCGGGCCGAGGAGCCGCGCGCGCACGCCGTGCGGCGCATCGGTCGAGGCGACCGTGTCACCCGGTTCGATCGTCATCGCGTACATCCCCTGCCCCTCCGGACTCCCCTCAATGACGGTGACAGAGGCGGAACCTTCGGAACAGTGCCGGAAACACACGACGGACCGTGATTTTTTCTTTGCCCCGTATGCGATCGTCACGAATTTGAGCGCTGAACCGGTTGTGGCAAAAGAGAAGACGCGAACCGGGTCAGAGCCAGTCCGAATCGCGGGCGATGCGGATGGCGTCCACCCGGTTGCGGGCGTTGAGTTTCGTCACCACGGTGGCGAGGTAGTTCCGGACGGTTCCCGGTGACAGGAACAGTTCCGCCGCGATGTCGGCGACCGTGTGCCCGTTCGCGGCGAGGCGGAGGATCTCGACCTCCCGCGGGGTCAGCGGGCAGTCCTCGGTTCCCCATGCGGACAAGGCGAGTTCGCTGTCGATGACCCGGCGGCCGGTGGCGACCAAGCGGACGGCGTTGGCGAGTTTGTCGGCGGGCGCGTCCTTGAGCAGGAAGCCGTTGACCTTCGCGTCGAGGGCGCGGCGTACGGTGCCTGGGCGGCCGAGCGACGTGAGGATCAGCGTGCGGACGTCCGGAAGTTGCTGGCAGAGTTCGGAAGCGGCGGTGAGCCCGTCTTTGGCGGGCAGATCGATGTCGATGATCGCGACGTCCGGCAGGTACTCCGCCGCCATCGGGAGGATCTTGTCGCCGGAACCCACCTCCGCGACGACCTCGATGTCTTGTTCGAGGTTCAGCAGGGCGACCAAGGCGCCGCGGACCAGGTGCATGTCCTCGGCCAACAGGACTCGGATCACTCCGACCTCCTCTTCCCCAGAAACACGGTAACTCTCAGTGTACCCAGCAAACCCGCAAGAGTGAATCTGATTCGCACGATACAAGGTTACGCATTTTCCGGTGGTAGATCGGCAAGATCGATTCCCTGGTGAGCTGCGACGATGGCGTGACTTCGAAGGTGGTGAAACTGCGACCAATCGATTACTCACCGTCAGGTAAGGAGTTGGCAAAAAATGGTGTCCCGAGTGGTTTTCATTTTCTGTTGAGTACTTGTATTCCGGTGAATTAGTCCGGCGAACGGGTGAACCCGCCCTTTCCGGGAGTCCGGGATGGCCTGTTCGGCGGTACCGGCGCCGATCTCGATCGGTCGTCGAGCGGGGGGAGACCGCGTCGTGGTGTCCTCGGCACGAGCCGGTTCGTGCGCGAATTCGCCACTATCCACAAAGGACGTATGTGATGAGCTCATTGCTGGGTGCTCTGCGTAAGGTGTTGTTCGCGCCTTCGCTGGCTTCGGTCGGTTTCGAGGGGCGCGGATTCGGAGTGCCGCCGACGCCGGCGACCGCACGCCTGGAGTCGATCCCGCAGTCGGTGGTGTGCGGGTTCGAATGGGGGATCGACGCGCCGGCGCTGTGGGAGGCCGAACGGCGGCTGGACATGGTCGAGCCCGAGATGCGCGGGTTCGCCTACGAGGGCGCGGCGATGGCGTTCACCATCCTCGACGTGATGCCCGGCGGCCGGAAGCACCGCACGGCCGAACTGATGAGCGGCCCCGGCCTCCCGCACGTCTTCCTGACCTACATCGGCATCGGGTTCGCGATGGCCCGCCTGCCCCGGCCGCTGTGGAAGAAGGTGCTGCCGGAGCTCGACGGCGTCCCGTTCCACCCGACGATGAGCTGGCTGGCCGTCGACGGCTACGCCTTCGACCGTGCCTACTTCGACACGGACAAGTGGGTCGGTGAGCAGTTCGTGCCCAAGCCATACCCGTGGGCGGGCGCCCCCGCGTACTTCCCCCGCGCCTGCGACCAGGGCATCGGGCGGGCGTTGTGGTTCATCAACGGCGGTGATCCGGTGAAGGTCGCCGAGGCGGTGGACCGCTTCCCCGCCGGACGCCGCCCGGACCTGTGGAGCGGTGTCGGGCTGGCCTCGACCTTCGCGGGCGGCTGTGACCAGGCCGGGCTGGAGAGGCTGCGCGAGGCGGCGGGTGAACACCAGGACGAACTCGGTCTCGGCGTCGTCTTCGCGGTGAAGGCGAGGACGTTCTCGTCGTTCGTCCCCCCGCACACCCGCCTCGCCGCGCGGACGCTCGCCGGGCTGAGCATCGAGGAGGCCGTCGACCTGGCCGACTCGACCGAGGTCACCGAGGACGCCGCGGACGGGACGCCCGCGTACGAGCTGTGGCGGCAGAACATCCGGGACGGTCTCGCCCCGTCGGCGGGCCGCCTGGCCGCCTGAGGGCCCCTGGATGTCACGAAAGGGTCGTTCAAGACGTCCGGCGTCTTGAACGACCCTTTCGCGACACGCGGGTGAGGCTCAGGCCGCCTGCCTGACCGGCTGCGGCCGGTGCCGCAGATCGGGGAGCGCGAGCAGGACCGGCGGGTCGAACAGGCGCTTGGGGCGCACCCGCAGGTCCGCCAGCCGCGCGGTGACGCCCGGTTCGACGGTGATCGGCCCGTGGTGCCCGGTGAGCCCGGTGCCGCGGCGCGTGAGCGGCCCGGTCACGCAGTGCGCGACGAGGTGCCAGGTGCCTTCGGGGACGTCGGTCAGCTGATAGGGGCCGGGGACGTCGATGACCGTGTGCCGCACGGGCGCGCCCTCGGGGATACGGGTCGGGAAGAGGCCGACGAACACGAGACCAGGTGAGATCTCCGGCGGCGCGGACACGAAACCGCGGACGATCGCCGGCTTCGCGCCGGGCAGGGGCTCGCCCGCCAGTCGGTGCTGGAAACCACCCTGCCGGCGGTACGCGGAGGGAGAGAGGCCCACGCGGTTACTGAACCGCGTGCTGAAGGTGCCGACACCGTTGTAGCCGACGCGGTGGCTGATGTCGGCGACCGAGATCGAGGTCGTCAGCAGCAGGCGTTTGGCCTCGTCGAGCCGCAGCGCGGACAGGAACCGGCCGGGAGAGACGCCGGTGGCCTGCTGGAACACCCTGCTGAAATGGAATTTGCTGAAGGTCGCGGCGCGGGCGATGTCGTCGATAGTGAGCTCTTCGCCCAGTTTCTCGTGCATGGCCCCAATGGCTCGCTCCACGGCTCGCCGGACAGTCTCATCCATTGTGCCGTCCTTTCGCTCGAGGATTTCTGGGATGTTTGTGGTTTCGACACTACTGTTCGCGACCGCTACTCCTGAAGTGCTTGATTCATCGTCCGATATGAATTCATGTGCTCGGCGACATGAAAATTTCACGGTCGCCCGTACCTCGGCAGGCCCATGCGAAAACCACAGTCCGGCAATGGTGTGCGCACTGGATCCCCGCGCCGGGTGGCCGCAGAATTCCTGGTAGCGCATTCACGTCGGAACCACCCCGACCGTGTTGGCGTGGTGCGAAGAACGTATTCCCGCGACAACACAGAACCGGCTCTTGACCACGCACCCCTCGGTGGTCAAGGGCCGGTTTCCATTTCGCGGAACGGTGTGTGAGGATAGTATCGTCGGCTCGGGGGAGCGACGCGGGCGGAAAGGCAGATGGGGTCGATGATCAAGGTCCTGGTGGCCGAGGACATGCACATTGTCCGGGGGGCACTGGTCGCGCTGCTCGGCCTGGAAGCCGACATCGAGGTCGTCGCCGAATGCGCGAGCGGCGACGAGATCCTCCCGCTCGCCCAGTCCACGCGCCCCGACGTCGCGCTCATCGACATCGACCTGCCGGGCAAGGACGGTCTCACCGCGGCCGCCGAGCTGCATGAGCAGCTTCCCGGGGTTCGCACGCTGATCCTCACCTCGCTCGGCAGCCCCGGCACCCTGCGGCGGGCGCTGGCCGCGAAGGTCAACGGCTTCCTGCGCAAGGACGCGCCCGCCGACCGGCTCGCCAACGCGGTCCGCGGGGTCGCCGCCGGACGGCGCGTCGTCGACGGCGATCTGGCGCTCGCCGCCTGGGACAGCGAGGATTGCCCGCTCACCACCCGCGAGATCGAGGTGCTCCGGCTGGCGTCGGTCGGCTCCGACCCGACCGAGATCGCCGCCGAGTTGTTCCTGTCCGCCGGTACCGTGCGGAACTACCTGACGACGATCGTTTCGAAGCTCAGCGCCCGCAACCGGGTCGACGCGGTGCGGATCGCCAGGGAGTCCGGCTGGCTGTGACGCGGGGGCGCCTCACCTGGCCGGGACGGGCATCGTGGCGTGGGCGAGCTCCGCGGCGAACTCGCCGGGGGAAGCCGCTTCCGCGAGCAACCGGCGTTGCCGGGCCGCGCCGGTGCCGTGGTCGAACAGCGCTTCCAATCCTCGTTCGACGTCGTCCGCGTCGCCCGCGGCTCTGAGCGCCGGCCGGACGAACTCGACGAGGTCGCCGAGCAGATCACGCTGTTCGGCCTCCCTGCCGGTGAAGACGTCGACGCCCGGCCCGTCCAGCCCTCGGCGCGCGGCCGCCGTCAAGGCCGCGCCGATCCGGGCACCGCGGGCGCGAGGCGGTCTCGTCGTCGCCGCGCAGGTCGCGACCAGTCCGCGCACCAGCGCGGCGAGCAGCACCGCGTCGTCGACGGACAGGCAGACGTCGGCGATCCGCACCTCGACCGTGGGGTATCGAGGGGAAAGGCGGGCATAGAAGTACACCCCCGCCGCGTCGAGGGCGGCGCCGTGGCGCACGGCCTCCCCGATGCTCCGGTCGTACGCGGCCGCGCCGGACCATTCGTCGGGTGGTCGCGCCGACGGCCACCGGTCCCAGAGCGGGAAGCGCCTGCTCGACCATCCGGAGTCGATGCCGTTTTCGACCGGGGAGTTGACACTGAGCGCCAGCAACGGCGCGAGCCACGGCCGCAGCCCGGCGAGAACCCGTGCGCCGAGATCCCGCGACGGCAGACCGACGTGCACATGGCAGGCGCAGGTCCCCGCCTCGCGGATCAGGTCCGGGAACGCCTGTGCCATCCGCAGGTACCGGGGCTCGGGCGTGAGCGTGTCTCCCCGCAGGCCGCAGGGCGGGATGCCCGTCGCCACCATCAGGCAACCGTCGGCCCGCGCCGCCGTCGCGACGATCTGCCGCAGCCGCGTCAGTTCCGAGCGCACCTCGTCCAGGCCGCGGCAGACGCCGGTCGCGGTCTCGATCTGGAACCGCATCAGCTCACCGGTGACGTCCGGCCCAGGGGCGAGACCGGCGAGTAGTTCGGGGGCTCGCAACGCGACCGAGCCGTCCACCGGGTCGAGCAGGACGAACTCTTCTTCCATACCAAGGGTGAACATGGTTCCCCGTTCCGTGGTTTCGCCGATGTCACTGAATCTGCCCGCTCTGGCGCGGCGAGGAAAGGGCCGGTGTGCTGAACTTCGTTGCGGCGAAAGTGTTTCGGGGTCTCACTGACGGTCTAGGCTGGGTTCATGATCGATCTGTATCCCCCAGTCGAGCCGTATGACAAAGGACTGCTCGATGTAGGTGACGGCAACCTCGTCTATTGGGAGACCTGCGGGAATCCGGCCGGGAAGCCGGCGGTGATGCTGCACGGCGGCCCCGGGCAGGGCTGTACGCCGGGCATGCGGCGGATGTTCGACCCGGCCCGCTACCGCGTGGTGCTGTTCGATCAGCGCGGTTGCGGCCGCAGCACCCCGCACGCGAGCGACCCGGCGACCGACCTGCGGCACAACACGACGGATCATCTCGTCGCCGACATGGAACGGCTGCGGAAGCATCTGGGTATCGAACGCTGGCTCGTCACCGGAGGTTCGTGGGGCACGACGCTCGCGCTCGCCTACGCCGAACGGTTCCCTGAGCGGGTCACCGAGATCGTCGTCATCTCGATCAGCACGACACGGCCGTCCGAGATCGACTGGCTGTATCACGGCGTCGGCCGGTTCTTCCCCGAAGAATGGGCCCGCTTCCGCGGTGATCTCACCGGCGATCTGGTCGCCGCCTATGCCCGGCTCATGGAAGATCCCGACGCCCGGGTGCGGACCGAGGCCGCCCGCTCCTGGTGCGTCTGGGAGGACACCGTGCTGTCACTGGAACCCGGCGCGACCGTCCACAATGGCCCGATCGGCGAGTGGGAACTCGCGTTCGCGCGCCTCGTCACGCACTACTACTCCCACGCGGGCTGGCTGGAGCCCGGCGCGCTGATCCGCGACGCCGGTCTGTTGCGGGACATTCCCGGCGTGCTGATCCACGGCCGCCGGGACCTGAGCTGCCCGGTGGACACGGCCTGGGAACTCGCCCGCGCCTGGCCAGGAGCGGAGTTGCTGATCGACGACGACTCGGGACATCACTCGAGCGACGTGAAACGAACGTGGAAGCTGGCGGCGCTGGAGCGGTTCGCGGTCTGAGGGTACTGGGACGCGTTTGCCTTACCTCTCAAGAGGAAAGCAGGCGGTTCCGCACCTGCGCGAGCTGGGCATGGGTCGCTCCGCCCTTCAGCAAGTACGCGTGCACGCCTCCGTGACGGTCGTTCAGATGAGCCAGCGTCCGGAGGATCGTGTCACCGCTGCAACCATCCGTGCGTGCGTAATCCTCGGCGATCGAAGCGGGTGGAACGTCCGCGACGCTCAACGCGAGCGCCACGAGCACACCCGTCCGGTCGCGACCCGCGCCGCAATGCACCGCGAGCGGGCCGGGCGGTGCGTCACCCAGCTGAACGAAGACGCCGGTGATCCGGCGCCGGTTTTCGTCGAGCATGGTCCGGTAGGCGTCCGGCATGGTGGTGCCTTGCTCGGCCAATTCGGCGATCAGGGGAGTGTTGCGGTACACGGGATCGCCGGCGAACGGGCTGGGGCCCGACACGGTCTCCCGTGCCCACCGGAGGTCCAGTATGCGACCGATCCCCGCGCCGCGGACCGCGGCGATTCCGTCGTTCGTCAACCGGTCGTGGCTGTCCGATCGGAAAAGCGCGCCGAATCGGATCCGCCGGCCATCGGCCGAGGGCAGTCCGCCTACGTCGCGGCCGTTGAGGCAGCCATCCCAAACCAGCTTCATCACGCGACTCCAAGGTGAGTTGTCGTCGAGCTTAGACGGTTTCTCGCTGGGGTCGGCCTATGTCCTGAGGTACATGGTGTTGCGTCTTGGTGTGCCGGTGGGGTCGAGGTAGGTGGGTGGGGTGAAGNACGTCTGATTTGTCCGATTACCGAGCCTCCCCGCGCCGACAGGATGCGAAGCGCAATTCCTTTCGACAACAAGGAGAACCGCGTGAGCATCGGGCAAGAGGTCGGATCGTGGCGGGAACTGGGCCGCCATACGAGCACCGGCAGGCGGCGGCCACGATCGCGACGATCCTGGCGATGTCGACCGCGTTCGGCGCGGCGGTCGCCGGTCTGCTGGTCAACTTCGGTGGTCACGTCTGCGAGGTGGCTGTTGCGGCCTGAGTCCGGTCAGTTCCGGGAGCGCCTCGTGCGCACGCGCGGGGGCGCTTCCGGACAACGGCCGTCGCACCGGATGTGCGCCCAGACGATCTTCCCGCCCCGCACCGGCTCACGCGGTGTTCACTCCGCGTACGGCTGATCCGTGCCCTTCGCGCTGTAGCCGATGCTCCAGATATAGCCGTCCAGGTCCGCGAAGGTGCCGCCGTACCCGCCCCACGGCAAGGCGCCTGCGGGTTTCAGGATCGTGGCGCCGGCCTTCTCCGCCTCCGCGACGACCTCGTCGACGCGGGTTTCGCTGCGGACGACGTAGGTGAGGACCAGCCCGCTGAACCCGCTGCCTTCGGGGCTCGTGCCCACCTGACCGGCCAGTCCTTCGCGGCCGTAGAAGCCGACCCGCGAGCCGCCGTCCGGTTCGAAGAACACCGAGACGCCGTAGTCGTCCTTGATCTTCCAGCCGAGCCCCTCCGTGTAGAACGCCTTGGACCTGGCCAGGTCCTGGACACCGAGGAGGATCGAGCTGACGTGCGCTTTCATGATGTTCTCCTGTGGACTCGAAAGGTGGTCGGACCGGCGATGTCACATCGGGACGGGCTCACCGGTCATTCGATGTGACAGACCCGGACGGAGGAATGTGACAGATGGCCGAGCACGATTGGGTGAGCGAGCGGTTCGCCGAGCACCAAAGCCGCTTGCGGGCGGTGGCCTACCGGATCCTCGGCTCACCCGGGGAGGCCGAGGACGCGGTGCAGGAGGCGTGGCTGCGGGTCAGCCGCGCGAACACCGACGAGATCGAGAATCCGGCGGGCTGGCTGACCACGGTCGTCGCCAGGGTGTGTCTGAACATGCTGGAATCCCGCCGCGCCAGGCGGGAGGAGTCCGCCGGGGCGCTGCCGCCCGAGCCCGCTGTGCCGGACACCGGCCAGGAAGACCCGGAGGACGAGGCGTTGCTGGCCGACTCGGTCGGTGTCGCGCTGATGGTGGTGCTGGACAAGCTGACCCCCGCCGAGCGGCTCGCGTTCGTCCTGCACGACGTGTTCGCCGTGTCGTTCGGCGAGATCGGCACCGTCCTGGGCCGTTCCCCGGCCGCGTCCCGGCAGCTCGCCAGCCGGGCGCGGCGCCGGGTGCAGACCGCCTCCGACGAGACCGACGCCGCGCGATCCCCGAAGCGGGAGGTCATCGCCGCCTTCCTGGCCGCGGCCCGGAACGGGGATTTCGAAGCCCTGCTCGAACTGCTCGACCCGGACGCCGTGGTCGGCGAGGTCCGCGGCGGCCAGGCGGTGGCGGCCTTCTTCTCCGGACGCGCCGAGGCGGCCCGGCTCGCCCTGGTCGACGGCGTTCCGTCGGCCGTTTGGTCGCATCGCGGCGAGGCGAAGGCCGTCTTCACGTTCGGCTTCGGCAACGGGAAGATCACCCGGATCGACATCGACACCGACCCGGAGCGCCTCCGGGGCCTCGACATCGCCTTTCTCAGCGCCAAAGTCAGCGAAGTCTGACGGCATGGACCTCCGGTTCTCCTCCTGCACGCTCGCCGTCCACGATCTCGACGGCGCGCTTGGCTTCTACCGTGACGTGCTCGGCTTCACCCTGTGGAACGACGGACCGGTGAGTGTCGGTCCGCCTTCGCAGCCGGACGTGCGGATCATCCTCGAACCACCCGGCGCCGACCGTGGTGTCTCACCGGCGGACCGGTCCGCGATCGAAGACCTGATGTCCAAAGCCTTGCTGAGCCGTCTCGTCTTCGCGACCGACGACTGCGACGGCACTTTCGAGCGCATCGAGGCCGCGGGCGCGGAAGTGATTCAGGAACCGATCGACCGCCCCGGCGGAGTCCGCGACTGTGCCTTCCTCGACCCCTCCGGCAACATGCTGCGCTTCATCCAGCGGAGGGAAACTTGACGTCCTCGGGCGTCTTGTCCGCCCGCAGTCCTCGCCAGGTCGTGTGCCGCAGACGGCCGTCCGGGGTCCAGTTCCGGTGCACGACCTCCCCGACGAGTTCGGGCTCCACCCAGTGCACCCGCCGTGCCCGGTCGCGGGGGACCTCCGAAGCGAACGGTGGCTTCTTCCGTTCCAGCGGGGTGAGCCGGGCGTGCAGGTCTTCGAGGACCTTGTCGCTGAATCCGGTCCCGACGTCGCCGATGTACCGAAGGCCGCCGGAGTCGTCGTGCGCGCCCAGCAGCAGCGCGCCGAGTGTTCCCGAGCGCCGTCCGTCGCCGGGGCGCCAGCCGCCGATCACGACCTCTTGGGTGTGCCACAGCGCCCGTTTGATCCACTGCCGCGTCCGCTTGGCGGGGTAGTACCGGCTGTCGAGCTTCTTCGCGATCAGCCCTTCTAGTCCGTGTTGCCGGACGACTTCGAGCAACTGATCGGGGGAGATGTCGCCGTCGGTGTACCCCGGCGGGACGGCGATGCGGCCGCCTGCGCCCAGGGACGTCAGCATCTCGCGCCGGGCTTCGTACGGCTCGTCGAGCAGGACGTCTCCATCGAGGAACAGCACGTCGAAGGCGAAGAAGTGCACTGGGCTGCGTTCCAGCAGCGACTCGTCCGGAGTGCGCAGATGCCGCGTTTGCAGCAGCGGGAAGCTGGGCCGTCCCTGGTCGTCGAGGACGACGATCTCGCCGTCGAGGACGGCCTCGCGGCCGCTGAGCGCCTCAGCGGTCACGTCCGGGTACGTCGCCGTGACGTCGAGGCCGCGGCGGCTGGTCAGGCGCGTCTCGCCGTCCCGCGCGACACGCAGGCAGCAGCGGTAGCCGTCCCATTTGTATTCGTAGCCCCATCCGCCGGTGGGCAGGTCACCGTCGGTCGCCAGCATCGGGGCGATCGCGTCCGGCACGGTGCTCATGCCTCACGGTACCCCGGAAACCCCGCCGGTGATCTATCGTCGAAGGGTGCCTGAGGAGCGGATAACGGTCGAGGTCGAGGGGCGGCGGCTGGGCCTGTCCAATCTGGACAAGGTGCTCTACCCCGCGCACGGTTTCACCAAACGCGAGGTCCTCGACTACTACCGCCGGATAGCCCCCGTCATGCTCCCCCATCTGCGCGACCGCGCAGCCACGTTCCGCCGGTTCCCCGACGGTGTCGACGGCGAACCGTTCTACGAGAAGAACGTTTCCCGGCACGCCCCCGACTGGGTGCGCACGGCGCGGCTCACCAACCGCGGCCGCCGGGGCGGGGACGAGACGCTCGACTACCCGGTCGTCGGCGACCTGCCGACCCTGATGTGGGCGGCCAATCTCGCCGCGCTGGAACTGCACATTCCACAGTGGATGGTCGGCCCCCGCGGCGCGCGGAAATCGCCTGATCTGCTGGTGTTCGACCTCGATCCCGGGCCGCCCGCGGACGTCGTCGACTGCTGCCGGGTGGCCGAGACCCTCAGCGACCTGCTCATCGGAGACGGTCTCACGGTGTACGCGAAGACGAGCGGCAACAAGGGAATGCAGCTGTACTGCCCGGTGCGCACGCGGTCCGACGAACGCACCTCCGAGTACGCCAAGGCCGTCGCGGAGGAACTAGCGCGCCGCTCACCGGAAACCGTGGTCGCCAGGATGACGAAGGCCATCCGCCCCGGTCGCGTGTTCATCGACTGGAGCCAGAACAACACCGCCAAGACCACCATCGCGCCGTACTCGCTGCGGGGCCGTGCCATCCCGACCGTCTCCACGCCGGTGACCTGGGAGGAGGTCGAAGCCTGCCGCAAGGCCGAGGACCTGCTGTTCACCGCCGAGCAGGTGCTTGAGCGCGTGGAGGAGATGGGTGACCTGTTCGGCGACATCGCCGAGCATCGGGCGGCCGTCCCCCAACGGTGACCGGTGTCATGTTTGAACCGTGGCCGACGGGAAACTCCCAGTTCAGAGGAGTGACCCCGAATGAACGAAACAGTCAAAGACCCCGAAGACCTCTCATGCCGGGCCCTGGCCATGCTGCGAGCCGTGGCTCAGGGCCGGGCTGAAATCACCATCAGCCTGGAACCGGACCTCTATGTCGACGGCCTGCCGTGCAGCGACCAGAGCACGGCCCACCGCCTCGCCCACGCCGGGCTGATCCGGCTGCCCGCCGGTGGCGTTCCCGGCAGCCGGGTACCTGCGGAATTGTCCGAAACAGGACAAGATCTCCTGGAGCCGCTGGCGTCCGCCGCCTAGGCCCGGAAAGGCCACTGTGGACTCACGCCCGTTCCGCATACGATCTGCGGAGCGGGTGCGCGGGGGTGCGTGCCCATCGGGCTGGTACCTCCGGGGCCGGTGAGGATGTGGCTGTTGACCGGGTATCACACACTGGCCGAGACCGAGAACGCGGTGCGGGCCAAACTGGGCGGGATCCCGCTGCTGTGGGAGCGGATGGAGGCGGTGGCCAATCTCCACCGCGCCGCGACGGCCGTCCGGCTGCATTTCGAGAACTCGGTTCTGCGCACCGCCGGTCTCACCTGGACCGCGTTCGTGGTGCTGTGGGTGGTGTGGATCTTCGGTGAGAAGGAGACCAGGCACGTCGCCGCGGAATCCGGCATCACCAAGGGGACGCTCACCGGGGTCATGAAAACCTTGGAAGCGCACGGACTGGTCACCCGGCGCAAACATCCCGTCGACGGACGTTTGGTGCTGCTCGCGCTGACCCCGGAAGGGGAGCGGCTGATGCGGGAGCTCTTCCCGGAGTTCAACCAGGAGGAAGCGTTCGTCACCGAACGGCTCAGCCCCGCGGACTGCACCGCGCTGGCCGGTTCGCTGCGGGAGATCGTCAGGCAACTGGAGGAGAAGGGCGAGGAACGGCGTACCCGGAAAAACTGACCCCTACCGAAGACGGTTGCGTGAGGCCTCCGCCGACTCCTACGTTTTTTGGAGCCGAACGAAGCGAAGGGCGCGCTTGATGGACTTCCGGTACTGGCTCGGTCAGGCGTTGACGTCGAACGAGGCGTGGGCGGAGACGTTCGGCTCCTTCCGGCCGCATCCGTCGCTGGAGATCTCCGACGGGCGGTTCGAGGCCGCGTTCGAAGAGCTCACGGAGCGGTTGAAGGACAACTATCCGTTCTTCCACCCGTCCTACGCGGGCCAGATGCTCAAACCGCCGCATCCGGCCGCGGTGGTCGGCTACCTGGCCGCGATGCTGGTCAACCCCAACAACCACGCCCTCGACGGCGGCCCGGCGACCGCCGAGATGGAACGCGGGGTCGTCCGGCAGCTGGCCACGATGTTCGGCTACACCGAGCATCTGGGGCATCTGACCACCAGCGGCACGGTGGCGAACCTCGAAGCGCTGTTCGTCGCGCGGGAAACGCATCCGGGCAAGGGGATCGCGTACAGCGCCGAGGCGCACTACACGCACGGCCGGATGTGCGGCGTGCTCGGCGTCGAGGGGCATACGGTGCCTGTCGACGCGCGCGGCGCGATGGATCTCGACGCGCTCGAAAAGCTGCTGCGCACCGGGAAGATCGGCACCGTGGTGCTCACCGCCGGCACGACCGCGCTCGGCACGGTGGAGCCGGTCCACGAGGCGCTGGCGCTGCGTGAACGCTACGGCGTCCGGGTGCACGTCGATGCCGCCTACGGTGGGTTCTTCCGGCTTCTGTCCGGGTTGGACGGTCCGGAAGGGCTGCCCGAAGCCCCGTGGCTCGCCATCGCCGAGGCCGATTCGATCGTCATCGACCCGCACAAGCACGGCCTCCAGCCCTACGGTTGCGGCGCGGTGCTGTTCAAGGATCCCGCGGCGGGCCGGTTCTACCTGCACGATTCGCCGTACACCTACTTCACCTCGGAAGACCTCCATCTCGGCGAGATCAGCCTCGAATGCTCCCGGGCGGGTGCGGCCGCCGCCGCGTTGTGGCTCACTTTCCGGGTGCTGCCGCCCACACCCGACGGGCTGGGCCGGGTGCTCGCGGCCGGACGCCGCGCGGCCTTGCGGTGGGCGAAGCTGCTGGAGGACTCCGAGAGGTTCGACCTGTACCAGCGACCGGAACTCGACATCGTCACCTACTTCCCCCGCACGGAACCGCTTTCGCTGTCGAGTATCGACCAGGCGAGCGCGCGGATCCTGCGCAACGGCATGGCCGCGGCGAGGGAACCGGTGTTCCTCAGCACGCTGCGGGTGAGCGAGCCGCAGTTCGGTCTGCGTCACACCGGGTTCGACGCGGACGCGGACGGCGCGCGGATCCTGCGTAGCGTGCTGATGAAGCCCGAAAGCGAGGACCACGTCGACCGGCTCCACGAGCGGCTGGAAGAGTTGTCCCGCGGTTGAGCTTCCGGATACACCGCAGACGAATGGATTCGCCATGCCCGCACCACGTCCCGCCGAACCCGTGACCGCGATCGAGACCCGGTCGCTCGGTACCGGTTTCCGGCGGCGGCACGTCACCATGCTGGCCATCAGCGGCGCGATCGGCGCCGGGCTGTTCGTCGGCACCGGCGCGGGGATCAAGACCGCGGGCCCCGGCATCCTGCTGTCGTACGTGGTCGCGGGTCTGCTCATGGTGCTCGTGATGCGCATGCTGGGTGAGATGGCCGCCGCCGAGCCGAGCAGCGGCTCGTTCTCGGTGTACGCGGAAAAGGCGCTCGGTCGCTGGGCCGGGTTCACCGTCGGCTGGCTGTACTGGTCACTGCTGGTGGTCGTGGTCGCGGCCGAGGCCACCGCGGCGGCGGGGATCGCGAACGGCCTGCTGCCGCGGATTCCACAGTGGACCTGGGTGCTGCTGTTCATGGCCGTGCTGACCGTGGTGAACCTGTTCGCGGTGCGCTCGTTCGGGGAGTTCGAGTTCTGGTTCGGCGCGATCAAGGTGACCGCCGTGGTCGGCTTCCTCGTCCTCGGCACGCTCGCGGTGTTCGGGATCCTGCCGGGCACGACGCCGGTCGGCCTGGACAACCTCACCGGGCACGGTGGTTTCCTGCCCAACGGCCTCCAAGGCGTGCTGACCGGCCTGCTCGCGGTCGCGTTCTCCTTCGGCGGCATGGAACTGGTCACCATCGCCGCGGCGGAGTCCGAGGACCCGGCGGATTCGATCCGCCGCACCACGCGCACGGTCATCGTGCGGCTGCTGCTGTTCTACGTCGGTTCCGTGGCGCTGATGGTGTTGTTGCTGCCGTGGGAGACCGCTTCGGCCAACACCAGCCCGTTCGTGACCATCCTGGAGCGGATCGGGGTGCCGTCGGCGGCGCTCTTGATGAGTTTCGTCGTGTTGACCTCCTTGCTCTCGGCGCTGAACGCGAATCTCTACGGCGCTTCGCGAATGGTGTTCTCCCTGGCCGGCCGCGGTGAAGCGCCGCGCGCGATGCTGAAGCTGTCCTCCGCGGGCGTCCCGCGGACGGCGGTGCTCGCTTCGGTGGCCTTCGGTTTCGTGGCCGTGCTGCTGAACTTCCTCGCCCCCGAACACGTCCTGCCGTTCCTGCTGAACGCCATCGGGGCGAATATCCTGCTGGTCTGGATCTTCGTCGCCGTCTCGCAGTTGCGGCTGCGGAAAGCGGCGGAACGGGACGGCACGGCCGCGGAACTGCCGGTGCGGATGTGGGGTTTCCCGTGGCTCAGCTGGGTCGCGCTGATCGCGATGGCGGGCGTGCTCGTTCTCATGTGGACGGACGCCGACGCGCGGACGCAGCTGTTCACCAGCGGTGCGGTGGCCGTGCTGATCGTGGTGATCAGCCTGCTCAGGCGACGTCCGCGACGCTGAACAGGTCGCGCTCCACCCGGCTCAGCGCCAGCCGGACCGCGCCGAGCGCCACCGAGTCTTCGCCGAGGGCCGCCGTCTCGACGCGGACCGGGAAGAGGCACAGCCGGGCCAGTTCGGCGCGCAGCGGCGTCGTCAGCGAATCTTCGGAGCCGCTGATCACCACCAGCCGCGGGTCGACGGCGAGCACGGTCGCGGCGACGAGTTCGACGAACCCGCCGGCCTGGCGCAGGGCGCCGATCTCGCCTGCCGCGCCGTGGTGGCCCGTGTGCAGCTTCCCGCCGAGCAGCAGGCCCAGCGAGACGGTGCGCCCGGCCCGCACGTAGACGACGTCGTCGACGCCGCGCGCGGCACCGCGCCAGTGTTCGGCCAGCGCCGCGAGTCTGGTGTCGTTCCCGGCCAGCACCGGGCAGCCGCCGCCGAACTCCGCGGGCAGGTCGACGCCGGTCCAGCCGGGAAGACGGTCGTCGCGGAGGACTTTGCCGCCGGACACCACGCCGGTGGTGCCGATGCCGAGCACCCGCACGTTGACATGGCCTTCGACGGCCGCGGCGAGCACCCGGTGCGCGGTGCCGAGCCGGTCCGCGGCGGCCGCTTCCGGGGTGAGCCCGGCTTTCGCCCGTCCGACGACCTCGCCCCGCAGGTCGGCGACCAGGCACAACGCCTGATGCGGGCCGATCTCCAGCCCGGCGACGTGCCCGGACTCGTGGCGGAAGCGGTACCGCTTGGCGGGGCGTCCCACCGGCCGCGGCGTGCCGGGGGGAAGCGGGACCTCCTCGACCAGCCCCTGTTCACCGAGGTCGGCGGCGATCTCCTCGACCGTCGGGCGGGAGACCTCGCTCGCCTTGACCAGTTCCGCGAGGGTGAGCTCCTCGGCCGCGTACAGCGCCCGCAGGACGGCGATGGCGTTGAGCCGCCGCAGCAGTGACGGATCCCCTCCGGACAGTCTGGCCATGCGGCTCCCTAGGCGGTGACGCGTTTGTCGTACTGGGCGCGCGCGAGGGCGATCTCGCTCTGGTGGTCCTCGGTCCAGGTGACCAGCGACTGGATGGTCTGATGCAGCGTCATGCCCAGCGGTGTCAGCGCGTACTCGACCCGCGGCGGCACGACCGGGTAGACGGTCCGGTTCACCAGCCCGTCGCGTTCCAGATGCCGCAGCGTGGTGGTGAGCATGCGCTGGCTGATGCCGTCGATCTTGTACTTGAGTTCGGTGAACCGCAGCGTGTTCCGGTCGAGCAGCGCGATCACCAGGAGCGACCACTTGTCCGCCACCCGGTCGAGGATCTGGCGGACCTCGCAGTCCTCGCGCGTGTCCCACTGGAAGGCCTCGTAGTCCTCCTCGGTGAGTTCGCAACGACTGGGTGAGTTCAAAGTGCCTTCTTCCATGGTCATCGATAGTGACGGACGATCCCTTTGGTTACAAGAGGGAACCGACCGGCTGATGAGTAACCGTCGGTTCCCGTTCACTGAGGGAGAGTCGATCTTGAGCAACACACGAACGCCGCCGCGCGCCGACCGGATGGGCGGGCGGGCCTGGGGCGTGCTCCTGGTGCTGTGCGGCGCCATCTTCCTGGAGGGCATCGACGTCGCGATGCTGAACGTGGCGCTGCCGTCCATCCGGGCCGAACTCGGGCTGTCGACGGCGACGCTGAGCGGCGTCGTGAGCGCCTACGTGCTCGGCTACGGCGGGTTCATGCTGCTGGGCGGACGCGCCGCCGACATGTACGGCCGCCGTCGCATGTTCCTCGCCTGGCTGGTGGTGTTCCTCGTCTTCTCCGGGCTGGGCGGATTCGCCACCGAAGGCTGGATGCTGCTGCTCGCCCGGTTCGTCACCGGCGTCGCCGCGGCCTTCATGACCCCGGCCGGGCTGTCCATCATCACCACGAGCTTCGAGGAAGGCCCGAAACGCAACAAGGCGCTGCTGTTCTACGCCGGCACCGGAGCGGGCGGTTTCTCGCTCGGCCTGGTCATCGGCGGCCTGCTGACCAGGATCGACTGGCGATGGGTGTTCTTCACACCGGTGATCCTGTCCGCCGTCATCCTGCTCGCCGCGCTGTGGCTCATCAAGGAACCGGCGGGCGAGGAACGCGTGCCGCGTCGCCTGGACTTCCCCGGAGCGCTCACCGTGACCGTGGCGATGCTGCTGATCGCCTACGCGGTGGTCCGCCTGGAACACCCTGGACAGGGCTGGGGCTGGACCCTCGCGTCGTTCGCCGGGGGAGTGGCGGCGCTGGCGGCCTTCGTGGCCGTCGAACGCCGCTCGCCCGCGCCACTGGTGCGGTTGGGCATCCTGAAGTCGGGGACGCTGGTGCGGGCGAACGCCGGCGCCCTGCTGTTCGCGGGATCGTTCTTCGGGTTCCAGTTCCTCGTCACGCTGTATCTGCAGGAACTGCGGGGCTGGTCGACGCTGGAGACGAGCCTGGCGCTGCTGGCCGTCGGGATCGACGCGATCCTCGCGCCGACGCTGACCCCGCGGCTGGTGGCGAGGTTCGGCAACACCCGGCTGATCTTCGGCGGACTCGTGCTCGCCGCCGTGGCGTACGCGCTCTTCCTGCCGCTGGGCCTGGACTGGACATATGCGGCGATGTTCCCGTCGATGATCATCCTGGGCCTCGGGTTCGCGCTCGCCTACGGTCCGCTGACGATCGTCGCCACCGACGGGATCGCCGAGGAAGAACAGGGACTCGCGGGCGGGTTGCTGTACACGGCGTTCCAGTTCGGCGCGGCGCTCGGGCTGTCCGCGGTGACCGCCGTCAACGTCGCCGCGCTCGGTGACGGTTCGCGAGAGGCCGCGCTCGGCGGTTTCCGGGCTGCGCTGGTCGTGCCGCTGGTCATGGCCGTCCTCGCCGCGATCGTGATCGCGTCCGGCCGTCAGCGCGTTTCGGCGAAGGAGGCCAGGTTGGCCAGTGAAGAGGCGATACCGGCCTCGTGATCGGCCTGGCCGATGCCGGACGGCACGTCCGTCGCGGTGACGGTCACCTCGGTGGCGTGATCCGCGGCGGCCAGGCTCCAGGTCATCGTCATGGTGCCCGCGAACGCCGGGTCTTCGGACTCGAAGACGGCCTTTTGCACCACGCGTTCCGCGGGCACCAGCTCGGCGAACCCGACTTCGACCACGTCCGTCGCGTCCGACGATTTGCCGGGCGCGGCGGACGCGTCGAGGTAGGTGAGGACCATGCGGAAACCGCCGCCGGGACGCGGATCCCAGTGCTCGATCCGGCCGCGCATCCCCTCGGGCGGCAGCCAGGCTTCGAGCGACTCGCGGTCCAGGAGTGCCTGGTAGACGGTCTCGGGCGGGGCGGCGATCGTCCGGCTGCCGCTGTCGATCCTGTCCATGACGCCGAGTCTAGGGGCGGATAGGCTGATCATCGCGGATCACGGACGGCGGTGGTCCGGGGAAGGGTGATCCGCCTTCCTCGGCGGCTGGCTCCTCGTCGCCGGGCCCATGTACCAGGGCGCGCTCGAACTCCGTGAGGAGAGCGAGCGCTTTCGCGACCTGCGGTCGGTCGAGGTGCCCCGGCCCGATTTCGGGGAGCCCGTTTCCCGCTGGTGGTGGCTGCTGCCGCCGGTGGCCGTCGCCAAGGAACGGCGACGGAGGCGCAAGGTGCACCGCGAGGTCATGAAGTCGTTCACGGCCGAGCAGCGGCGCACCATGGCCACCTTCGCCAACAAGGCCCGCGGCTGGTTCATCGTGACCGCGGGCGCCTTCTTCATCGCCCTCAAGGAAACGTGGCACCTGAACCATCTGTACCACTGGCCTTTGTGGACCTACTTCGCGCTCGTGCTCGTCCCGCTCGCGCTGAGTTTCGCCCACACGTCGAGGGGTGTCCGGCTCACCGTCCTCATCATGGGTGCCGAGGAGTGATGGTGTCGCGGGTGATCGACTCGACCTTCTCCTGCGCCTTCTTGGCGTCGGTGACCCAGAGCTTGTAGAAGTCGAACGGGCACTCGGCCACGCCCTTGTCGCCTTCGTCCGCGTCCCGCACCCCGGTGTAGCCGCGGTGCAGCAGCTTGAAGATGTGGTTCTGCGACTGGTCGTAGGTGCGCGCGTCGCGGATCGCCGAGACCGACAGTTGCGCGTACTGGATCCCGTATTCCTCTTCGCCGGTCTCGCCGAGGGTGCGGCCGTCGAAGCCGATGATCGCGGAATGGCCGAAGTACGAGTACACGCCGTCGAAACCGGCGGCGTTCGCCACGGCGACGTAACAGTTGTTGGCCCACGCCATCGCCTTGGCCATCAGGATCTGCTGCTCCTTGGCCGGGTACATGTAGCCCTGGCAGCGCACGATCAGTTCGGCGCCCTTCATCGCGCAGTCGCGCCAGATCTCCGGGTAGTTCCCGTCGTCGCAGATGATCAGCGAGATCTTCATGCCCTTCGGGCCGTCGCTGACGTAGGTGTCTTCGCCCGGGTACCAGCCTTCGATCGGGCACCACGGCAGGATCTTGCGGTACTTCTGGACGATCTCGCCGCGGTCGTTGATGAGCACGAGCGTGTTGTACGGCGGCTTGTTCGGGTGGTCCTCGTGCCGCTCGCCGGTGATGGAGAAGACGCCCCAGGTCTGGGCTTCCCGGCACGCGGCCGCGAAGATCTCGGTCTCCTCGCCGGGGATCGTCGCCGCGGTCTCGTACATTTCCTTCGGGTCGTACATGATGCCCTGCGTCGAGTACTCGGGGAACACCACGAGATCCATGCCGGGAAGCCCGGACTTCATGCCCACCACCATTTCGGCGATCTTGCGGGCGTTGCCGAGGACTTCGGCCTTGGTGTGCAGCCGCGGCATCTTGTAGTTGACCACCGCGACACCGACCGTGTCCGGGCTGGCGGAAATGTCACCGTGTCGCATGAAGACTCCTTTTCTCCGAACGGTTTTTCAGGACGTCGAGGGAACCGGCGGCCGCGACCAGCGCCACCGCGATCGCCGCCGCCAGCAGCGCGGTGCCGCCGTCGCTGCGGTAAGCGCCGGTCAGGCCGAGGAAGGCGGGCACCGTGCACGTCGGCTGGCTGAGCAGCAGGACGGTCCAGCCGGTGAAGCGCGTCAGATGGTCTTTCCCGAGGCCGAGCACCAGGAAGAACAACGTCCACAGCAACGCCCAGGACAGCCAGATGACCCCGAACACCGGGTCGTTGTCGTGCCAAAAGGCGATTCCCGCGTACACCATGGCCGCGCCCGCCACGAAGAGCGAGAACCAGCCGATACCTTCGGGTGCCAGGCCCGCGAGGTTCGCGATGCCGACGTACAGGTAGGTGAAACCGAACAGGTACAGGCCGGACGCGGCGAGGATCGCGTCCGGATTCCCGTTCGCCTGGACGATCAGCACGGTCGGGGTGACGCACTGCAGCGCGCCGACGAACAGGTTCAGCACCGCCGCCGAACGCGGTGGTACCCGTCCGAGCAACATCAGGCCGTTGATCATCAAGGCGGCGCCGACGTAGAGCAGGCCCACGTTGCCCATGCTCACCTCCGCATAACGTGCGTCATATGGAATAATTTCAAATGAAACTAAGTGGTGTGCCGGAGCGAGTCAAGAGGGTGGATTTCAGAGCCGGGTGAGGACTTCGAAGTCGTAGCCGTCGGCGACCGCGAGATGGACGTGCTGATCGGCCTGCTGCCCGCGGAACTCGATCGTGCCGCGCGGTCCGTGATAGGCGACGCCGTCGATCGCCGCGTTGAGCGCCGGAAGCTCCGACGTCCCCGCCCTGCCGACGAGTTGGGCCAGCGTATGCAGCCCCTCGTAACAGGATTCGGCGGCGTTGTTCAAGGCCGGCGCGCCGGGGCCGTTGCGGCCCACGTAGCGGCCGAGGAGGTCCATCGCGTCGGCGGTGACCATCGAGCGGAAGTAGGCGGCGGAGACGTAGAGGTTGCCGGTGGCGTTCGCGCCACTGGCGAGAAGCATGTTCTCCTCCATCAGCGGGCTGAAGCGGAGCAGCCGGTCGCTGAGCCCGTGCGCGGCGAAAGCCCGGTTGAAGCGCACCGCGTCCTGTCCGACCAGCAACATGAGCACACCGTCGCTTATGGACTGTTCGACCTCGCGGACCACTGTGGACATATCGCCCGCGCCGAGCCCGACGAAGGCCTCTCCGGTGATGCGCAGATCGAGATCCTTGGCGTACTGGTGGATCGCGCGGGTCGATCGGTGTGGCCAGACGTAGTCGGCGCCGACGACGAACCAGCGCCGGGCGCCGAGGTGATCGCGCAGCCAGCGCAGTGCCGGCTCGATCTGGCAGCGCGGCGTCTCGCCCGTGCAGAAGATGCCCGAGCGGCGCTCGCCGCCTTCGTAGAGCGAGGTGTAGACGTATGGCACCCTGTCGGCCACCACCGGCGCGAGCGCGTGCCGGATCGACGAGATATGCCAGCCGCTCACCGCGTCGACCCGCCCACCGGCGACCAGGCGCCGCACTTCGTCGGCTACTCGCGCGGGAGTGCCGCCGCCGTCGACCACCTCGGCCTCGACCTGCCTGCCGAGGATGCCGCCGGATTCGTTGAGTTCGTGGACGGCCAGCTCCGTGATCGCCTCGCACGACGGGCCGAACAGCCCGGCCGGTCCCTGCAACGGGACCACCATGGCCACACGCCAGGTGTCGTCGCGGGGCCGGGTGGCGAGGCGTGGGGGCATGGCGCTCCGTGCGGTGGCCCGGTAAGGTCAAAGTGCTTTCACCTGGAAGTATTGCGAGGGTGTCCGGTTTTGGCAAGGGGACGGGATATGGGGACACGCGGCGTCACGACCGCCGGAACGTCGCTCACCGGCTCGCTCACCCGCGCCGCCCGCGCCGTCGCCGCCAGGGTGGAGCAGGTGCTCGCCAAGGAAGGTCTCACCCTGGACCAATGGCTGGTGCTGGACACGCTGAGCGGCAAGGGCGGCCTCGCCATGGCCGACCTCGCCGACCGGACGCTCGCCACCGCCCCGACGTTGACCAGGGTGGTCGACAAACTCGTGACCACCGCGCAGGCCTACCGCGAGGTCGACGCCGCCGACAGACGCCGCGTCCTCGTCCACCTCAGCGCCCGCGGCCGGGCGACGCACCGGCGCGTGGCCGCGAAGGTGTCAGAGGTGGAAGCCCGGCTCGACGTGCCGGACGAAGTGCTCGTGGCGTTGCGGGAGCTCGGCGACTGAAGGTCAGGGGTGTTTCGGCCTGGCCAGCGCGACGATGCCGATCACCCCGGCGACGACGAGCGCGACGAACACGAACAGCGCGGCCACCACGAACACCACGCGGAAGCCGGTGGCGTCCGAGAGCAGCCCGCCGAGAACCGGTGCGGCCACCAAGGCGAGGACGCCGAGGCCCGCCGTCACGCCGGCCGCGACGCCGCGACCGGTTCTGAGACGCCGGATCAGCGCGACGGTCACACCGAGGACGGCGCCCGCGCCGAGTCCGTTGAGCGCCCGCCCGACCAGGAGCAAGCCGCTGCTGGGCCCGAAGGCGACCAGCAGCACGCCGAGGAGCATCAAGACGATCGCGGGCACGGTCACCGACGTCGGAAAGCGCGCGCCGAGCAGCAGGCCCGCGGGGAAGGCGATCGCGGCCGCGACGACATACGCCACGAGACCGTTCAGCAGCAGCGACTGGCTGGACATGCCCAGATCGATCTGCAGGGCCGACTCGCCGTCAAGCCGGTAGATCACGGTGAGCAGGAACAGGCCGATGAGCGCGGCGAACCCCGGTCCGATGACGAGCCACCAGGGAGGCGCGGCGGTCGGCTGCGAGTCGCGCTGGGTCGGCGTTGGCACGTACATGGGCACAACCTATAGCGCACGGCGAGGTGGGTGGACCACTTCACGGGGAAGTCACTACTGCCTCCCTGCCTGGCGAGCGTGCGGGCCTTGATCGACGGGCTCGAGCAGGCCGCCTCGCGCCCGCTGACAGCCGGAAACCGCCGGATTTCGGTGATCCGGCAACTGGCGCCGAGGAATGAGTAGTCCTACCTGCCTGGTTGTGGGTAAAACCGCTCGGAACGCTGTTTTCGCTGCTCATGGGTCATCTGACGGGTTGAATGGATACGCGTCGCTGTCGTAGGGTGACCATTGGTTACCGACGACGGGGAGGCGTTTGTGACGGGTTATCAGGTGGTGGTCGACAAGATCCGCGGCACCGGTCATGCCGCGGGGCGCGTCGTCGACGGGTTGCGGGGCGCCGGGTGTCCGGCCGCGGTGCCAACGGGTGATCTCGGTATGCCTGGGTCGAGGGCGGCGCTGGCGATGGCTCGGGTCAAGCACATGTTGGTGTCTCGGCAGATGGGCTTCGAATCCCGGCTCGCTACCCACGCCGGGAACATGGCGAAGGCCGCGGACCACTATGCGGGCCGGGAGGATGCCGCGGCGGCGGATCTGAGTGTGCGGGCCCTGGGGCCGGTGAAGCCGAGCTGATGGTCAGCTGGGGTGAGGCGGCGCGGTGGAATCCAGCAGTGTTGCAGGAGGCGGTCGGACGGATCAACGCCGCCTACAACAAGCTTGTTGCTTGTTCGGATGATCTGCGCGACATCAACACGCCTGAGGGCTGGCATGGTGACGCCGCCGGCGCGGCGGCGGCCGAGGTCAACCAGATCATCGATGGCCTAGAGGAGTATGCCGCCGACATCGCGGCACTGCGCCGAGCGGCAGGTGATAGCGGGGACGCGATCACCGGTGTGCAGAACGGGGTGCGGGAAGCCGAAGCGATCGCCTCGAGTAATCACTTCACGATCGCCCCGGACGGAGAAATCGTCGACAACGGGGTGCCGGACGCACCGCCGGAGCAGACTCAACTGATCGCAGAGGAAAGAACCCGGCTCGCCGAGGAGCTCAAAGACCGGGTCGTACAGGTTTTGCGGCAGGCCACTGACATCGATGACGACTTGTGCGCGGTGTTGGAGCGGATCGAAGCCGGCAATGTCATCGATGCCACGGGGAACGACAACGAGAACACCAGCTTGGCCGCGGCCGGCAATTCGGGAGCTGTGAACGGTGCTTTGTCGGTCTTGGCTCCACCGCCGGTGGGGGCGGATCCGTCGACGAACGCCGCATGGTGGGCTGCTTTGTCCGAGGCGCAGCGCAAGCAGTTGATCGCGCAGCACCCGGACTGGGTCGGTAACCGGGACGGGGTGAAGGCCGCCGATCGCAGCAAGGCCAACCTGAACCTGCTCGAGCAGCAGAAACACAGCTTCACCGAGGAGTTGGAGCGGCTCCGGCGGGAGGGGGGCGATTCTGATGAGATCGCGCGCCTTGAGCAGCGGGTGAAGGCGATCGACTCGATCACCGGCATGATGCACAACCCGGACGGCAGCCTGAACCCGAACCGGCAGCTGATGTCGCTGGATCTGACCGGTGATCACCCGAAGGCGGCGATCGCCAACGGTGATGTCGACACCGCACAGCATGTCGCGGTGTTCACCCCCGGTATGAACTCCACGGTCGACGGGAACATGCCGGGCTACGTCAACGACATGCAGGGCGTTCGTCACAGCGCGGAGGACATGCTGCGCCGCGGCGGTGACATGTCGAACGTCGCCACGGTGACCTGGATCGGCTACGAGCCGAGCACCGGCGACGACCCCGGCTCACTGTTGGGGTTGGCCACCGGCGAGAACTCGGCTCTCGGCGGAGACAAACTCGCGAAGTTCGATCAGGGAATCAACGCTTCCCGCCCGACAGATCCGCACTTGACCGCGTTGGGGCATTCGCAAGGGTCGATCGTGACTGGGATCAGTCTCACCCATGGTGGTACTGGGGTCGATGACGCGGTGGTGTTCGGCTCGCCCGGTGTGGCGGATCATTTCGGGATCGACAACACCGCACGCGATCTGAAGGTCCCCGAGGGGCACGCCTACAACATCAAGGCCGACGGGGACCATGTCGCCCAGTACGTTCCGGAGATCTGGCGGTACGGACGTGCCCCGTATGCGATGGAGGGGATGAACCAGCTCTCGGCGGACGCGGCCACAGGCCCGGACGGTGGCCGGCTCGCGGCATCGCATGGGCACAGTGAGTACACCCGGACGACGCCGGAAGGCGTCGACAGCACCAGCAAGCACAATATCGCCGCGATCGTGGCCGACAGGCCGCAGCTGGCGATCCCCGCCCACTAGGAAGTTGATCACGTGTTGTCACGAGTTGGGCTGATCGCGGCCGGGTTGACCGGCGTCGTGCTGCTGGCCGGGTGCAGCGATGGTCATGAGTATCTTGATCCACAACCCACGGGACCTTCGATGTCGAAACAGCAGCAGCAGGCGCAGTTGGCGACCCGGTCGACGCTGGACGAAGCCGTCGCGGGCTATGAGAAGCTTCGCGTCACGCTCCGAGACCGCCTCACCGCCGAGTTCGGTGTCACGCAGTGGATCGAGGAAACCGGGTCAGCCGAGTTCAGCGGATGCTCTCCGCAGTTCGCCGCGTTGAACCAGCAGGAAGCGGCTAAGAAGTTCCTGCCGCGGTGGTATGCGCCAACTTCGTTGCTCGCTCGGTGGGACCAGGTCAAGTCGGTGGTCCGCGAGGTCGCGGGCGGATCCGGGTTCACCACTGTGACACTTGACGTGAACAAGGCCGGAGACGCCGAGCTCAACCTCACCGATCAGTTCGGTGCGCAGCTATCCGTCGGATCAGGAACGAACACTGTCGTGTCTCTGACCACGGGGTGCCACCTGATCAAGAAGTAGCGCCAGCTCCGACGATCGGTGAAGGAAAGCCGCGTGAACAAGTTCTCGACGTTCGGGCTCGACCGCGACGATGCCTCGTCTGTGCCTCGCACGCTGTTCGCGGTGGTATGCGTGGTACTGATGACGGTCGGTGGGCTGGTCGCGTTCACGCTCGGTGCGGGCGGGGCGATGAGCAGCGCCTCGTGCAGGCCGGGTGAGGAGTCATTTCTGTGCACCAGCAAGGGTCAGAACGTCGTGTTTGGCTCCCGCTCGTCGGCTGGGTAGTGTCGATCGTTCTCGCCTGGCTGTGCGTCGCGCGCCTCGATCGGTGAAGCAAGTCGCTGTGGCTAGGTGTTGCTATGGGGGTGGCGGTCTTTTCTGTCGTCGTGGTTGTCGACTGGCTTATCGTGACCGATTGAGCTACTGCGGGACCGAAGCCGGCAGGCAGCAGGGGGGCGCACACCTGACTCGCGACGCGCATGCAGGCTTCAGCCTGGCTCGGCCAGCAAGCGGCATCTGATGTCCGGGCGAACGTTCAGGTCCGAGACATGCGACGAGTGTCCATTGCGAACAAAGTACTTACGTCCATTCGGGATTTTAACTGGGAGTGCTGCCGCGAAACTGGGCTCGCACTGTCCTGACAGCGATGTGCGCGCTGATGTCCGCCACGACGCGTTCGACGACAATCCGGTTCGTGAAATCGAGTCGCTGAGCTTGAAGCGGACGTCCGCCTGCTCCTTACGATCAGGGGATGCCGCGCGATGGGTCCTCGTCGACATCCAGGCCCTCCTGTCCGGCCTCGGCTCCGGGATGGTGAATTGCTGGCGCTGGACTGGGGTACTCCGGTGGACCTTGACCAGGGGACCATCTGGATCCACCGCACAGTGACCCGGGTCACCAGCGTCGGACTGAAAGAGCACGGCCGGGATGCGCCGGATACACCGTCCGACTGGGTGATGGCCATCTGGAAGCGGCGATACGAGGCCTCGACGTCGGAATGGTGCGTCCCGTCCTCCATAGGCACGCTGAGGGACCCGGATAACACCTGAAAGCACGCCCCGTCGCAGGAAGGTCCTTGAAGAGCTGCACCCCGTGACCGGCGTGGTGTCGTGAGCGAAGCAGCCAACGCGGAGCTCCCCGTCCGACGCTGGAAGCCGGAATCAGGTGGGTTTGAAGTGGGTCGTGCGGATGAGGAACCCCTGGCCACTTGCGTGACCAGGGGTTTCCCTCTGGCGGCGTGCCCCCGGCAGGACTTGAACCTGCGACCTAGAGATTAGAAGGCTCTTGCTCTATCCAGCTGAGCTACGAGGGCCGACGTCGGCGACGTTGGGTGTCGCCCAGCATCGGCAGCTTAGCCGTCGCCAATCTGTCGATCGTTCGACACCGCCAGATCGTTTCAGGTCGAGCCCACCCTTTTTTGGAACGCCCGTGAGCGCGTCACGACGCGGGGTGACGCGCTCACGGGCCGGGGCCGCTTCGGGGGAGCGGCCCCTGGGTTCGCGCAGGTCGCGAGTCGACTCTTCCGCGAGCGACCGGCGCGAACCGCCGGGGTGGTCAGTCCCAGATCTTGAGGGCGCGAATCACGAACGGACCCTGGGGTACGTAGGTGCCGCCACCCGGATAGGTGATGAAATCTCCTTCGGTCGTGCACTCCTCGCTTTGGTAAATCGTCACGTCCCTGCTCAGCCGGTTGACGAACGAATGCCCGTCGAAGCCTTCGGGTAAGGGAATGCATTCGTCGGGATTGGAGGTGCGCAGGTCGAATTTGTGCACCGCGCCGCCGTACGATTCTTCGCCCCAGACGCAGAACTCGCCCTTCTGGCAGGCGGGTTCGGGTGGCGCCGTGGCGGCGCTCGCGACTCCGGCGCTGGTCAGAAGGCCGACCATGGCCAGCAGGAGCACGTGCGGGAGGCGGGCGCGCAGGTTGGTCAAACGTCGTTGCATGGCTGGGTTCTCCCCCGTGAATCGGCGGCTCGATCGCCGTCGGTGAATGTGTGATTCCACGATGGCGCGCGGGGAAGGGTTTGTCTGCCCGCATTTCTACTTCTGTGGATAAGTAGTTGTGCGCCGCTCGATCGGGGCGAGTTGTCCACATATCACCGGGGCGCCTTGCGCGCGCTGGAATCGGCTGCTAAGCGGGCGCGGTGGAATCCCGGACGACCAGTTCGGCGGGTACCTCGGCGGGCGCGGGGACCTTCTCCCCGCGCAGCAGGCCCAGCACCAGTTCGCCGGCCGCCCGTCCTTTGGCGGCCAGGTCCTGCCGGACCGTCGTCAGCGGTGGTTCGGACCACCGCGCGGGTGGGACGTCGTCGTAGCCCACGACCGAAAGATCGCCCGGGACGGACAGGCCGAGCTGTCTGGTGGCCGAAATCGCCGCCACGGCCAGCAGATCCGACATGCACAGCAGCGCCGTCGGCCGTGGCCGCCGATCCAACAGGCCGAAAGCGCTCGGGAGAGCTCCTTCGACCGAGAGCCCGGACGCCTCCCAGATCGGCACGTCCGCCGCCGGGATCCCCGCCTCGGCCAGCGTCTCCAGGTAGCCGGCCATCCGTTCGCGGTTGTCGTGGAACCGGCTGTTCCCGGCCTCGGCCGCGCTCAGTTCGCCGCCACGCGGCGCCGAGAGGCACTGCGCCGAGAAGATCCCGATCCGCCGGTGCCCGAGTTCCAGCAGGTGCCGGGCCGCCGCGGCCGCTCCCGCCCGGTCCGCCACGCCGATCCTCGCCGAACCGCGGATATGCGGCTGGTCGATCACCACCAGTGGCAGGCCCCTGTCCTGGACCGCGGTCAGCGCCGGCGCGCCGTCGGCCAGCGAATACGCCACCGCGATGTCGGCCTGCGCGGTCAGGATCCGCTCCGCGCGCGGGCCGCCGCTCTCGCCGTCGCCGGGCAGCAGCAGAAGGGCGTGCCCCTCGGGATCGACGACGGTCGAGAGCGCGTCGAGGGTGACCGACAACGCGGGATCCGAGAACGCCGTCGAAAGATTCGTGTCGAGCAGGACGGCGATCGCGCCGGTGCGGCTGGTGGCGAGACTGCGGGCGGTCGGGTTCGGCCCCGCGTACCCGATTTTCTTGGCCGCGCGAAGCACCTCTTCCCGCAGCTGGGCGGACAGCTGATCGGGCCGGTTGTAGGCGTTGGAGACGGTCGCGCGCGACACCCCGACGGCGTCGGCGACATCGTCCAACGTCGGCCTTCGCCGTCGCGTGCTGGTCACCGCCGCAGTCTAGGCGCTGACGGCGCCGGTGGACTTTCTGAAGCGCTTAAGTCATTCTGGAGGAAGAGGAATCGAAAGGAGACTGGGGTCTATGCGTGACCGTACGGCCGTTTTCGTCGTGTTCGCGCTCAACGGGGCCGCGCTCGGCTCCTGGGCGCCGAGGACTCCGGCGTTGTCGGAAAGAGTGGACGCCTCGCCGGGTGTCTTCGGGCTCGCCCTGCTGGGCGCCAGCGTCGGCATGCTGATCGCGGCGTCGGTTTCGGGGCGGCTGATCGAGCGGTACGGCGCCCGCGCGGTGGTCGCGGGCAGCACGGTCATCGCCTGCGCGGCGTTGCCGATGATCGGTTTCTCGACGTCGGTCGTCCTGCTCGCCGGGGCGTTGTTCGTCCTCGGGGCGAGCGTCGGCGCGCTCGACGTGGCGATGAACGTCGCCGGAGTGGAGGTGGAGCGCCGGACCGGACGCGCGATCATGCCGATCCTGCACGCCGGATTCAGCTTCGGCGCGTTGGCGGGCTCCGTCGCCGCGGGATTCGCCGCGTCGCACCACTGGTCGCCGGGGAGGCATCTCACGGTCGCCGCGCTGGCCGCCCTGGTGGTGCTCGCCTTCGTCATCGCCGCCGTGCCCGGCGCGCGACCCGTACACACCGAACCCGTCGAGAAGCCGAGAGTGGCGCCGATCAAACGTCCCGTCCTCTGGCTGCTCGCCGCCATCGCGCTGTTCTCGGCGATCGCGGAGGGGGCGAGTTCGGACTGGTCCGCCCTGCTGATGACGTCCGTGCACGGGGTCGGCGACGGCGCCGCCGCTTTCGCGTACTCGGGATTCGCCCTGGCCATGGCGCTCGCCAGGCTCGCGGGTGCCTGGCTTCAGAACCGTTTCGGCGCGACGCGTGCGCTGGCGGTGGGTGCCGGGATCGCCGCCGCCGGCCTCGTGCTCGCCGCACTGGCCCACGTTCCGGTGTTCGGCTTCGTCGGCTTCGCGCTGGCGGGTGCCGGGCTCGCCGCGGCCTTCCCGATCGCGTTGAGTCTCGCGGGCGCGTCGGGCAAACGCGCCGACGGGACGGGAGGCGAGCGCGAACTGGCCTTCGTCACGGCGATCGCCTACACCGGTTTCCTCGCCGGACCGCCGCTGATCGGCGGGATCGCGCAGGTGACATCGCTTTCGGTGTCGTTCCTGTTCGTCGGGCTGACCGCCGCGCTGATCGTGCCGTCCGCGGTGGCCGCGGCGCGGGCGCGGAAACGTGAGGAGGCGGTCGAACCCGTCGCCCGTTGACATCTCGGTAAACTGAAATGAATGCGCTTCGGTCGCTGTTTCAGTGAGGCTAATCCGGGAGGGTGCTGATGCTCGGTGGCGGCAGAGGTATCCCTGCGCGACTGGTGCGGACCACGGTGCCCTGGCTGGTCCTGGTCCCGGTGGCGTTCCGGCTGGCGATGCTGGTGCAAGCGCTGTGGGTGGCGGGCCTGGGGTCTTCGGTGCTGTGGACGTTCGTGGCGCTGCATCTGGTGCCCAACGTCGTCGCGACCGTCTGGACCTTCCGCTGGTCCGCTGCCGGGACGAGGCTGGTTCCGTTGGTGGACAGCGCGTTCGCCGCGCTCTTCGTCCTCGGGGCGGCGCCGTTCGCGCAGGACACCGCGATCACGTCGATCACCTGGACCCATCTGATGGGCACGGTGATGGTCTGGACCCTGCTGCGCGGCGCGGCGGCCGGGGCACTGGCCATCGGGGCCGCGGTGGTACCGCACGTCCTGCTGGATCCGGCATCCTCACTCGGTCTCCTTCTCACGCTCGCGACCGCGCTGGTGGTGTCACTCGCGGTCGCCGGCCTGGTCGGCGCGTCGATGCGGTTCGCGGTCGGGTTCGGGGAGCAGCAGGGCCGGGCCGCGGAACGTGAGAGGCACCGCCGCGACGTCCACGACACCGTCCTGCAGGTGATGGAGTCGTTCGCGATCCCCGCGCCCGCCGACGAACTCGACCCGGCGGCCAGCCTCGACCGCGTCCGCCGTACCGCACGCGCTCAGGCGATGCGCATCCGGATCAGCCTCGAACACGAATCCACCGAAGGAATCGGACTGCACCAGCGGCTGCGGCTGCTCGCCGCCGAAATGGCCGCGGAGGGGCTGCGCGTCGAGGTCGTCGTTCAGGACGACGCCGCGCCGGAGCTTTCGGAGGAGGCGGCCATGGCGCTGCACGACTCCGCCAGGGAAGCCCTGCGCAACACGTTGAAGCACTCCGGGACCAGACGGGCCGTGGTGAGCGTCGAAGAGATCGGCGGCGGGGTTTCCTTGACGGTGCGCGATCACGGCGCCGGTTTCGACGTCGGGTCCCGGCGGCGTGGCTTCGGCCTCGAGAACTCGATCATCGCGCGGATGGCGGAGATCGGCGGATTCGCGCGGATCGAATCCAGCCCTGGGCTGGGAACGAGGGTGGTGCTCCTCGCCCCTCCGTCCATGCCCCCGCCGCCGCCCTCAAAGGGGGCGCTGCGCGCCGCTGAACTGATTCAAACCTGAGTCTCCCCGTCGGGTGAGTCCCGCCACTGGCGGAACGGGTGATCCAGTGTCCACTTGCCGTCGACCCGCTCCACGACGCGGTATTCGCAGGTCTTCGGGTTGGACAGGGACTCGAACAGCTCGATGCTCCAGCCGAAGAGCCGTCGGCACAGCAAGCGGATGGTGAGCCCGTGTGAGACGACCAGCACGGTTTCGGGGTGATCTTCGCCGCACGCCGCCAGCTCGCTGAGGAACGCCGCGACCCGGTCGTCGACGTCCGCCCCGGACTCGCCGAACGGGAGCCGGTAGAAGAAGTGGCCGAACTCGTGGCGGCGTTGTTTCTGGACCTCCTGCTCCAGCGGGTCCTGGAGGTTGCCCCAGTCCTGTTCCCGCAGCCTCGGCTCCGGCACGATCCGCTCGCAGGCCTCCCGGATGTCCAGCAGCCGCAACGTTTCCCGTGTCCGCAGATAGGGGCTGACGTAGACCGCCGTCCGCTGCCCGCCGAGGACCTCCTTGAGCTCCGGGCCCGCCAGCTTCGCCTGCTCGCGACCGGCGTCGGTCAGCGGCAGGGCGTGGTCGGGGATCCGGGTGTAGGCGAGTTCGTCGACGTTGCCGAGTGACTCGGCGTGCCTCAGCAGGATGATCCGCACGCCGCCATCTTGCCGGTTGCGCGTTCGGCATACCCTCGTGACGTGCCTTCAGACCCCGAGACGAAACCGGCCCCACCCGCGCGGAAGGCCGGTGTCCTGCCGCTGGTGTCGATCGGGGCGCTCCTGGCCGCGGTGGTGGCCGTCGGCCTCGTCGCGCTGACCGGTGGCGCCGGTTACGTCATCGCCGGACTCCCGGACCCGGGCCTGGTGACCCGCTACGGCATCACCGTCGTCCGGGTACTGGCCGAAGCGGCTTCGGTGCTGTGCGTGGGTTCGCTGCTGCTCGCCGCGTTCCTCGTCCCGCCGCAGAAGTCCGGCACGCTCGCGGCCGACGGTTACGCCGCCATCCGGGTCGCCGGCGTCGCGGCGTGGGTCTGGTTCTTCGCGGCCGCCACGTCGATCTTCTTCTCCGCGGCCGACGGCGCGGGCCGCCCGTTCACCGAGGTGCTCTCGCCGCAGGTGCTGGTCGACCTCGTCGACGCCATCGAGCAGCCGAAGGCCTGGCTGTTCACCGCGTTGATCGCGTTGCTGGTCGCGCTCGGCTGCCGTCTCGCGCTGACCTGGGGCTGGACGACGGTGGTCTTCTTCCTGTCCGTCGGCGGCCTGGTCCCGGTCGCGGTCACGGGGCATTCCGCGAGCGGCGGCTCGCACGACATGGCGACCAACAGCCTGCTGTACCACCTGGTCGCCGCCGCGTTGTGGGTCGGCGGGCTGGTGGCGCTGCTGGCACTCGGCTGGCGCCGCGGCGAGAACCTCAAGCTCGCCGCGACGCGGTTTTCGAAGCTGGCGCTGGTGTGCTGGATCGTGATGGCGGTCTCCGGCATCGTGAACGCGCTGGTGCGGATCAGGATCGCCGACCTGTTCACCACCGACTACGGCCTCCTGGTGGTCGCGAAGGTCGTCGCGTTGCTGCTGCTCGGCGTCTTCGGCCATCAGCAACGGCAGAAGGGCGTCGCCGGGCTGGTGAACGGAGCGGGCGGTGGTCAGCTGCTGCGGCTCGCCGCGGTCGAGGTGCTGATCATGTTCGTCACGATCGGCATCGCGACAGGGCTCGCGAAGACCCCGCCGCCGCAGGAATCGCTGACCCAGCCGTCGACAACGGAACTGCTGATCGGCTACGACCTCTACGGTCCTCCGACGGTCTTCCGGCTGCTCACGGACTGGCGGTTCGACCTCGTCTACGGCACCCTCGCGCTCGTTCTCGCCGGGCTGTACCTCGCCGGGGTCCGGCGGCTGCGGCGCCGCGGTGACACCTGGGCCACCGGCCGGACGGTCGCGTGGCTCGCGGGCTGTTTCGTACTGCTGATCGCGACGTCGTCCGGTATCGGCCGGTACGCGCCCGCGATGTTCAGCGTGCACATGGGCAACCACATGTTGCTGTCCATGGTGGCGCCGGTGCTGTTCGTGCTCGGCGGGCCCGTGACGCTCGCGCTGCGCGCGCTGCCCACGGCGGGCAAGGACGCCCCGCCCGGACCGCGTGAATGGCTGCTCGCCTTCGTGCACTCGCCGCTGTCGAGGTTCCTGACGCATCCGATCGTCGCACTACTGCTGTTCGTCGGTTCCTTCTACGGCCTGTACTTCTCGGGCCTGTTCGATTCGGCGCTGAACTACCACTGGGCGCATCTGGCGATGAACGCGCACTTCCTGCTCGCCGGGTACGTCTTCTATTGGCCGGTGATCGGTGTCGACCCGGCGCCACGACGGCTCGCGCCGCTGGGACGGCTGGGGATGATGTTCGCGGCCATGCCGTTCCACGCGTTCTTCGGGATCGCGCTGATGAGCATGCAGACCGTGCTCGGACAGGACTTCTACCGCGGGCTGAAACTGCCGTGGGTCACCGACCTCCTGACCGACCAGCGGCTCGGCGGCGGGATCGCGTGGGCGTCCGGTGAACTGCCGGTGCTGCTGGTGCTCGTCGCGCTGCTGGTGCAGTGGGCGCGGCAGGACGAGCGGGAGGCGCGGCGCCGGGATCGCCGCGAAGAGGCCTCCGGTGACGCGGATCTGAACGCCTACAACGCGATGCTGAAGAAACTCGCCGATCAGGGGCGGGGGCCCGGCTCCTAGAGCTTTGGCCGCAACCGGACAACGGGGCGGCGGCGCCCGTCACGGTGGGAGCCTGGGTTTCAGTGGCAGGTTCACCATCGTGGGGAGACCGCAGTGGCAGACGAAATCGGAGCAACCGTCCGCAGGCTTCTGGAGCAACGGAAGCTCTTTCTGAAGCCGGAACACGACGACTTAGGGAAGGTCGTGTACGTCTGCGTCGACGACAGGACACCGGGTGGTTTCCCGGTCGGCCATGTCATCGCGACAGCGGGTGGCAGGGCGTGGCTCGCCTACGCCCGTATCCCCAAGGGCGGCTTCCACGAAATCGCCCAGGTGGCCGCCGGGTTGCCGACGTTCGACGCGGCCATCCGTGCCGTTCTCGACCACGCTCGGTCCGCCGACATCCTCCGGGCCGTCGAACGGAGTCCACGAGCGGCCGCGAAGACCTACACCGCGATCGTGGACCCGGGGCACGCCGAATGGCTCACCACGCTGGAAGAACCCCAGGGCATCACCCACCTCGGCAACGGCAGGGTCCGGTTCACCGAGGCCGCGGTCGCGTATCTGCGGAATCCGCCGTCACCGCTGTCGCTCTACGTCCAGGTGCAGGGCGACGAGCTGGTGGTCGATCTGGTGCCCTACAAGCTGACACGCGATCGGTAGTGCCCCTTACCACGCCTCGCCGACAAAGCCCGCTCTTCCGCTCCGAGTTGTCCACAGGAAGCCTTTAACGCCCGGAGTTGTCCACAGATCCGGTTTTCGTCCCTTTCCGCCCTTGAGTCCGAGGCACTCTGTGATCAAGGGAAACGCCGGGAAGGTCCCGGAACGAGGAGAAGGGCGAGTGTGATGGCGATGGGCGAAACGTGGGTGACCATGATCGGCAACCTGACCAGCGAACCGGTCCACCATCCGGAGCGGGGGCACGGGCACGACGTCGTGTCGTTCGGCTTGCGGAGTGTCGAACGCCGGTACGACAAGGAAAGAGGGGAGTGGGGCGAGGGACGGCAGCTCGCGGTCAAGGTCACCTGCTGGCGCAAGCTGGCGATGGCGGCGTTCTCCTGCCTGAGCAAAGGCGACCCGGTGATCGTGGCCGGGCGGTTGCGCGGCGCCGAGACCGCGGAGGAGATCCCGGCACCTCTGGGTCTACCTGAGCTTGAGGCCTTCTCCATCGGCCCCAACCTGGCGCGTTGCTCGGCCGAGATCCACCGGTTGGGACGTGACCGGCCCAGGGCGATCCCGTCGGTGCCGCCGCCCGCCGGGAATCCCATGGTCACCGCGCTGGAGGAGGCGCCCGTGGGCTGAGGTTCCGATGCTCACTCAGTGATATCGGGCTGACTGTCGGTAGCTCGGTGGTGACCGCCGTCAAGGCCGCGATCGCCTCGCTCTACGATCGTTTGCATGGCCGAGTTCATCTACACCATGAAGAAGGTGCGCAAGACCGTCGGGGACAAGGTCATCCTCGACGACGTCAGCACCGCGTTCTACCCCGGCGCCAAGATCGGCGTGGTGGGGCCGAACGGCGCGGGTAAATCCACCGTTCTGAAGATCATGGCGGGGATCGAGCAGGCCAGCAACGGCGAAGCCTTCCTCCAGCCTGGCGCCAGCGTCGGCATCCTCATGCAGGAGCCGGAGCTCAACGAGGAAAAGACCGTCCGCGAAAACGTCGAAGAGGGCCTTGGCGACATCAAGGTCAAGCTCAACCGCTTCAACGAGGTCGCCGAGCTCATGGCGACCGACTACAGCGACGAGCTGATGGAAGAGATGGGCAAGCTCCAGGAGGAGCTCGACCACGCCGACGCGTGGGAGATCGACTCCACGGTCGAGCAGGCCATGGACGCGCTTCGCTGCCCGCCGCCGGACGAGCCGGTCACCCACCTCTCCGGTGGTGAGCGCCGCCGGGTCGCGCTGTGCAAGCTGCTCCTGTCCGCGCCCGACCTGCTGCTCCTCGACGAGCCCACCAACCATCTGGACGCCGAAAGCGTGCTGTGGCTGGAGCAGTTCCTCGCGAACTACGCCGGCGCCGTCCTCGCCGTCACCCACGACCGGTACTTCCTGGACAACGTCGCCGAGTGGATCATGGAGCTCGACCGCGGCCGCGTCGTCGGCTACGAGGGCAACTACTCGACATACCTGGAGAAGAAGCGCGAGCGTCTCGAGGTCCAGGGGAAGAAGGACGCCAAACTCGCCAAGCGGCTGAAGTCCGAACTCGAATGGGTCCGGTCCAACGCCAAGGCGCGCCAGACCAAGTCGCGGTCCCGGCTCGACCGCTACGAGGAGATGGCCGCGGAGGCGGACAAGCACCGCAAGCTCGACTTCGAAGAGATCCAGATCCCGCCGGGGCCCCGGCTGGGCAGTGTGGTCGTCGAGGTCGAGAAGCTGCGCAAAGGTTTTGACGACCGGGTGCTGATCGACGGGCTGTCGTTCGACCTGCCGCGCAACGGCATCGTCGGCGTGATCGGGCCGAACGGTGTCGGCAAGACGACCCTGTTCAAGACGATCGTCGGGCTCGAGGAGCCGGACGACGGCCGGGTCAAGATCGGCGAGACGGTCAAATTGTCCTATGTGGACCAGAACCGCGGCGGGATCGACCCGAAGAAGACGGTATGGGAGGTGGTTTCGGACAAGCTGGACTACATCCACGTCGGGCAGACCGAAATGCCCTCGCGTGCCTACGTCAGCGCGTTCGGTTTCAAGGGGCCGGACCAGCAGAAGCCGGCGGGCGTGCTCTCCGGTGGCGAGCGCAACCGGCTGAACCTGGCGCTGACCCTCAAGCAGGGCGGGAACTTGATCCTGCTCGACGAGCCGACGAACGACCTGGACGTCGAGACCTTGGGTTCGCTGGAGAACGCTCTCGAGCAGTTCCCCGGCTGCGCCGTGGTCATCTCGCACGACCGGTGGTTCCTCGACCGGGTCGCGACGCACATCCTCGCCTGGGAAGGCACGGACGAGAACCCCTCGCAATGGTTCTGGTTCGAAGGTAACTTCGAGGGCTACGAGAAGAACAAGGTCGAACGCCTCGGTGCCGAGGCGGCTCGTCCGCACCGCGTCACCCATCGCAAGCTGACCCGCGACTGAGGGCCGGGGGTTCCCCGTGGAAGCCAGCAAGCGCCAACGGCCGGGCTCGCCCACCACCATGGTGGGTGGGCGGACGGCTGCCACCGGGGGAACCCTGTCCGCTGTCGGCAGGCTGATCGAACGCGCGGACGCCCTGTACCTGAGGGCGCCCGAGCTCGCACTGGTCCTCGGGGAGCGCGCGGCCGCGCTCGCCGAGGCCGCCGGTGCCGACGAGCAGTGGATCCGCGCGGAGAGCCTGGTGGTGAGCGCCCGGGTCCGGCTCGGTGGCCGTCCCCGGACGGTCGGCCGGGCCGTGGCCGCCCTGCGCGCCGCGGAACACGCTGGCTACGGCGACATCGCCGCCCGGCTGAGGATCGATCTGGCGGTCTGCGCGCGCAGCGTGGGCATCCCGCTGACGGGTCTGGCCGCGCTGCGTCCGTTGCTGGCGGATCCGGCGGTTTCGCCCTCGCATCGGGCGGAGGCGTTGTGTCACCTCGTGGGCTGCTTGGCGCAATTCGGCCGCAAGGCGGAACTGGACCGGGTGCTCGCCGAAGCGGACAAGCTCGTGCTCGGCGACGGCTCGATGGCGGCGGATTCCCAGTTGCTGATCCGCGCGCTGCTGAGGGTCGGGGTATCGGCGCACCGTCGACGGCATGGTGACCTGACGTCGGCCGCCGACGCCGCGCGGACCGGGCTCGGCATGCTCGAAAAGCTCGGAAACCCGGAGGACGACGGAGGTCTCGTCCGGATCAGGCTGATCCTGCAACTCGTCTGCACGTTGCTGGACCGGGGCGACACGGAGATGGCGCAGGAGGTCGCGCAGCCGATCCTCGACGCGCCCGTCCGTGCCGCCGGGATCGCGCCCGCCGCGTGGCTGCGGCTGGCGGTGGCCACTCGTGTCCTGCTGCCCGCGGGATCCGGTGAAGCCGCGGGAATGCTCGTCCGTGAGGCGGTCGCTGGGGCCGAGGACCACAACCTGCACGCCGTCACGGCACGGCTGTGGCTGGAACTCGCGCAGATCGAGGAACGGCTCGGCCGGGCCGAGGAGGCCATCGGCTGCCTGCACCGTTCGCGTGCCGCCGAACATCTGCACGCCCGTGCGCGCAGGCAGGCGTGCAACGTCCTGGTCGGCGAATTCGGCGCGGCCGAGAACGCGGCGGTCGACCTCGACGACGTCCTGCGTGCCGTCGCCGCGCGGCCGGCCGCCGCCGCGGCGCCCGTTCCCGCGCCGGAACCGGCCGAGGTGACCGCGGTGATCCCGGCGATCGACGCGGCACCCCCGAAGCGTGCCGCTGCCGAGCCGCCGGTTCGCCGTGAGCCGCCGCAGCCCGTGCGGCAGAGCAGGCATGCCGAATCCGTGTCTGCGCGGTACACGCCGGTCGAACCTCCGCGCTCGGTGGAGCCTCCCGTGGCGCCGGTCGCGGAAAAGAGCGAAGCGCCGGTGCTGAAGCCGCCGTCCCGCCCCGAGCCCGCCAGGGAAGCGGTGGCGTCCGACAGCGACTGGCGCCGTCGCGTGCCGAAGAAGGCCAAGCCGTCGATCAGGTTCGAGCCCAAGGCCGAACCCGTCGCGCCGAAACTGCTGCCCCCGCCGAAGCCGGAGCCCGTGCCGCGCCCCGAACCGGTGTCGCGTCCGGAACCGGAGCCCGTGCGCCGTCGCCGTCAGGAGGAGCCCGCGGCTCGCGAGACCGTCGCCCCCGAACCGGCGATCGCCCGGCCGGAAACCCCGGCTCCGGTCACGCGGCGCCGGGCCGAGGAGCCGGTGCCCGTCGCGGCGTCGGAAACCGTCCCGCCTGAACTGCTTCTCGCTCCCGAACCCGCCGCCGAACCACGGCCGCGCGTGGCCGCGGAGACCCGTCCGCCGGGTACCGCCGCGCCGTTGTGGGAGAGCGACGAGTGGGCGGCCGAAGAGCGTGCGCGCCGATCCTCGGCGCCGGTCTCGCGCAAGACCAGGCACGACGTCGAACACGGGTCCGTGGCGGCGAAATCGGTACTGGACCGGCTTGGGATCTCCAGCACGGGCGGGCAGGGCGGTGGCCGCCGCCGCGCGGACGGCGTCGCGGATCCCGTGCGCCCCGAACCTGTCACCGAAGAACGCGCCGGCACCGGCCGTGCCCGCCGGGAGCAGCCTCCCGTCGAGTACAGCGAACCCGCCGTCCCGCTCGCGCCGCCGCCTCGGGAGGACCCGGCCGGGGTCCAGGAAAGCTCTCGTTCGAGCGCCAAGGAAGAGGTCGCTGATCCGTGGCTGCCGCGATTGCGGATGCCGCCGGCGCTGGACCCGCTGACCGATACCGGCTCCTGGCGGCCGATCACGCCGTTTCCGGAGAGCTACGCTCGCGCGATCGCGGAGGACGAGCCGCCGCCGGACGCCGGTCTCGCCGACCTGCTCGCCCGCGCGCTCGCGGAGCACCAGGCGGGTACCGCCAGTGCCGCCGCGCTCGTGAAGCAGCTCGGTTCCCAGGACTCGGGAAAGCGTCCCGTCAACGGCCACGACCGGCACCGCGCCAACGGCAGCGACTGACCCCGGGCGGTAGCAAAGGTCCCTTGCTTCCCACTTCAGTGGAGGCGGCGGTCGGCTTGAACGATTCAGCTAGCCGGGTGAGGTCATCCGAAGCGGCACCGCGCGGCAATGGGTGCTGGTCACCCCGGTGCGGCGGGCCGCCGCGAGGCCCGGACAGACCGCCGATGTGACCCGCGAGTAGCTGAACCGATCACGGCGATTCCGGTATCTGAGCAGGGAAATCTTCGACGGCCGGGAAGGACCCGGCCTTGTGGAGCCGACTGTCCGGAGCTGTAGGTTGGGTCTGGGCCGGTACAGAGTCGTGCCGGTCGCGGTGTCAATCTCGCTACAGTGGAGAGTTGCCTCAATGAGCTCGACGGGAGTCTCGTCCCCGCCCGGAAAAGATGTCGGCACCGAGGATGGCGCCCGGCGCCGGTCGGCGAACCCGGAGCAGATCCGGGACGACCTGATCGACGCCGCCGCGGCATACGCCCCGGAGATCGGCGACTTGATCCGCTTGTACTACCGGCACATCCCGGCCGAAGAGATTCTCGGTGACGACCCGGTCGACCTCGTCGGCGCCGTCCGCTCGCATCTGCAGCTCGCGAAGGACCGGATGCCCGGCCGTCCCGCGGTGCGGTTGCTGAACCCGACGGGCCCCGAAGACGGCTGGACGCGTGAGGCCACCGTCGTGCAGGTCGTCACGGACGACATGCCGTACCTGGTGGATTCGGTCGCGGCCGAGTTCGCGCGGGACGGGGTGCAGGTGCAGCGCATCGTGCACCCGATCGTCGTGGTGAGCCGGGATCTGACCGGTGAGCTGCTGGAGGTCCACCCGGACGCGGATCCGGCGGAGCCGCCGTCGAATTCGGCGGCCGAGTCGTGGATGTACATCGAGATCGACCTGGTGACGGACCCGAACCGTGCCCGCGAGCTGGACAACCGGCTGTCGTCCGTGCTGGGCGATGTGCGTGAGGTCGTCGAGGACACCGACAAGATGGCGGAGACGGCGCGCCGTCTCGCCGACGAGCTGGACGGGAACCCGCCGCGGCTGCCCGCGCACGAGGTCGCGGAGGGCGCCCGGCTGTTGCGCTGGCTCGCCGACGGCCACTTCACCTTCCTCGGTTACCGCCGTTACGAGCTGATCGACAACCCGCACCCGGACAGCGACGAGCCCGCCCTGCGCGCGGTGCTCGCCACCGGGCTGGGTGTGCTGCGCCAGGACAGCCTGGCCGCGCGCGGTCTCACCGCCGGTCCGGACACGGCGGCGTCCGCGCTCGCGCCGACGCTGCTGGTGCTGACCCAGGCGAGTGCGCCGTCCACGGTGCACCGCCCGGTGTATCCGTACTACGTCGGTGTGAAGACGTTCGACGACAACGGAAACGTCACCGGCGAGCACCGATTCCTCGGCATGTTCACCACCACCGCGCTGCACGAGAACGTGCTCGACATCCCGGTGGTCTGCAACCGGGTCCGCGAAGTCATCCACCGCGCGGGCTTCCCGATGGAGTCCTTCTCCGGCCAGCGGATGCTCGAAGTGCTGCAGAACTGGCCGCGCGCGGACCTGTTCTCGGCCGACACCGACTCGCTGTACTCGACGACGACGGGCGCGATCACGCTTTCGGATCGCAGACGGCTGCGCCTGTTCCTGCGCCGCGACCCGTACGGCCGTTTCTACTCGTGCCTCGTGTACCTCCCGCGTGACCGCTACACGACCCGTTCGCGGCTCGCGATGCAGGAGGTCCTGCTCGAAGAACTCGAAGGCACGCAACTGGAGTACAGCGCGCGCATCGGCGAGACCGTGCTCGCGCAGGTGCACTTCATCGTGCACACCGATCCGTCGCAGCGGTCCGAACCGGACACCCTGCGCATCCAGGAACGGCTCAACGAAGCCGTGCGCAGCTGGGACGACCGGATGGTCGAGGCGATCCTCGCCGAACGCCGCGGGCGCGCCGGGGACGGCGGCGCCCCGATCGGCCTGATGGGTGAAGAGTCCGCCGGTGAGCAGGGGCAGCGGTTCGCCGCTGTGTTCCCCGAGGGCTACAAGGAGGACTTCACCGCGCTCGAAGCGCTCGCCGACCTCCGTGCCCTGGAGTCGCTGACCGATGAGGGCGACCTGTCGATGTCGTTCTACCTGCCCGCCGACGCGGAGGCGGGGGAGCGGCGCTTCAAGCTGTACCTGCGCGGCGAGGGCGTCACCCTCTCTCAGGTGCTCCCGGTCCTGCAGCGGATGGGCGTCGAGGTCGTCGACGAACGGCCGTACGAACTGCGCCGCGAGGACGGCGGCCGGTCGTGGATCTACGACTTCGGCCTGCGGATCGACCCGCAGGTCCTCGACCACGCGGACAGCGACCTCCGTACCCGCTTCCAGGACGCCTTCCACGCCGCGTGGCGCGGCGACTGCGAGGTCGACGGCTTCAACGGCCTCGTCCTGCGCGCCGGGCTCACCTGGCGCCAGGCGGCCATCCTGCGCGCCTACTCGCGGTACCTGCGCCAGACGAAGATCCCGTTCTCGCAGGAGTACATCGAGAACACCGTCCTCGCGCACACCGACATCGCCACCGCGCTGGTGCGGCTGTTCGAGACGCGGTTCGACCTCGCGCTCGGCGACGAGGCCCGCGCGTCGCAGGCCGAGCAGCTCACCACCGAGATCGGCAAGCTGGTCGACGAGGTGACGAGCCTCGACGAGGACCGGATCCTGCGACGGCTGATGTCGGTCATCCTCGCCACGTTGCGGACGAACTACCACGTCACCGACGAAGACGGGAACTCCCGCCAGTACCTGGCGCTCAAGCTCGACCCGAGCGCGGTGCCCGAACTGCCCGAGCCGCGGCCGAAGTACGAGATCTTCGTGTACTCGCCCCGGATCGAGGGTGTGCATCTGCGCTTCGGCGACGTCGCGCGCGGTGGCCTGCGGTGGTCCGACCGCCGTGAGGACTTCCGCACGGAGATCCTCGGCCTGGTCAAGGCACAGGCGGTCAAGAACGCGGTCATCGTGCCTGTCGGCGCGAAGGGCGGCTTCGTCGTGAAGCGCCCGCCGGCGGCCACCGGTGACCCCGGGCTGGACCGTGACGCCCAGCTGAACGAGGGCATCGCCTGCTACCGGATGTTCATCTCCGGTCTGCTGGACGTGACCGACAACCGCGTCGAGGGCAAGACCGTCCCGGCGCCGCGGGTGGTACGCCACGACGGCGACGACAGCTACCTCGTGGTCGCGGCGGACAAGGGGACCGCGAAGTTCTCCGACATCGCGAACGAGGTCTCGGCGAACTACGGGTTCTGGCTCGGCGACGCCTTCGCGTCCGGTGGCTCGGTCGGCTACGACCACAAGGCCATGGGCATCACCGCGAAGGGTGCTTGGGAGAGCGTCAAGCGCAACTTCCGCGAGCTGGGCAAGGACACCCAGACCGAGGACTTCACCGTCGTCGGCATCGGCGACATGATGGGTGACGTCTTCGGCAACGGCATGCTGCTTTCGGAGCACATCCGGCTCGTGGCCGCCTTCAACCACATGCACATCTTCCTCGACCCGAACCCGGATTCGGCGACCTCGTTCGCCGAGCGGCGCAGGCTGTTCGACCTGCCGCGGTCGTCGTGGGAGGACTACGACCGCTCGCTGATCAGCGAGGGCGGCGGGATCTACTCGCGGTCCGCGAAGACGATCCCGGTCAGCCCGCAGGTCCGCGAAGCGCTCGGGCTCGCCGGGGACGTCACGAAGCTGGCGCCGAACGACCTCATGCAGGCGATCCTGCTGGCCCCGGTCGAACTGCTGTGGAACGGCGGCATCGGCACCTACGTCAAGGCCGAGACCGAATCCCACGCGGACGCGGGCGACAAGGCCAACGACGCCCTGCGCGTCAACGGGAAGCAGCTCCGCGTCAAGGTCGTCGGCGAGGGCGGGAACCTGGGCCTGACCCAGCTCGGCCGGATCGAGTTCGCCCGCGCGGGCGGCAAGATCAACACCGACGCGCTCGACAACTCGGCGGGCGTCGACTGCTCGGACCACGAGGTCAACATCAAGATCCTGCTGGACCACCTGGTCTCGACCGGATCGCTGGACGCAGAGCAGCGCAACGAACTGCTGGAGCAGATGACCGACGAGGTCGGCGAGCTGGTGCTGGCCGACAACTACCGGCAGAACGCCGTGCTCGGGGTCAGCCGGGCGCACGCCGGCCCGATGGTCTCGGTGCACCAGCGGCTCGTCGCGGCGCTGGTCGCGAAGGGCGCTTTCGACCGCAAGCTCGAAGCGCTGCCGAGTTCGGCGGAGTTCCGCGCGCTGGAGAAGGCGGGCGAAGGCCTCACCTCGCCGGAGCTGGCGACGCTGCTCGCGCACGTCAAGCTCGACCTGAAGGACGAGCTGCTGGCGAGCGAGCTGCCGGACTCCGAGGTGTTCTCGCGTCGTCTGCCCGAGTACTTCCCGAAGCCGCTTCGGGAGCGCTTCGGCGACGCGATCTTCCAGCACCCGCTGAAGCGCGAGATCATCACGACGATGGTGGCCAACGAGGTCGTCGACGGCGCCGGCATCTCGTACGTCTTCCGCCTGATGGAGGAGATGAACGCGACCGCGACCGACGCGGTCCGCGCCTACGCCGTGGTCACCCACGTGTACGACCTGCCGTCGCTGTGGGCCCAGATCGACGCGCTGGACAACGTCGTGCCGACCGAGGTCGCGGACGAGATGATGCTGGAAACCCGCAGGTTGCTCGACCGGGCCGCCCGCTGGTTCCTCACCAACCGGCCGCAGCCGCTGGCCCCGCTCGCCGAGATCAACCGGTTCGGCCGCGTCGTCGGTGAGCTGGCCCCGCGGGCGCACGAGCTGCTTCGCGGTGTCGAGCGCGCTTCGGTGGACGCGAACACCGAGCGGCTGATCGAGAAGGGCGTCCCGGCGGAACTCGCCGGACGGGTGGCGTTGCTGCTGCACACCTACGGCCTGCTCGACGTGACCGACGTCGCGGAGCTGGCCGAGCAGCAGGTGGGGATCGACGCGGTGCACACCCCGGCGGAGACCGCGGGCCTGTACTACGCGCTTTCCGACCACCTCGGCATCGACAAGATGCTGACGTCGATCAGTGGCCTCGAACGTGGCAACCGCTGGCACGCGCTCGCGCGGCTGGCGCTGCGGGACGACGTCTACGGTTCCTTGCGGACGATCACGCTGGACGCGTTGCGGCACAGCGATTCGGGTACCGACCCGGACGAGAAGATCGCCCATTGGGAGAAGACGAACGCTTCGCGGCTACAGCGGGCTCGCGTCGCACTGGACGAGATCAGCCAGTCCGGCAAGCTCGACCTGGCGACGCTGTCGGTGGCGGCGAGGCAGATCCGGAGCACGGTGAGGTAGTGGCGTACATTTCCCTGATCCGGCCGCGCTGGTCGGATATGGACGTCTACGGGCATGTCAACCACGCGAATCTGGTGACCCTGCTCGAAGAGGCACGGATCCCCCTGCTGTTCGGGGACGCCGTCCGCGCGGGGCTCACCGAACTGCCCAAGGGCATCGTGGTGGTGAAGCTGGCCGTCCATTACCGTTCGCCGATCGTGGTGTCCGATCAGGACATCCGGGTGGAGATCTCGTTGAAGGACTTGAAGCACGCCAGCTTCACCCTCGGTTACCGGGTGCACGGTGGCCCGGCAGAGGCCGACAAGGTCGCGGTCACCGCCGAGACGGTGCTCGCGCCGTTCGACACCGCGTCGGAGCGGCCCCGGCGGCTGACCGAGGACGAACGTGCCTTCCTGGAGAAGGGGTTCGCGGATGCCTGAGCTCGTCATCCCGGACGCGGGCGACCGCGAAACGCTCGGCGCGTTCGTGGCCAGGGCGGTCCGGCTCGACCAGAACACGCTGGTGCGCTTGCGCCAGCGCGGTGACGGCGTCGTCGAGGCGTGGTGCGCGACGCCGTTCGAGGTCCTCGCGACCAGGGCCGTGGCCGGTGACATCTCGCCTTCGGACATCACGGTGTCCGGCAACGAGCTGCTCGCCGCGCTGACCGTCGCCGGCGGCGAGCGCATGGATCCGGGGCCTGCCCGCGACCTGATGTGGCACTCCGAGCTGCCCGCCCCCGGCCGCTGGCAGCTGGTGGACGAGCTGCCGGCGACGGTGATCTCGGAGCTGGCCGATCGAGGGGTGACCCTCGCCCGCGACAACGTCGGCCCGCACGGCACGCCGCCGGCGTCGTTGATGGACCAGGCGGTGCTCACCGTTTCGGGCAACGAGCTGGAGATCAAGGTCCAGATGCGGTGCCTGTTCGCGCTGTCGGGGATGGGCTTCGTGGACTCGTCGATCGACGGCGACGTCGTCCGCGTCACCGCGACGGATTCGTGGATGCGCATCGACGCGCGGTACGGCGCGGTCCTCAAGCGCCGTCACGCGCTCCTGCCGCTGCTCTTCTGACGGCTTCCTTACGCTTCGCACCGCGGGTGGCTTCCGGCCGCCCGCGGTGTCAGGCTGTCTCCATGAGCGATAAGGACGCCGGTAAGGACGGGGAAGACCCGACCGCGGACTTCCTCGCCGAGGTCCGGCCGGAGGAGACCCCGTGGCGGACCGAGCGCCCGCCGGGTGAGGAGGCGCCGGAACGCGCCGAACGCCCGGAGAAGTGGGGACGTGCCAGATCCGCCGGACGGGCCGCGGCGAAGGCGGCTCCCTACGTCCAGGCCGCCGCGCTGGCGACGTGGATCGTCTCGGGCACCCTCGACGACTCGGGCGACTCCGGGTTCGACATGGGCTCCTCCGGCGACGCCTGACTCCCCCGAGGGTTCAGAGCTTTCCGCGCATGGTCTTCATCCGCTCGATCTCGGCGGACTGGCCGGTGATGACCTCCTGCGCCATCTCCTGCGCCTTGATCTCCACACCCTTGCCGAGCTGGGCTTCGGCCATGGTCAGCGCGCCCTGGTGGTGCGCGATCATGAGGTCGAGGAACAGCTTTTCGAACGCCACCCCGTTCGCCGCGCGCAGCTCCGCCAGCTGGGCCTCGGTCGCCATGCCCGGCATGAGCGCGTGATCGTGCCCGCCACCGTGGCCCGCGTGCCCTTCGCCCGGCACCGGCTTGCCGCGGTCGGACAACCAGGTCTTCATCATCGTGACCTCGCCGTCCTGCGCGACCGAGATCCGCCCGGCGATCGCCCGGATCTGCTCGTTCGCCGTCTTTCCCGGCACCAGATCGGTCATCACCTTCGCCTGCTGGTGATGGGGGATCATCATCGTCATGTACTCGACGTCGGCCTCGTTGGGCTGATCGCGGTTCACTGGGGCGGGGGAGCCGGTCCCCGCCTGCTCTCCGGGCTTCCCGGGCACGATCACCGGAGCGCTTTGGGCCGGTTGCGCCGGAGTTTCGTCGCCGGTGCAGCCCGAGACTACGAAAGCAGCGGCGACCAGTGCCGATGTCAAACTTTTTCTCATCCCGGGAGTTCCTCCGTTGGTCGGTATCTGTTGAGCCTAAATAAGGAATAAGGTGCGCGTAAAGCTGGGTGGAAGGAGAGCCATATCGTGCTGCAGCCTGGGCTGAAACGCCGCTTGACCAGGGTCTTCGTGTCGGCGGCCGCAGTCGCCGCCCTCGGGGCTTCCAGCGCGCTCGCCGCGCCGGCCGTCATCGCCGAACCGTCGGCGACCGCGATTCCGGGCGTGGACGAGATCGTCCACAGCCCCAACCTCCGGTCGATCGCGAACGTCCCGCAGCAGGGACCGTTCACCAAGGACTCGACCGGCACCGACATCGCGTTCACCAAGGGACACGCGATCGTCGGCACCTACGACGGGTTCAACGTCTACGACGTCCGCAACCCGTACCGCCCGAAGATCGTCAGCCAGGTCCTGTGCCCCGGCGGGCAGAACGACGTGTCGATCTCCGGCGACCTGCTCTTCCTGTCGACCGACTCGTCGCGCAGCGACAACTCGTGCAACAGCGTCTCGAAGCCCGCCTCGGAGAAGTCGGCGTGGGAGGGCATCAAGATCTTCGACATCTCGAACCTCGCGGCGCCGAAGTACGTAGCGGCGATCGAGACCGACTGCGGTTCGCACACCAACACCCTGGTGCCGGACAAGCGCGGCAAGGACGTCTACATCTACGTCTCGTCGTACGCGCCGGCGGCCAACCTGCCCGACTGTCAGCCGCCGCACGACAAGCTGTCGATCATCAAGGTACCCGTGAAGGACCCGGCGAAGGCTTCGCTGGTCGCGACGCCGGTGCTGTTCCCGGCGGACGACGGCGGCGGCAACCCCGGCGGCACCAACCCCGACGGCACCCGCCGGTCGGCGACCACCGGCTGCCACGACCTGACGGCGCTGCCGGAGAAGGACCTGATGGCCGGTGCCTGCATGGGTGACGGCGTCCTGCTCGACATCTCCGACCGGCTCAAGCCGCGGGTCCTCAACCGCGTGCAGGACAACGTGAACTTCGCGTTCTGGCACAGCGCCACCTTCAACAACGACGCCACCAAGATCGTCTTCACCGACGAGCTCGGTGGCGGCGGGATGGCGACCTGCCTCGAGAAGTTCGGCTCCACCCGCGGCGCCAACGGCATCTACCAGATCACCGGCCGCGGCGACGACCGCAAGCTGGAGTTCGTCAGCTACTACAAGATCCCGCGCCTGCAGTCCGAGACCGAGAACTGTGTGGCGCACAACGGTTCGCTGATCCCGGTGCCGGGCAAGGACATCATGGTCCAGTCCTGGTACCAGGGCGGCGTCTCGGTGTGGGACTTCACCGACGCGAAGAACCCGAAGGAGATCGCGTTCTGGGAGCGTGGCCCGCTCTCGAACGAGAAGCTCGTCGGCGGTGGGACGTGGTCGGCTTACTGGTACAACGGCCACATCTACTCGTCCGACATCGTGAAGGGCCTGGACGTCCTGGACCTCAACGACTGGCGGACCTTCCCGGCGAAGCTCGTCCGGCAGAACGAGTTCAACGCCCAGACGCAGTACAAGCTGCACCCGGGCTTCAACAAGTGATCGCCTAGCGTGCAATGAAAGGCCCCTTCATCGCAAAATTTGCGATGNTCCTGCGGCCGCTGCCGAAGCTGAGTCTCGCCGGCCGCGCCTTTCATTGCGTTCGAGGGGCCGCTCAGACGAGCCAGGCGGCCGCGTCCGGCGGCAGTTTGCCGTTCACCAGCGGAACGCTCGACAGCAGTACCTCACCCGGCGGCAGTGCGATCGGGCTCGCCGACGTGTTCAGCGCGCACACCAGCCCGCCGCCGCGCCGCCGGAACGCGAAACATCCCGCGGGCGCGCCGTACCATTCGAGGTCGTCGCCGCGGAAAGCCTTGTGCGACTTACGGATCTCGATCGCCCGCCGGTACAGCGACAGCGTCGACGCCGGATCCTCCAGCTGCGCTTCCACGGTCACCGAGGCCCACGAAGCGGGCATCGGCAGCCACGTGCGCGGATTGCGCGAGAACCCGAAGGGCGGCAGGTCGCCTTCCCACGGCAGCGGCACCCGTGACGCGTCCCGGCCGAACTCGGCGCCGGAGGTCTTGGCCCGCGGGTCCGCGAGCGCTTCCGGCGGGAGGTCGACGTTGCCGAGCCCCAGTTCTTCGCCGTTGTACAGATAGACCGCCCCGGGCAGCGCGAGCTCGACGAGCGCCATCGCCCGCGCGCGCCGGACGCCGCGTTCACCGTCGCCGTACCGGCTGACCTGCCGCCAGACGTCGTGGTTGCTCAACGTCCAGGTGGCGGGCGCTCCGGCGGACTTCGGCACCGCCAGCGACCGCTCGATGGCCGTCCGCAGCGCGTCCGCGTCGAAATGCGTGAGCACGAGCCGGAAGTTGAACGCCAGGTGCAGCTCGTCGGGCCGCAGGTAGCGCGCGAGACGTTCCTCGTCGGTCACCCAGATCTCGCCGACGGCCATGGTGCCCGGGTACTCGTCGAGCACCTTGCGGATCATCTGGTGGATCTCGTGGACACGGTCGTTGTCGAACCGCGGATCGTAGAACTCGCTCGGCCCGAGCGCGTTCACCCGTGGGTCCATGTCCGGCAGGCCCGGCGGTTTCGCCATGCCGTGCGCGACGTCGACGCGGAAGCCGTCCACACCGTGGTCCAGCCAGAACCGCAGGGTCCGCTCCAGATCGGCGGCGACCTCGTGGTTGGTCCAGTTCAGGTCCGGCTGCTGCGGCGAGAACAGATGCAGGTACCACTGGCCGTCCGGGACCCGCGTCCACGCCGGGCCGCCGAAAGCGCTGATCCAGTTGTTCGGCGGCTGGTCGCCGCGCGGGCCGAGCCCGTCGCGGAAGATGTAGCGATCCCGTTCCGGGCTGCCCGGCGGCGCCGCCATCGCCGATTTGAACCAGGCGTGGGTGTTGCTGGTGTGGTTGGGGACGACGTCGACGGTGACCTTGATGCCGCGTTTGTGCGCCTCGGTCAGCAGGACGTCGAAATCGCCGAGGGTGCCGAACATCGGGTCGACGTCGCGCGGGTCGGCGATGTCGTAGCCATGGTCGGCCATGGGGGAGCGGTAGAACGGCGCCAGCCACAGCGCGTCGACCCCGAGCAGCTCCAGGTACCCGAGCTTGCCGCGGATGCCTTCGAGGTCACCGACGCCGTCCCCGTCCGAATCGGCGAACGAGCGTACGTAGACCTGGTAGAAGACCGCCTGAGCCCACCAAGCCACGTCGCGTTCCATCACACGAAGCTGTTCATCATGCTGTTGGCGGCCATCTCCAGGTACGCCCACAGTTGCGAGCGGTAGGGCTCCTCGATGTTCTCCTCGTCGACCGCGATCTTGATGCAGCGCAGCCAGGCGTCGCGTTCGATCGGGCCGATCTTGAACGGAGCGTGCCGCATCCGCAGCCGAGGGTGACCGCGCTGGTCCGAGTAGGTGTGCGGGCCACCCCAGTACTGCATGAGGAACAGCCGGAAACGTTCCTCGGCCGGGCCGAGGTCCTCCTCCGGGTACAGCGGGCGAAGCACCTCGTCGACCGCCACTTCGGCGTAGAACCGCGCGACGATCCGGGTGAAGACCGGTTCACCGCCGATCGCTTCGTACAGGGTGGTGGGGTCAGGTTCGGTCACGGACACAGCTCCATTCTGCCCTTGTCCTACTGCGCGGCGGGGCCGGACGACATAAAGCGCCCCAGAGGAGGCTCGAAGCCCGCTTCGTCGAGCGCGGCGAGCAGATGCGCACGCAGCGCACGCTGCACGGCCCACTGCTTGCCCGGCCGGACCTTCACGGTCAGGCGAAGCTTGATGCTCTCGGGGGTGACGGTCTCCACGCCGAGCATCTCCGGCGGTTCCAGCACGTTCGGTGCGAGCCCTTCGCTCTCCAGGAGCGTCTTCGCCTTCTCGGCCATCAGCTCGGTGGCCTTCTCGACGTCGGCCGAGTAGCTGAGCGGAACGTCGACGACGGCGACCGCGAAGCCCTGGCTCGAGTTGCCGACCCGCAGCACCTCGCCGTTGCGCACGTACCAGACGGTGCCGTTGATGTCACGCAAGGTGGTGATCCGGAGGCCCACGGCCTCGACGGTGCCGGACGCCTCGCCGACGTCGACGACGTCACCCACGCCGTACTGGTCCTCGATCATCATGAACATGCCGGACAGGAAGTCCTTGACCAGGTTCTGCGCGCCGAACCCGAGCGCCACGCCGACGATGCCCGCCGAAGCGATGATCGGCGCGAGGTCGATGCCCAGTTCGCCCAGCACCAGGATGAACGCGAGGCCGTAGATCAGGAACGTCGCCATCGACTTGAGCACCGAGCCGATGGTGGCGGCGCGCTGACGGCGCCGTTCCATCACCGCCGACCCGAGCACTTCGGGAGCCTTCTCCCGCAGCGGTCTCAACAGGGCGGGCAGTTTCGACGAGCCGCTCGGCATCCGCGTCACGCGGTTGATCAGGCGTCGCACCAAATACCGCAGCAGGAACGCCACGGCGATGATCATCAGGATCCTGAGCGGCTTCGTCAGCAGCCAGCCCGCGGACGCGGAGAGCCATTCGTTCTTTGTGACCTGGAACACCTGGTAGCACAGGCTGCCGGCCTCGCGTGTGCAGGCCGGGGGTTCGGTGGGCAGCAGGTTCACGGAGAGGAAATGTCCTTTCGTACTCGGCGGGGGATCGGTCACGCCGCTCGGCCCCGGCGGAGGCGGAACAGCCAACTTCATGTGGCCGCCGGGTCGCGCGCATGTGACACGTCCAGTAACACACGTGCACTTTGGGGCTGATCTGTGGTCGACTATGCCTGCACCGGTGGAGGTGGTCGAGTGCCAGACCGACAACCCATCCCCCTCGGCGTCCCGAGCCAAGCCTTGGCCGGACAGGCGCCGGAGGCCGTGTTGCGCGCCCATCCGGGAGGTGCCCCCTCGCACGGGGCTCCACCGGGCGGGCCGGGAACGCGGCCAGGGGGTGTTGCCCGCCCGCCCGGACAGCGTAGAGGGCGGGACCCGTCGACTACGGCGGCACCCACTACGACATCGTGGGGCCGCAGACGGGTATTGCTGTTGAACGCCACGTTCGAACCGCTCACGGCGCTGCCGTTGCGGCGCGCGGTGGTCCTCGTGATGTGCGGCAAGGCCGAGGTGGTGCACGGAGACCCGGCGGGGATCGAATTGCACGCCGCCACGGTCTCGCTGCCCGTGCCTTCGGTGATCCGGCTGAGCACCTACGTGCGCGTGCCCTACCGCGCGCAGGTGCCGCTGACCCGGGCCGGGCTGATGCACCGCGACCGGTACCGCTGCGCCTACTGCGGAGGGCGGGCCGAGACCATCGACCACGTCGTCCCGCGCAGTCGCGGTGGCCCCCACAGCTGGACGAACTGCGTGGCCTGCTGTGCCAAGTGCAACCACCGGAAGGCGGACAAGCTGCTTGCCGAGATCGGCTGGCGCCTGCGCGTCGTGCCGAGGGCCCCGCACGGGCCGCACTGGCGGCTGCTCGCGCATTCGAAGGAGGCCGACCCGTTGTGGCGGCCGTACCTGGGAACCGCGGCCTGATCAGACCGCGAACACGTCGGCGCCCCGGCTGCCTTTCGGCGGCCGGGGCGGGCCGATGATGCCGTGATGAAGCTCGTTACGAGTACGCCGTCCCCTGCTTAGCCGGTCGTGCTCGATCTCAGGCGGCGAGCGAGAAGTCGCTCTGGCAGGTGACGCGGGTGCCACGGGTGACCCGGGTGCCGCGAGTGACACGCGTGCCGCAGGTGACGCGCGTTCCGGCGGTCACGCGGGTGCCTCGGGTGACGCGGGTGCCGCGGGTGACCCGGGTTCCGGCGGTGACGCGGGTGCCTCGGGTGACCCGGGTGCCGGCGGTGACCCGCGTACCGCGAGTGACACGAGTACCGCGCGTAACCCGTGTGCCCGCCGTCACACGCGTACCGGGGACGAATTCAATTTCGAAGAGTGACGAAATGTCGTCGATGATCGCCTGGCCGGGTGTCTGGGTGCTCTGCATGACATGTCCTCCTGCGACCGGTGCGTTACCTGCTGGGGTGGGGGAGCTGGGCGCAAGGCCCGTACAGGTGAAAAAGCTACGAGGATTTCAAGGCCGCGACAAGACGACAGCGCCGGGTGCGGCCGCCCGTACGTTGAGTTGCAACCTTTCGGCCTTGCGGGCTTCGCCCCAACGTGGGAGCGCTTTCGCGGCAAGCGGCGGACGGCCCCCGCCGGACGACGAGCGGTAGGTGCCGCGGCCCATACCCGTGCGAGCGGGTGCGGCCCCGCGCCATCGGATACGCTCACGCGCGTGAACCTTGTCGAGACGATCCTGGTCTTCGCGGTGATCCCCTTGGTCATCTACGCGCTTTGCGGGGTGGCCACGCTGCGGTCGAAGGGCGCGGGCGCCGCCCGGTACCGGCCGGGGCAGCCGTGGGAGTACCCGGCCATGTGGTGGAGCGCCAACCCCGACGGTGTCGGCGCCAGGCATTCGCACGCGGGCGGCGCGACCGCCGTCGGTGCGGCGGACGGAGCTTCGGTGACGGGAGGCGCTCGTGGCAACTGGTGAACTGACCCATTCGTCCACCGCTGTTGACGAAGAGCCCGGTTACGGCGCCGCCGTTACTTCGAGCGGCCGGATTTCCGCCGCCAAGATGTACGAACCGGCTGGTCCGAACAGCCCATTCACGACCCAGCAGCTTGCCCGGCTGGACGAGGCGCTGACCCTGGCCAGCCGCGAGACCGGCCTGGACTTCAGCGTGTATCTCGGCGACCTCGGCGAGGACACCCGCGTCACCGCCGAAGGCCTGCTGAGCTCGACCGACAACCCGGCCGACGGCGTGATCGTCGCCGTGTCGCCCGGCCAGCGCGTCATCGAGATCGTGACGGGCTCGCAGGCCCGGCACCGCCTGCCCGACCGCGGCGCGAAGCTCGCCGTGGCCAGCATGGTCGCCTCCTTCAAGGAAGGCGACCTCATCGGCGGCCTCGTGAACGCCCTCCGCATGCTGAGCGACCAGGCAGGCGCTCCGCAGCACTGACGGAGCTGAAGGGGACTTTCCCCGCATAAGACGCAGCAAAGGGGCCCTTCACCGCATCCGCGGGTTCGCGAAGCAGCTNGCGCTGCACCAGGGTGACGAAGTCGCGGGCCTTGAGCTCGGCCTCGCGCGTCATCTCCCACGCCGCCGACCAGCACAGCGTGCGGGGCAGCGGTTCGGTGATGTCGGCGATGCGGTCGATCAGGGTGGTCAGCGACGCCGGGTCGAGCCGCATCGTGCAGTAGGTCAGGTCGTCGTCGTTGACCAGCACGAGCTTGCCGGCCGGGAGACCGATCAGCCCCGGCACCTCGGTGCGCTCGCCGTCGACGTCGAGTTCGACGCGGTGCTTGCGGACGATCTTGCCGTTCTCGTCCTCGTCGTAGACGCCGACCGCGACCCGGTGCGTGCGCAGCTCACCGGCACCCGGCTTGGCACCGGTCTGGGTGACGGCGAACGAGGTGTACGTGCCGTCGGCGCCGACCTCGTAGCGCGGGCTCAGCGAGTTGAGACCGGTGGTCTCCAGCCACTGCGCGCTCCACCACGACAGGTCGCGGCCCGAGGCCGCTTCCAGCGCGCCCAGCAGATCCGACAGGGTCGCGTTGCCCCAGGCGTGCTTGCCGAAGTAGACCTTGAGGCCTTCGAGGAAGTGCTCGAGCCCGACGTAGGCGACGAGTTGCTTGAGCACGCTCGCGCCCTTGGCGTAGGTGATGCCGTCGAAGTTCACCTCGACCGCGTGCAGGTCGACGATGTCCGCGGCGATCGGATGCGTCGAGGGCAGCTGGTCCTGCCGGTACGCCCACGACTTCTCGATGTTCGCGAAGCTGGTCCACGCGTTCTTGTACTCGGTGGCCTCGGCCTGGGCCAGCACACTCGCGAAGGTCGCGAACGACTCGTTCAGCCACAGGTCGTCCCACCAGCGCATGGTGACCAGGTCGCCGAACCACATGTGCGCCATCTCGTGCAGCAGCGTCTCGGCGCGGCGCTCGTAGGCGTAGCGGGTGACGCGGCTGCGGAAGACGTAGTCCTCCAGGAACGTGACCGCGCCGGCGTTCTCCATCGCGCCCGCGTTGAACTCCGGCACGAACAGCTGGTCGTACTTGGAGAACGGATACGGGGTCGCGAACTTCTCGTGGTAGAAGGCGAAACCCTGCTTGGTCTCGGTGAAGAGCTTGTCCGCGTCCATGTGCTCGGCGAGCGAGGCGCGGCAGTAGATGCCCAGCGGGATGGTGCGGTGCTCGTCGGTGAATTCGTCGCGCCACTCGCTGTACGGGCCCGCGATCAGCGCGACCAGGTAGGTCGAGATCCGCTCGGACACCTTGAACACGGTGCGGACGGCCCCTTCCGGGGTCTCCTCGGCCGACTCGACCAGCGCGTTCGAAATGACCTTCCAGTCCTTCGGCGCGGTCACGGTGAGCCGGTAGACCGACTTGAGGTCGGGCTGGTCGAAGCAGGCGAACATGCGCTTCGCGTCCGCGGTCTCGAACTGCGTGTAGAGGTAGACGCCGTCGTCGACCGGGTCGACGAACCGGTGCAGGCCCTCGCCGGTGTTCATGTACCGGCAGACCGCGTCCACGACGAGCTCGTTCGACTCGGCGAGCGCGGGCAGCTCGACGCCCTTGTCCTCGACGTACCCGCTGACGTCGAGTTCCGTTTCGTTGAGGACGGCCGACTCGATCCCCTCTGCGACGATGTCGACCCACGACGCCTCGCCGCTTCTGACGCTGGCGAACTTGATCGTCGTCTTCGACGTGAAGGTCTTCTCACCGGGACCGCCGCGGCCGTCGGTCAGATCCAGCTCGATGTCGTAGGACTCGACGTCGAGCAGCTCCGCGCGCAGCTTGGCTTGGTCTCGGGTCAGGTTGGGGGCGGGCACTGGCACCTCTGGTCATCGGTATCGGTTTTGGTTTCCAACTACAGGCATCCAATCATGTCGAGGCCCGTGCTGACGACGGGAACAACGCCGACGGCCGCGATGTTGGCTCGCTGTGTAGCACCCTGTGTGTGTACCGGCCCACCCCAAGACGATGGCACTGGGAGAACCTGATGACCGCCCCGTCCGAGAAGACCAAGGTCGACTTCTACTTCGATCCGATCTGCCCCTTCGCCTGGATCAGCTCGCGCTGGATCCTCGAAGTGGAGAAGCACCGCGACCTCGACCTGAGGTTCCGGATCATGAGCCTGTCCGAGCTCAACAGCGGCCGCGACGACCTGCCTGAGCAGTACAAGGAGCTCTTGGACCGCGGCTGGGGCCCCGTCCGCGTCGCCACCGCGCTCGCGCAGAAGAACGGCGAGGAGGCCCTGCGCGACTTCTACACGGAGTTCGGCACGCGCCACCACAACCAGGGCGACAAGGACATCCCGAAGGTCATCAAGGAGACCCTCGAAGCCATCGGCGCGCCGGCCGAGCTGGCCGACGCCGCGGAGTCGGCCGAGTACGACGAAGCGCTGAGGAAGAGTCACTACGAAGGTATGAATCCGGTCGGAATGGACGTCGGCACCCCGACCATCCACATCGACGGAGTCGCCTTCTTCGGCCCGGTGCTCAGCTCGATCCCGCGTGGCGAGGACGCCGTCAAGGTTTTCGATGGCGCCCGCGCGCTGGCGAGCTACCCGGACTTCTTCGAGCTGAAGCGCACCCGGTCCGGTGAGCTGAACTTCGACTAAGGCGTTTCCAGGGCGGCCTTGGTGACATCGCCGGGGTAGGAGGACCTCGCGACGGCTTCGTCCGTCGTGAGGTCTCCGGCCGCGATCCGGTTCTTGAGCGCGACAAGCTCGCGCAGCCCGTCGCGGTGCTTCTCGATGAACGCGGTATCGACGGGGTCCCCGTGCCCGGCCACGATGATCTTCGGCTCCAGCGCGAGGATCGCGTCCATCACGCCGGGCCATTCGGCCAGGAAACTGCCGTCGTTGAACGAGAACGCGCTGAAGCCTGCTTCGGCGTTCTCGACGGCGTCGCCCGCGTAGACGACTCCCGCGTCCGGCACGTGCACGAACAGGTCGTGGTCGGTGTGCGCCCGGCCGAGGAACCGCAGCACGGCGGTGCGGCCGCCGAGGTCGATCTCGGCGCTGTCCGTGACCGGCTTGTCCGGCAGGGTGATCTCAGTGCGCTCCAGCGCCTCCGCCATCTCAGGCCGGTTTTCGCCGAGGTAGTACTGGATCCACTTGCGCCGCGCGCCCTCGCCGTCGGTGGTCAGCTCGGTCAGGCACCGTTCGTGCGCCCAGACGTCGCACGGCAGGAACGCCGTCGTGCCGAAGGCGTGGTCGAAATGGGCGTGGGTGTAGACGACCGACCACGGCAGCGGCGTGATCTCCCGTACCGCCGCGGCCAGTTCGGCGCCCTGGTCGACATCGCCGCGGACGTCGACGACCAGGCAGCGCTCACTGCCCACGACGAGGCCGACGGTCAGGTCCAGCTCCTCGTAACGGCGGGCGTACACGCCGTCCGCGAGTTCGAGCCAAGTCACGAATCCTCCAGAATTCCGTTGCGCAGCACAGGAATCGTGCCGCTGCTATCGAGCATCGCGGCGAGCCGCACGTCGTTCGCGTGCCCGGCCGCGGCGAGCTCGCGTCCTGAAGAACACTCCGTCAGTGCTTCGGCGATGTCGATCGCTTTTGCCGCGACGGCGGCGAGACGGGCTTCGGCGGACGGCCGGCCGTAGCCGTCCAGCGCCGAGACGATCGCTCCCGCGCCGAGCTGGTCCTCGACGCACGGCCGCAGCGGCCCGAACGTCTTGGTTTCGGTGCGGATGTCGATGCCCCAGCGTTCCCCGGCCGGGACGACGCCGATCGGCCGACCGTTCGCCAGCTCCGCCGCGCGGGCGGCGACGGCGGTCGCGTTGCGCAGGCATCCCGTCAGGACGATGGCACCGGTCGTGGCGGCGGTGTCGCATAGCGTGGCGCCGTTGGGCGAGGGGAGCGCCAGGAGGGTGCCGGAAGGGATTTCCGTCACAGACGAAGGTCGTAAGGTCCAGCGTTTTTCACCCGCGAGGATGGCGCCTCGCGCTTTCGCGGCCTTCTCACCGCGCTGGTCGCGCCAGCGGACCGGCAGCACGCGGCCGCCGTTGCCGAGCACGAGATCCGTTGTGGTGCAGAAGGAAAGCACGTCGACGATGACGAGAACGGCACAGTCCGCGCCCAGGGCGGTGACGCCCTCGCTTCCCCATTCGAGTCTGATGTCCACCCCCACAGCATGCTCGCCCCGGAACGTGATGGCAGACTCCGCGCTGTGCGTGTTTACCTTGGCTCTGACCATGCCGGTTTCGAACTGAAGAACCACCTCGTGGCCCACCTCAAGGAGCGGGGCCACGACGTCGAGGACGTCGGTCCCTTCGTCTACGACGCGGCCGACGACTACCCCGCCTTCTGCATCGAGGCGGCCCGTCGTGTCGTCGCGGACGAGGGCAGCCTCGGAATCGTCGTCGGCGGCTCCGGCAACGGCGAGCAGATCGCGGCCAACAAGGTGAAGGGCGCTCGCGCCGGCCTCGCGTGGAGCGTCGAGACCGCGAAGCTCACCCGCGAGCACAACCACGCCCAGCTGATCGGCGTCGGCGCGCGGATGCACACCACCGAAGAGGCCACGGAGATCGTCGAGGCGTTCCTCGCGACCCCGCCGAGCCCGGACGAGCGCCACGGCCGCCGCGTCCAGCAGATCCTGGACTACGAGAACACCGGCTGGCCGCCGCCGCTGCCCGAGCACTGACATGCCCGAGGGGCACACGCTCCATCGCTTGGCACGTCTGCACAAACGCCGTTTCGCCGGGCACCCGGTCGAGGTGAGCAGTCCGCAAGGACGCTTCGCCGCCGAAGCGTCCCGTTTGGACGGCCGGGTGCTGGTGAAGGCCGAGGCGTACGGAAAGCACCTGTTCCACGACTACGGTCCACACGGGACGGTGCATGTCCACCTCGGCCTCTACGGCACGTTTTCCGACGTGCCGCTGCCCGCTCCGGAACCGGTGGGGCAGGTGCGGATGCGGCTGGTCGGCCCGACGCATTCGGCCGATCTGCGCGGCCCGAACCAGTGCGAATTGATGGACGGGCCCCAAGTCGACGCGATCAAGGCGCGGCTGGGCCCGGATCCGCTGCGCCGGGACGCGAAGCCGGAGAAGGCGTGGGAGCGGATTTCGCGGTCGAAGACGTCGATCGCGGCACTGCTGATGGACCAGTCGGTGCTGGCGGGCGTCGGCAACGTGTATCGCGCCGAAGTGCTGTTCCGGCACGGTGTCGCCCCGCTCGTCCCCGGCCGCGCGCTCGATCGCGGGCTGTGGGACGACATGTGGGCGGATCTCGTGACGCTCATGCGGCACGGTGTCCGGGTGGGACGGATCGACACGGTCGCGCCGGAGCACCTGCCCGAGGTCACGGGCCGCGCGCCGCGGCAGGACCGGCACGGGGGCGAGGTCTACGTCTACCGGCGCGAGGGGATGCCTTGTCTCGTGTGCGGGACGGCGGTGCTGCGGAGCGATCTGGCGGCGCGGAACCTCTTCTGGTGCCCGACCTGTCAGCCCGCCTGACGTCGGCACCGACCCCTACCCGACCGACGGCCACGCTCGCCAAGGTTTGCGAAAGCCGCTTTCGCAACCTGCCACAGTGGCCTGACACCCGCGATGTCGGCGGGGGCGGATCGCGCAAAGCCGTGAAGGCCTCCTTCCCTACCTTGAGAGTAGGGAAGGAGGCCTTCACGGACCCGGCAGCAGCGGGCTAGAAGTCGAACCCGCCGCCGTCGAAACCGCCGCCATCGAAGCCGCCGCCGTCGAAGCCACCGGCGTCCCCGCCCATGTCGCCTCCGGCGTCGCCGCCCGCGTCCGCGGCCGCGTCCTCCTGGCCCGCGTCATAGCCCGATTCCCAGGCCGACGCGCTCGCGATCCCCGCCATCCCGGAGAACATCGCGCTGAACAGCAGCATCGAACCGAGCCCCCAGGCACCGGCGACGAGCGCGGGCTTCCACCACGGCTCGCTGTACCAGCCCTGCGGCACCGGACGGCCGGCCACGCGGCCACCGGGGTAGTAGTGCGGCGTCCGCTGGCTCGGGTCCGGCGAAGCCTCGTAGTGCTCGCCCTCGACGTCGACCGAGCGGTACTCGGTGACCTTGCCCGCCCGGTCGCGCTCTTCGCTGCCGGGCAGTTCCGGACCGGGGTCCATGCCCATCGCGAGACGGGCCGCGCGGACGTAGTAGAGCCCTTCGATGGCGGTCTCGCGAACCAGGCGGGCCTGTTCGATGGTCTGTGCCTGCTCCATCTGGGAGCCCGCCGCGGTGAAGCGTTCGGACGCGTCCGCCATCGCCTGCTGGGAGGCGGTGTCCGTGCCGGTGAGGTTCATGACCTGACCGCCGAGCCGCTCGACGAGACGCCGCGCGTCGGCCTTCGCGTCGTCCAGCTGGCGCTTCTTGGCCGCCGCCTGGGATTTCGCGAAGTAGATGCCGCCGCCGACCACGACGACGAGGAGCACGATCAGGAAGATCGCGGTGCCCATGGGTTCACTCCAGGAATCGTTCGGCCTTTGCCCGGATCAACGCCGAGAGCCGGCCGGTGGTTCCCGCGCGCACTGGCGGGAGAAACTAGAACACGTTATAGTTCGGCTCCATGAAGTTCACCCTGTCGATCGCGATGAACCCGCTCGATCAGCTGGGCGAGCTCGCCCGTGCGGCCGAAGAGGCGGGTTTCTCCTCGATCGCGCTCCCGGATTCCCTGTTCTATTCCGAAACGGTCTCGGCCGACTATCCGTACACGCCCGACGGCAGCCGCTTCTGGACCGAGGAGACGCCCTGGGCCGATCCGCTGATCGCGGCCGCGTCGATGGGCGCGGTCACCGAACGGCTCACCTTCTACACCTCCGTGCTCAAACTCGGCTCCCGCAACCCGGTCCTGCTCGCGCGTCAGGTCAACTCGGTCGCGGCGCTGACGGGCGGCCGCTTCGGGCTCGGTCTCGGCGTCGGCTGGTCGCCGGAGGAGTTCCGCTGGTGCGGCGCGCCGTACGAAAAACGCGGCAAACGCGTGGACGAGGCCATCGAGGTGCTGCGCCTGATCCTCGACGGCGGGATGGTCGAATTCCACGGCGAGTTCTTCGACTTCGACAAGCTCCGGATGAGCCCGACGCCGCCGTCGCGGGTGCCGTTCTACATCGGCGGGCACACCGACGTGGCGCTGCGCCGGGCCGCACGCGTCGCCGACGGCTGGTCGTCGGCGATGATGAAGTTCGACGACCTCCGCGACACGATCGCCAAACTGCGCGGGCTGCTGGCCGACCTGGGCCGCGCCGACGATCCCTTCGAGTACCAGGCCGTCTGCATCGACAAGTTCGGTCTCGACGGCTACCGCGAGCAGGGCGACATCGGCGTCACCGACATCATCACCATGCCGTGGGTGTTCGACGGCCTCGGTTTCGACGCAGAAGTCGGCCCCAAGCTGGATTCCATCAAGAAGTTCGGCGACGAGATCATCGCGAAGATCGGAGACTGAACCATGGGTGTCGACGTCTGCTGGGATCCGTCCGCCGCGCAGCCGCCCGCGCGTCAGGCCGCGTTCCGCTCGATGACCGCCGTCACCGCCGGGGACAAAACCGCCTGGCTCGCGCTCTTCGCCGGAGACGCCGTCGTCGAGGACCCGGTCGGCCCGTCCATGTTCGACGAGGTGGGCAAAGGGCATCACGGGCAGGACGGGATCAGTGCCTTCTGGGACAAGACGATCGCGAACGTCGAACGCTTCCGGTTCACCATCCGCGATTCGCACGCGGCCGGTGACGAGGTCGCGAACGTCGGCACGATCACGACGTACTTGCCCGGCGGCTACCGCGTCGACACCGACGGCGTGTTCGTCTACCGGGTGCGCGAAGACGGGCTGATCGTGTCGATGCGCGCGTTCTGGGAAACCGAGCGTGCCATGGCCACGGCCCGCAAGGACACGGCCTAGCCGAGCCGCTCCGCGCGCCGCGTCAGGTACTGCTTCTCCGGTTCGCTCGCGGTCTTGCCGGCGGCCCGGAGGTAGGCCTCGCGCGCGGCGCCGGTGTCCCCGGCCAGTTCCAGCAGATGTCCTCGCACGGAATCGAGCCGGTGGGTCTGGCTCATCCGGCTGTCGTCGTCGAGCGTGGCCAGCAGTTCGAGGCCCGCTTCCGGCCCGTTGACCTCGGCGACCGCGACGGCGCGGTTGAGCGTGACGACCGGGCCGGGCGAGACCTTCTCGAGCACGTCGTAGAGCGCGAGGATCTGCGACCAGTCGGTGTCCGCCGCGGTGGGCGCCTCGTCGTGGACGGCGGCGATCGCGGCCTGCACCTGGTACGGCCCGACCGGGCCCGCCTCCAAGGCCTCGCTCACCAGCGACACACCTTCGGCGATCATTTCCGCGTTCCAGCGCGAACGGTCCTGCTCGGCGAGAGGGACGAGCGAGCCGTCCTCACCGGCGCGGGCGCCGCGGCGCGTGTCGGTCAGCAGCATGAGCGCGAGCAGGCCGGTGACCTCGTCCTCGTCCGGCATGAGCCGCCGGAGCAGCCGGGTCAGCCGGATCGCTTCGGCGGTCAGGTCCGCGCGGTGCAGGTCGGGGCCGCCGCTGGTCGTGTAGCCCTCGTTGAAGATCAGGTACAGGACCTGGAGGACGACGCGGAGCCGTTCGGCCAGTTCTCCGGCGGGCGGCAGGACGAACTCGGCGCCCGCCTTCTTGATGGTCTGTTTCGCCCGGCTGATCCGCTGGGCCAGCGTCGATTCCGGGACCAGGAAAGCGTTCGCGATCTCGCCCGTGGTCAGGCCGCCGACGGCGCGCAGGGTGAGCGCCAGTTGCGACGGCGGGGACAGGGAAGGATGGCAGCACAGGAAGAGGACGGTGAGCGTGTCGTCCGAATCGGACACAGTGGACGGGGCGAGGTCCAGCAGCGCGTTGTTCTCCTCGCGCCGCCGTCGCGCGCTCTCGCTGCGCCACTCGTCCACCAGCCGCCGGGAGGCGACCGTCGCGAGCCAGGATTTCGGACTGTCCGGGATGCCCTGCTCCGGCCATTGCTGCGCGGCCGAGAGCAGGGCTTCCTGGACGGCGTCCTCGCAGGCGTCGAACTGCCCGTGCTTGCGCACCAGCAACCCGATGACCTGCGGGGCCAGCTCCCGCAGGAGCGCTTCCACCTGACGATCGTCCTTCACGACGCCAGTCTTACCTCATGCGCGCCGTCAGGCGACGGGGGAGTAGTGCGAAGCGTCGCCTTCGAGGGATTCGCTCGGCAGCGCGTCGATGCCCACCGGGACGTCGCCCGCCACGGTCACCCGGTTCAGACGGCGGGGCAGGTCGTCGTAGTTGTCGACGGCGTAGTGCTGGGTAGGACTGCGGCAGCCGCAGGATGTCCCGCGACTCGCCCTTGGACAGCCCCGCGCTCGCCGGTCACCGGATGCACCCGCACCACCGGGTGGACCGTGCGGAACTTCTGCCTCCGCCTCGTCGAGGGTCTCCGGCGCCTTCGCGCAGTCGTAGTCGTTGGTGTGCTCGGCGCGCAGCGTGTCCGCGAACGCCCGGAGCGGTTCGGGCAGGTCGCGGTAGGCGGCGGCCGAGTTGGCGATCAGCGTTTCTGGCCTTCGGCGGGTCGAGCACGAAGGTGACGTCGGTGTGCCACTGGTTCGCGCGGCGCGATGGTGCTGCGCGCGATCGCCCCTTCGTCCAGCACTGGCGCTCCGCCTGCCGGTCACGGTGCCGATGTTCGCAAGCGGGTGCGGGCGGGCCTAGGGCTCTCAGCATCCGGGAGTGGTCAGGCGGTCAGCCGCCGGATGAACCGGGCGCTGTGCTCGCAGCGGTCCTCGTATCCCCGCGCGCGATAGAAGGCGTGCGCGGCCGTCCGATGGCGGGAACTGGTGACCTCCATGGTGTCGCAGCCCAAGCGCAGCGCCTCCGCTTCGGCCGCGGCGACCAGCTCGCGTCCGATACCCGAGCCTCGCCGGGTCTCGTCCACCACCAAGGCCACGATCCGCCCGCCGGAACCCGGCCGCTCGAGCAGCGGGATCGCGACCACCGCGACGACACCGACCACCTTGCCGTCCGCCTCGGCGACGAACGCGGCACCCTCGGGATGACGGGCCCACCGTTCGAGCCGGCCGCGCACGTCCTCCACGTCGTTGTCCGGGTAGCCCAGCTCGGTGAGGAGGGCGGTCACGGCGGGGGCGTCGGTGCTGAGGGCGTGGCGGATTTCCATGATCCTCATCCTGCCCGGATCTGCGACGGCCGCATCGGAGCTTCGAGAACGTGGTGGGGCTGAGCGTTCCGACGTCGCCGAGCGGCGGAATCCGAAAGGGCCGAACCCGCAGGTCCGGCCCCATCTGGTCGGGATGACAGGATTTGAACCTGCGACCCTCCGCTCCCAAAGCGGATGCGCTACCAAGCTGCGCCACATCCCGTGACTTCCCCGATCTTCCGGGGGGTGTGCGCACAGCCTAGCGGGTCACGCTAAGCTGTTTTCGCACCCGGTACTCCGGGGGCACGCGGGTGTAGCTCAATGGTAGAGCCCTAGTCTTCCAAACTAGCTACGCGGGTTCGATTCCCGTCACCCGCTCCACAGCTCCACCTCCGAACCCGCAGGCGCCTGGCCTGCGGGTTTTTTCGTGTAGAGGGAAGCATCGGCCCGGCCTTCGAGCGCGGCATGGCGCTGCACGCCAGGTACACGATCTTCGCCGAAGGCGCGCGCGGCCACCTCGGCCGCCAGCTGATCGCCCGCTACAAACTGGACGAAGGCAAGGACCCGCAGGCCTACGGCATCGGCATCAAGGAACTGTGGCAGATCGACCCGGCCAGGCATGAGCCGGGGCTGGTGGTGCATGCGGCCGGCTGGCCGCTGGACAGCGACACCTACGGCGGCGCGTTTCTGTACCACGCCGACGGCGGCAAGGTCGCCATCGGCTACGTGGTCGGCCTGGACTACAGGAACCCATGGCTGAGCCCGTTCGAGGAGTTCCAGCGTTTCAAGACCCATCCCTCCATCCGCAAGCACCTGGAGGGCGGCACCCGCATCGGTTACGGCGCCCGTGCAATCACCGCCGGTGGCCTGCTGTCGCTGCCCAAGACGGTGTTCCCCGGGGGCGCGCTGGTCGGCTGCGAGGCCGGTTACCTCAACGCCAGCCGCATCAAGGGCAGCCACGCCGCGATCAAGACCGGCATGCTGTGCGCCGACGCCGCGTTCGACGCGCTGGCTGCTGATCGCCAGCACGATGAACTGAGCGCCTACCCGAAGGCGTTCGAAGCCAGCTGGCTGTTCACCGAACTGCAGCAGGCCAAGAACTTCAAGCAGTGGTTCAAGAAGGGCCAGACCGTGGCCACGCTGATGACCGGCGTGGAGCAGTGGCTGCTGCCCAAACTGGGCGTGCGCAACCCGCCGTGGACCCTGCATCGCACCCAGCCGGATCATGCCTGCCTGGAGCCGGCGGCCAAGCACACCCGCATTGCCTACCCGAAGCCGGATGGCGTGCTGACCTTCGACCGCCTCAGCTCGGTGTTCCTGAGCAGCACCAACCACGACGAGAACCAGCCCAGCCACCTGACGCTGAAGGACCCGAGCATTCCGGTGAAGGTGAACCTGGCCGAGTACGCCGGTCCGGAAGCGCGCTACTGCCCGGCCGGCGTGTACGAGTTCGTCGGCGAAGCCGACAGCGCGCAGGCGCTGATGGCCCTGCTCGGCAGCCAGCCCTGCGACCTGCTGGTGACCGACTACTCCATGCCGGGCAGCCCGCAGGCCGACGGCTTCGCCATGATCGGCATGATCCGCCGCCGTCATCCAGACCTGCCGGTGCTGATGCTCAGCGTCTCCAGCAATCTGGCGATCCTGCGCATGGTGCTCGACAGCGGCGTGCTCGGCCTGGTCGACAAGAGTTCGTCGATGGACGAGCTGCCGCAGGCCATCCAGTCGGTCTACCGCGGCCAGCCCTACATCAGCCGCAGCCTGCGCGAGCGGGTCGAGGCTGCCGGCAGCTGGCGCATGCGCGAGGGTGACGGCAAGCCGCTGTCGCCACGCGAGGTGGAGGTGCTGCGGCTGCTCGGCACCGGCATGACCGTGAAGGAAATCTCGCTTCAGCTGCACAAGAGCGTCAGCACCATCAGCCGGCAGAAAGGTGATGCCATGCTCAAACTGGGCCTGAAGGGCGACGCCGAGCTGTTCGATTACCTGCGCGACGGCAAGATCTGAGAGCCAGATCGCACAGGAAGGGCATCTGGCACTGCCCTCTTTGACGGGCCGCCGATCTGTGCCAAGATGGTGGGGCATGAGTTCCCAATGCGAGGTCGAAGGAATCGACCGGCTCATGTCCTCGCTCCCGTCCCTGGTGGACGTGGCGCGGTTCCCTGCCGGCCGTCTGGCCCGGCAATGCTGACCATGGAGAGGCGCATGCAACATCCCCCCAAGCTACGCTGGACCCTGCCGTTGCGGCCTCTGCGCGCATTCGCGGCGTGCCTGCTCGTCTCTCTTTCCGCTGCCGCCTGCAGCGCCGCCGATCCGGTCCCCTCGTCCTCCCAGCCCGGCGCCCCTGCGCAGGCTGCCAATGCGCCCCGACAGGATGTTGCCACGATGCAGAACACCTCTCCCGACACCGCCATTACCCCGCCCGACGCGCCGACCGTGATGTATTTCACCTATCAAGTGGATGGCGATGGCGCGACCTCCTATGAGGTCCAGAACGGCAGCGTGGCGACCTTCTGGTTCGGCCACACCTTCACTCTCGATGGCACTACGTACTACACGGGTTTCTCCTGGGATACCCGCGAGCACTACGGCAAGCCTGGCGAGCAGACGCAGGCCGGTCCGGACGACCGCGCCAACCTCGCCGAGGCCACCTTCGTGCTGGTCGGCACCGACGCGAAGAAGCCGTGGAAGTTCCGTGGCCAGGAATGGACCATCGGCGCACTGGGCGCGTACGACAAGGCCGACGACGTCGATACCCGGCGCAAGCCGCTTGAACATCGCACCGCCGACGGCCGCCTGCTGCTGGCGGTGCCGACCAGCAGCTTCGACCGCGGCGTCAGCAGCACCGGCTATGCGCTGCTGCTGTTCAACCCCAGGCGCAGCGAAGACGACGTGGACAGCAAGGTCTGGCGCTATGTCGGTACGGTGCGCACAGGCGAAGACAACAGCGCCGCCTGCGACGAAGGCAACGTGATGCCCTGCACCGGCAGCGACGGCGAACTGGCCTTCGCTGCCGATGGCAACGGCCTGCCGCGACTGACCGTGACCTTCAAGGGCACCACCCTCGAAGGCCCCGGCAGGACCCGCACCCTGGGTGCCGGTGACACCGTGCACTACACCTTCGACAGCGCGACCCAGCAGTACCTCGCGCGCTGAAAGCACCCGCCACGCGCGGGTTCCCTGTTGACCGACATGTTCTTGACTCACGGATGAGTCCGGTTGGCGATTCGCGGCATGCGCCGCTCCATCAACCCCGAGGAAAAACGTCATGGCACAGCATGACTACAGCAGAAAGGAAGTCCTGGACATCGTCGAGCAGGTCGCCAGGCAGAAGAGCATTCCGGTCGACGACTTCATGCGCTTCGCGTACATCGAGACCGGTGGCACGTTCAACGAGCGCGCCCACAACGCGTCATCCGGCGCCAAGGGCCTGTTCCAGTTCGTGCCCGGGTCCGCACGCCAGTACCACCTGACCGGCCACGAGTTCGACCCCACCCGCAACACCGAAGCGGCCGCGCAGATGTACCAGGACAACCTGGACTCGATGGCACGCCGCAACGAGCGCACCGGCCACCCGTACCTGTCCGGCGGCAGTACGCCGACCGGGCTGGACCTGTACCTGGCCCACCAGCAGGGCAGTGCCGGCTATGGCTCGGTGCAGACCGCCATTGCCACCGGCACCTTCGGCGTGGTCCGCAACAGCCACGGCGACGAGATCAACATGCGCCGCAACGTGCTGAACCAGATCGGGTCGGACGCGAAGGCGCTGACCGGCCACAGCCTGGCCGAAATGCGCGGCATGAACGATGGCGACCTGGCACGGGCCTTCTCCAGCTACTACATCCACAAGTACGCAGCGATCAGCATCCCGGAAAAGAACATCGAACCGCAGGCGGTGGCACAGGGCCAGGGCCAGGGCCAGGCCCCGGCCGCGCCTGCACAGGCCAGCGCAGCCGTGGCGGCCGGTGCTGCCACGCTGGCGGCAACCGCAACAGCCGCTGCCGCGCCGAAACCGGGCATCGAACTGCAGGCCGCCTACGAGGCCGGCGTGAAGTACGACGATGTGAAGTACGCCATCAACATTCCGNGACCTCGTGAGTGGCGTTTCGGATCAGAACCCGAAACGCCACTCACGACCACCTGGACCGAAGCCTCAGTCCGCGCCGACTTCCGATTCGTCACCGGCGCCCGTCACGGCCTGCGAGAGGCCGCTGGAGGCGGCATCCGCCTCGAGGTGCGCGGCGATCAGGTCCAGCAGCTTGTCCGTGTCGACCGGCTTGGTCACGTAGTCGTCCGCGCCCGAAGCGAGCGTCCGCGCCTTGTCCTCCGCGGTCGCCTTCGCCGTGACAGCGATCACGGGCAGGTCTTCGTGCGCGGCCTCGGCGCGGATCGCGGTGATCGTGGCGTTGCCGTCCAGCTCGGGCATCATCACGTCCATCAGGACGAGCGCGGTGTCCTCGTGCCGTTCCAGCGCCCGGATGCCCGCGACGCCGGTCTCGGCGTAGATGACCTCCAGGCCGTTGCGCTCCAGCACGGCGGCCAGCGCGAACACGTTGCGCAGGTCGTCGTCGACGATCAGGATCTTCTCGCCGTGGAACCGCTGTGACGGCGCGGAGGGGGCCACCTGTGGCACGGCCATGATCAGCGGGACACCGTCGGCCGCGGCGGTGGTCGGGACCACCAGGTTCGCCGCGCTCACCGGCAGGTACAGGGTGAACGTGCTGCCCTTGCCGGGTTCGCTGCGGACCCGCAGTTCGCCGCCGAGCAGTTCCGTCAGCTGCTGGCTGATCGACAGCCCCAGCCCGGTGCCGCCGTATTTGCGGCTGGTGGTGCCGTCGGCCTGGCGGAACGCGTCGAAGATGATCGCGAGCTTGTCCGGCGCGATACCGATCCCGGTGTCCTCGACGGCGAACGCGAGGACGCCGGGGGCGTTGCGGAGCGAGTCGGCTTCGACCTCGCCCGGATCGGCCATCCGGATGTGCAGGCGCACCCCGCCCTCGTCGGTGAACTTCGCCGCGTTGGACAGCAGGTTCCGCAGCACCTGCTGCAGGCGGTGTTCGTCGGTGTGGATCGACGACGGCACCGGCGGGTCGATCAGGACGGCGAACTCCAGGCCCTTGTCCGAAGTGAGCGGACGGCAGATCGATTCGACGTACTCGACCAGTTCGGGCAGCGTGACGTCGGACATCTGCAGGTCCAGGTGACCGGCCTCGACCTTGGCCATGTCGAGGATGTCGTTGATCAGCTGTTGCAGGTCGCTGCCCGCCGAGTAGATCGTCCGCGCGAACTGGACCTGCTTTTCCGACAGGTTCCCGTCCGGGTTCTCCGAAAGGAGTTTCGCGAGGATCAGCGCGCTGTTGAGCGGGGTCCGCAGTTCGTGCGACATGTTCGCCATGAACTCGGACTTGTACTGCGACGCCATGGTCAGCTGCCCGGCACGCTCTTCGAGCTCCTGCCGCGCCTGTTCGATCTCGCTGTTCTTGACCTCGATGTCGCGGTTCTGCTGCGCCAGCAGCGCCGCCTTCTCCGCCAGATCCGTGTTGGACCGCCGCAGTTCCCGTTGCTGCGCCTGCAACTGCTCGGACCGGGCGCGCAGTTCCTGTGCCAGGCGCTGGGATTCGGTCAGCAGTGCCTCGGTGCGCGAGTTCGACTGGATGGTGCTGACGTTGACCGCGATGGTCTCCTTCAGCTGCTCCAGCAGGTCGATGTGGACTGTGCTGAAGGCGTTGATGGTCGCCAGTTCCAGCACCCCGAGCACCTCGCCCTGGAACAGCACCGGCAGCACGATCACGTTGACCGGCGCGGCCGAGCCGAGCCCGGAGGAGATGAGCGCGTACTCCGGCGGGGCTTCGTGGACCAGTATCGTGCGCCGGTCGACGGCGGCCTGCCCGATGAGCGATTCGCCGGGGGAGAACCGCAGCCCGTTCTGGGATTTCGCCAGCCCGTAGGTGGCGATGCTCTCCAGGACCACCTCCTCCTGCTCGTCTTCGCGGGCGAGGAAGAACGCGCCCTGCTGCGCGGACACCAGCGGCGTCAGCTCGGACAGGATCAGCGACGCCACGGACGCGAGATCCCGGTGCCCCTGCATGAGCGCGGACAGCCTGGCCAGGTTGGTCTTGAGCCAGTCCTGCTCGCGGTTCGCCCGGGTGGTCTCCTTCAGGTTCGCGATCATCTGGTTGATGTTGTCCTTGAGTTCGGCCACCTCCCCGGACGCGTCGACGGTGATGTGCCGGGTCAGATCGCCGGCGGTCACCGCGGTGGCCACCTGCGCGATCGCCCGCACCTGCGTGGTCAGGTTCCCGGCCAGCTGGTTCACGCTTTCGGTCAGCCGCGACCACGTGCCCGCGACACCGGGCACTTCAGCCTGACCGCCGAGCGTGCCGTCCGTGCCGACCTCGCGGGCGACACGGGTGACTTCGGAGGCGAAGGCCGAGAGCTGGTCGACCATCGTGTTGATGGTGGTCTTGAGTTCGAGGATCTCGCCGCGCGCGTCGATGTCGATCTTCTTCGACAGATCGCCCTGCGCCACCGCGGTGGTCACCGTCGCGATGCTGCGGACCTGGCCGGTCAGGTTGTCGGCCATGACGTTCACGTTGTCCGTCAACGCCTTCCACGTGCCCGCCACGTTCGGCACGCGGGCTTGGCCGCCGAGGATGCCTTCCGTACCCACCTCGCGGGCGACGCGGGTGACCTCGTCGGCGAAGGCGCGCAGCGTCTCGACCATGCTGTTGATCGTCTCGGCGAGGACCGCGACCTCGCCCTGCGCGTCGATCGAGATCTTCTTCGACAGGTCGCCGTTCGCCACCGCCGTCGTCACCGTCGCGATGCTCCGCACCTGGTCGGTGAGGTTGGTGGCCATGACGTTGACGTTGTCGGTGAGGTCCTTCCATGTCCCGGCGACACCGCGCACCTGGGCCTGGCCGCCGAGCTTGCCCTCGGTGCCGACCTCGCGGGACACCCGGGTGACTTCGTCGGCGAACGCCGACAGCTGGTCGACCATGATGTTGACGGTGTTCTTGAGCTCCAGGATCTCGCCGCGCGCGTCGACGATGATCTTCTGCGTCAGGTCGCCCTTCGCGACGGCGGTGGTGACCTGGGCGATGTTCCGGACCTGGTCGGTCAGGTTCTTCGCCATGAAGTTGACGTTGTCGGTGAGGTCCTTCCACGTCCCGGCCACGCCGGGCACCTGTGCCTGACCGCCGAGCCGCCCGTCGCTGCCGACCTCGCGGGCGACCCGGGTGACCTCGTCCGCGAACGCCGACAGCTGATCCACCATGGTGTTCAGCGTGTTCTTGAGTTCGAGGATCTCGCCCTTGGCGTCGACGGCGATCTTCTGCGACAGGTCGCCCTTCGCCACCGCCGTCGCCACCTGGGCGATGTTCCGGACCTGCGCGGTGAGGTTGTTCGCCATGAAGTTGACCGACCCGGTGAGGTCGCGCCAGGTCCCGGCGACCCCGGGCACCTGCGCCTGGCCGCCGAGCTGACCTTCCGTGCCGACCTCGCGGGCGACCCGGGTGACCTCGTCGGCGAACGACGAGAGCTGGTCGACCATCGTGTTGACGGTCGTCTTCAGTTCAAGGATCTCGCCGCGCGCGTCGACCGTGATCTTCTGCGTCAGGTCGCCCTTCGCCACCGCCGTGGTGACCTGGGCGATGTTGCGGACCTGGTCGGTCAGGTTGTCCGCCATCTGGTTCACCGAGTCGGTGAGCCCGCGCCAGGTGCCCGCCACGCCCGGCACGGTCGCCTGGCCGCCGAGACGGCCTTCGCTGCCGACCTCGCGCGCCACCCGCGTGACCTCGTCCGCGAACGAGGACAGCTGGTCGACCATGGTGTTCAGCGTGTTCTTGAGTTCGAGGATCTCGCCCTTGGCGTCGACGTTGATCTTCTGCGAGAGGTCGCCCTGCGCGACCGCGGTGGCCACCTGGGCGATGTTGCGGACCTGGTCGGTCAGGTTGTCCGCCATCAGGTTCACCGAGTCGGTGAGGTCGCGCCACGTGCCCGCGGCGCCGGGGACCTGCGCCTGGCCGCCGAGACGGCCTTCGCTGCCGACCTCGCGGGACACGCGGGTGACTTCGTCGGCGAACGACGAGAGCTGGTCGACCATGATGTTGACGGTGTTCTTGAGCTCCAGGATCTCGCCGCGCGCGTCGACGTTGATCTTCTGGGTCAGGTCGCCGCGCGCCACCGCGGTGGTCACCTGGGCGATGTTGCGGACCTGGTCGGTCAGGTTGCTGGCCATGACGTTGACGTTGTCGGTGAGATCACGCCAGGTGCCCGCCACGCCAGGGACCTCGGCCTGCCCGCCGAGCCGTCCCTCGGTGGCGATCTCGCGGGCCACTCTGGTGACCTCGGTCGCGAACCGCGAAAGCTGCTTGATCAGGCCGTTGACCGTCTTCGCGACTTCGGCGAACTGACCCTGCAGCGGCCGCCCGCCGACTTCCAGCGGCATCGGTTCGGACAGATCGCCCTCGGCGACCGCCCCGAGCACGCGGTTGAGCTCGGCCGTGGGCCTGCTCACGTCCTCGATCAGCCCGTTGACGACGTCGACCGCGGTGGCCCAGCCGCCGGGGCCGATCTCGGCCGCCACCCGCTCGGTCAGCCTGCCTTCCTTGCCGACCGCCTCGCGGACGCGCAGGAGTTCGGTCACCAGTCGCTGGTTCCGTTCGGCGATGTCGTTGAAGGCGCCCGCGAGCTGGGCCGCGAGCCCGTCCCCGTGCGCCACGAGGCGCCGCCGGAAGTTGCCGTCCCCGAGGTCACGAGCCGCCGCGAGCAGGCGTTCCAGGGTCGCTTCGTCCACCTGGCCGCCACCACCTTCCACGGGGATCCGGTCCCTTTGGGAGTGCTGTGTCATCTGTGTCGACCCTCTCCACCACGCATGCCAAGCCATGGTCGTCGCATCAGCGTGCCATGATTCGACCTACACTTCGAGCCAGTCCGCCCGCTCACACTGCGCTACCCGCAAGGCAGGAGGAGGTCCGGGAATGGTGTCACGGCCCGCCCCGGCCTCGACGTCGCTCCCCTCGGAGTCGTCGCCCCCGACGAGTGAGGGAGCCCTGCCCGAATCCGGGCGGTTCTGGCGCGAGCTGCTCGAAGACGTCCGTGACGCGGTGCTCGTGCAGGACGTCGGCGGCGCGCTGCGCTGGTCGAATCCCGCCGCCCGTGAGCTGTTCGGCGGCGGCCGCCCGGTGCTCACCGCCGAAGGCCCCGACGTCGGGCATGTCGAGCACACCGGCCGCCGGTTCCCCGCGCGGATCCGGACGTTGCCCGGCGGCTGGCACGCGTGGACGGTGACCTCCGCGGTCGCGGCCGACGGCCCGCGCGTGGACGGTTTCCTCGCCGCCTCGGCGCCCAGGCTCGCCTCCGCGCGGGGCAGGCACGGGACGGCGAAGGTGATCGCCGAGGTCGCCGCGGCCGAACTCGCCGACTGTGTCTTCGTGCTGCTGCCGACCACTCGCGGCCGGTGGGAGTGGTGGAGCTGCGATCACCGCACCACCCACGGGCACGGCCGGATCAGGCGCGTCCCCGCCCAGCTGGCGCCGGTGCTCGCCGGCACTTTCGCCTCCACGGACGAACTCGAAGCCAAGGCGGTCCCGGAGGAGGAGATCGCGACCTTGCCCGCGGTCGTCGCGGAACGGCTCGCCGTCCATTCGTCGGTGACCGTGGTCTCGCTGGGATTCGACGGCGGATCCGGGGTCACCGGCGCGGTGGTGCTCGGCAGGCGCGGCGCGCCCGCGTTCGGCGAGGACCACCCGCGAGCGGTGACCGAGTTCGCCCGCGCCGCCGGGACGGCGCTGGCGAACGCGCACCGCTACGCCCGCCAGGAAGAGGCCACGCGCGGTCTGGAGACCACGCTGCGCCCGACACCGCCGCCGGATGTGCACGGCGTCAAGTTCGACGTCTGGTACGAGCCGTCGAGCGGGCTGCTCGACGTCGGCGGTGATTTCTACGACGTCCTGCCGCGCGAGGACGGCAGCGCGATGTTCGTCCTCGGCGACGTCTGCGGCAAGGGTGCCGAGGCGGCCGCGCTCACCGGCCGGGTCCGGCAGACCCTCGCCGCGCTCGACCTCGTCGAGCACGACAACACGACGTTGCTGAGCCTGCTGAACTCCCTGCTCATCACCGGCGGCAGCGGCCGGTTCGCCACGTTGGTGCTCGGTTCGGTGCTGGCGGGCGAAGACGGTCTCGGCGTCACCTTGGCCTCCGGCGGGCATCCCGCGCCGCTGGTGGTGCGCCGCCGCGGCGGGGTCGACGAGATCACTCTGCCCGGCACGCTGGTCGGGATCTCGCCGCAGGCCCGGTTCGCCGAGACGGCCATCCGACTGGCCGAGGGCGACGTCTGCCTGCTCTACACCGACGGGATCACCGAAGCGCGGCACCACGAGCGGCCGTCGGACCTGTTCGGGGACGAACGGCTGCGTGACCTGCTGTCCGGGTGCCAGGGGCTGTCCGGCCGCGAGGTCGTCGCCCGGATCCGTTCCGCGGTGCGGGAATGGCTCGGCAGCGGGGCGCACGACGACATCGCCGTCCTCGCCATCGAAGCCTCACGACCCGTTCAGTAGCCGCACCACCGCCCGCTCCACGATGTCGCGGGCTTCGTCGGGACTGGCCGCCTTCGCGGCTCGCCGTACCGCGCGTTCGACGGTCCGATCCCGCCGGTACGCCTCGATCACCCGTGGGTCCACATAGGACCGCCGCGCCACGGCGGGCGTATTCCCGAGCCCTTCGGCGACTTCCGTCATCACGGCCTTCTCGACCCGCTTCAATCCTCGTTCGCTGGAGGGTTTTTCCGTGTCCGCGAAAGCCGACGCGGCCAGGACGGTGGCGTTCCAGGTGCGCAGATCCTTGGCGGTGAAGCCGTCGCCGACGATTTCCCGGAGCCGGTCGTTGATGTCGTCGGCCTTCACCTCGTGCCAGCCGTCACCGTTGCGATAGGCGAGCAGGCGCACGTCGCCGCCCCGCACCCGCCGGAGGGAGCGGACCAGCCGTGCCAGTGCCTCGTCCCGCAGCCGGACCTTCCGCTGGATGCCGTGCTTCGCGGGGTAGTCGCACACCAGGCATTCGCCGCGGAGTTCGACGTGTTCGCACAGCAACGTCGCCACCCCGTGGGTGCCGTGCTCGTCGGCGTAGCTTTCGCCGCCGGTACGGAAGACCCCGAGATCGATCATGCGCAGGGCGCCGGCGAGCACGCGTTCCCGTCTCAGGCCGCGCGAGTCGAGATCCTCCCGGACCACTTCGCGCAGCTTGGGCAGCTTTCGTGCCAGCGCGAGGACGCGCTCGTGTTTCTCCTCGTCCCGGGCCCGTCGCCATTCGGGGTGGTAGAGGTACTGCTTCCGCCCGGCGTCGTCGATGCCGACCGCCTGGATGTGGGCGTTCTCGTGCGGGGAGATCCACACGCGCCGCCACGCGGGCGGGATCGCCAGCCGGTCGATCCGCTCGATCGTTTCCCTGTCCTTCAGCGGCTCGCCGTCCGGGGTCAGGTAGCCGAAACCACGACCTCTGCGCCGCCTCCGGATACCGGGGGACCCCAGGTCCGCTCGCCGAAGTCGCATGGGGGCTGATACCCGCCGCGGCGGGAGTTCATACCCATGGTTCGGCGGTCGCGGTCCGGGGTAGTCCGAGAGCGACGACGACCTCAGGAGGGAACCCGATGGCGACATCGCTGAACGGACGCCGCGTGGCCATCCTCGCCGCGGACGGCGTGGAACAGGTCGAGCTGGTCGAGCCGCGCAAGGCGGTCACCGATGCCGGGGCGACGGCGGAAGTCGTCTCGCTGGAGCCCGGCGAGATCCAGGCCATGAACGGCGACATCGACAAGGCGGACAAGTTCACCGTGGATCGCGTCGTCAAGGACGTCACGGTCGACGACTTCGACGCGCTAGTGCTGCCGGGCGGCACGATGAATCCGGACAATCTGCGCGCGGACGAGAACGCGGTCCGCTTCGTGCGCGAGTTCGTGACCAGCGGCAAACCCGTCGGCGTGATCTGTCACGGGCCGTGGACGCTGGTCGAGGCCGACGTCGTCCGCGGCCGCACGCTCACGTCGTACCCCAGCGTGCGCACCGATATCCGCAACGCCGGCGGCACCGTCGTCGACCAGGAGGTCGTCATCGACGGCAACCTCACGTCGAGCCGCAATCCGGACGACCTGCCCGCGTTCTGCGCCGCGATCGTCACCGCGTTCGCCGGATAAACGAGTGGCGCACGTCACAGATCTGAGGGATCGTGGGTGGTGGAGAAGGAGGTGCCGCGATGACCGTGCATGCCAGACGCTACGGCCGTTGGTGTCGTGAGCATTTCGAGACCGAGCACGAGCCGGAACGCCCGCGGCCCGCGGAGACCACGGCCGCCCCGGAGGTCACCGACGCCCAGGCCGAGCAGGCCCAGGCGGGTGACGCCCCGGAGGGGAAGCCGGGCTCGCTCAACTGAGCGATCGCCGGTACCAGACCCGCTTCGGGCCGGGGAGGCCGATCCGCGAGACGAGGTCGGTCACCACGCCGCCGATGATCAGCCACAGCAACGCGGCGAGACCGTCGTTGAACAGGGTGCGCAGTTTGAGGCCTTCCGGGGTGAACAGGTTCCGCAGGCCGAGCGAGACAGCGCGCGACCACTGATCGATCAGCTGCGCGAACCCGTTCCCCGGGTTGGCTTCGCCGAACACCAGCAGGATGTGCACGATCAGCACCAGCGCGAAGATCCAGCACACCGCGTGGACGACGGCGTTGACGACACGCACGACGCGGATCCTGGCGGGTGTCTGTTCGACGATCTCTTCCTGCGGCTCTCGCGGGTCGTTGATGTAGGTCATCGCCGTCTCCCATCATCGTCCACAGTGGACACTCTGCTGCGCGGTCGCTCAGCCGGGGGGCCCGGGCCTGCTGCTCTTCGTCGGAGGCGCAGGCCGGCTCTTGCTCGGTTTCGTCGACGTGCTGGGCCGGTCGCTCGAAGCGGTCGTGCCGTCCGGTGCCGGGGTGGCGCCGGTGCTTCCGGTGGTGCCGGTCGGCTTCGCGGAAGCCGGGACGGCTTCGGTGACCACGACCGTGCCGTTGCTCGCCTTCGGGCCGCGGGTGGGCACCTCGACGGCCTCCGAGGACTGCGGTCCCCGGCCTGCCGCCGGGCCGGACGATCCGGTCACCGTAGGGGGGACCATTCCGTTCGGCTGGGCAGGCGCGGGCACCCCGGTCTGGTTGAGCGCCAGCATGACGCCGAGGGTGATCGCGGCGGCGGGCGCGCTGACGGCGGCGACCACGGCCGCCCGCTTACGGGTCGCGGGCGCGAGCCGGACCACCTTCGTCCCGGTGGAATCCTCCAGCAGGATCCGCGAGATGGCCGCGGCCGTCGGCCGCTGCGACGGCTTCCGTGCGGTCATTCCGCGCAACAAGGTAGTCATGGTCGCCGACAGTCCGCCGGGGATCCGGGGCGGGCGGTGCAGCCGCCCGACCGCGGCCTCGACCGGCGTCCCGGTGTACTCCCGCTCCCCGGACAGGCATTCGAGCAGGACGAGGCCGAGCGAATAGATGTCGGCGGGCGGGCCGACGTTCTCGCCGCGGACCTGTTCGGGCGCCATGTACGCCGCCGTTCCGACGACGCCGCCGGTCTCGGTCACCCTGGTCGCGTCGAAGGCGTGCGCCACTCCGAAGTCGCCGATCAACGGGCCGTCGTCGGCGATCAGGATGTTCGCCGGTTTCAGATCACGGTGGGTGATGCCGTGCGCGTGGACATGCGCGAGCGCGTCGGTCAGCCGGGCGGCCAGCTCGACGACCTCGTCCTGGGGGAGCGGGCCGGACCGCAGGCGCTGGGCGAGGTTCTGGCCTTCGACCAGGCGCATCGTGAGGTAGGTGTAGCCGTCGTCGGAGCCCGCGTCGTACAGCGGGACGAGCCCCGGGTGCCGGACCGCGCTGAGGGTCTGGATCTCCTGCTCCCGGCGGCGCTCGTCCCTGGCCATAGTGTCCGCGTGGAACAATTTCAGCGCGACTTCGCGCCCTTCGCGCAGGTCCCAGGCGCGGAACACACGCGCGGTCGCGCCGCGGCCGAGCAGCTCCCCGACCTCGTACCGGCCGGCGAGTTTGCGCGGCAAATGGTCCGGGTCGTGGACGTTCAGGCTGAACCGGCGCTGAGTGGTCCCGGGGTCTTCTTCCTCATCACCACCAGCACGCGCACCCGCGTCGTCCATCGGTGCTACCTCCGTCTCACCGGCCGAACGCCGTATACCCGGTCCGGCCCCGGGCGAAACAAGGTTTGCGAGCGTACCGGAGATGATCTGCGGGTTCACCCCGAACGGCGGGCAACCCGGGCGGGTGCCGGACGTCCCGTGGTCATGAAGCCGAACCGGTGGGCCGCGCTCGCCGCCACCGCACTGACCGCCCTGGCCGTCTTCACCCCGCCCGCCGCCGCCGATGCGCTGGTGCCCAAGGGTTTCGCTCCCGCCTCGACGAGCTGGACGGGGCCGCGGCACGGCTTCGTCCTCGGGTTCTCGCCGTGCGGGAAACCCGGATGGTGCGCGTCCCTGCTGTCGACCACCGACGGCGGGAAGCGGTGGCGTCGCGTCGGTGAACCGCCGATCTCCCTGCCGGACAACCACAATCAGGTCAAACTCACGGTGGTCGACGAGCGCGACGCGTTCCTCTCCGACGGCACCCGGCTGCTCGCCAGCCACGATGGTGGCGCCAAATGGTCCGAGGTCCGCCTCGCAGGGGTCGGGGAACCCTTCTATATTTCGAAGATCGCCGAAGCGGGTCCGCGGGTGTTCGCGATGGTCACCGGATTCGGCACCCCGTCGACGACGACGCTGTACGCCGGGATCTCCGGCACGCGGCTGCTCCTGCCGGTCCCGGGATTCACCGTGACCGGTTCCTCGACCTACGGCGACATCGCCACCAGCGGCGGGATCCAGGTTTCGATGGGGGCGGACTACCGTGTCCAGAAGTACTGGACGTCGTCGGACGGCCTGTCCTTCGTGGCCGCGCCGGCGCCTTGCCCGGCGGACAATTCGGCTTCGCTGAGCGGAGTCCGGCGGGGACAGGTGCTGGCGCTGTGCAGCGGGGGGCCGGGGACGCCGCAGCCGGGGGCGACCGTCCGGCGGCTGTGGCGGGCGCCGAAGCTCGGCGGGTACTTCACCGGGACGGGGCAGGCGCCCACCCTCGGGATCAACCAGAGCTTCAGCGCCGCTTCGCCCTCGGCGGCGACCGTCGCGGCGGAAGGCGGCGGCACCGGATTCCTGCACAGCACCGTCGACGGCGGATCGACCTGGACGACGACCGTGCTCAGCGGCCGCGGCGTCTGCCTCAACGACCTGGACTTCCCGGACGAGCGGGTCGGCGTGGTCGTGGACGGCCTTCCCGACGCCGAAGGCGGGTCCGCGGTGTACCGCACCACCGATGGCGGTGTCACGTGGCGTGAGCTCGTCTTCGGGTGATCGCCGCAGGTAGGCAAGGCCCTTGGTGAGGTTCACTTGGATGCACGCCATGTCGTAATCTGTGTACGGTCCGTCGATGTCGAGGGGAGCCGTGGGCGCGTTCGCGTGGCCCGTGCGCGGCTGAAGGGTGGAACGTGTCCATGACTTCGGACGAGGTCCGGTCTGTGCCGAGGCGCCCGCTTCCCCTCGACTACAGCAAGCCCAACCTCGCCCGGATGAAGGACGTCCTTCTCGGCGGGCACGACCACTACGAGGTCGACAGGCGGGCGGTCGAGGACCTGCTCGCCATCGCCCCCGACGCCGCGGCGATGGCCAAGGAGTTCCGCTCCTGGGCGAACCGGGTGGTCCGCTTCCTCGCCGGCGCCCGCGGTATCGACCAGTTCCTCGACCTGGGCTCCGGCCTGCCCACCTCGGAGAACACGCATCAGGCGGCGCAGCGGTACAACCCGGACGCGCTGGTCGTGTACGTCGACCACGACCCGGTCGTCCAGGCGCACGGGCTGGCGCTGCTGGAGGACCTCCTCGTACACGTGAGCGGCGCGGATCTGGCCGATCCGGAGCAGACCCTCGCCGATCCGGTGGTCGCCCAGCACCTCGAGTTCGACCGCCCGATCGCGGTGATCCTGAACTCGGTGCTGCACCACATCGAAGACCTCGGCGAGGCGCGGGCCGTCGTCCGCGCCTACGTCGACGCGATCGCGCCGGGCTCCTACGTGCTGATCACCCACGACTTCACCCCGGGCGAGGGCGCACGCGGCGCGCTCGCCCGGAAGCTCGACGACCTCATGGCGAGCACCGGGCACCGCACCGTGCACCGCGGCCGCGACGAGATCGAGTCACTGTTCGACGGGCTGGAGATCCTCGAGCCGGGCGTCGTCCACCTGCACGAATGGTGGCCGGAGGGCCCGCGGCTCGCCCCGCTGACCGAGCTGAACCACCTGAGCCTCGGCGGTGTGGGGATCAAGCCTTAGGCGATTCGGGACGGCCGGGCCGTCAGGTAACTCATGCGGCGGCTCGGCGCGCCGACTTCGGGTGGTAATGAGGCCTTCGCGGCATGGTCGATGGGAGTCGGCAGCGCCTTGTGTCCATAAAGGACGCTTCGGGGTCACCTGATGTCCGTTTGATGTCTGTATGTGCGGTTCTGCCTGGGGTCGTGAGTGGCGATTCGTGTTCTGACCCGAATCGCCACTCGCGACACATGAGGTTACGCAAAGTGGTCAAATCGGGCGCCGAGATCTCGAATGGTGTCCCTTGTGGACAGTCAAGAACGCGCCAGTCCCAGTGAGCCGAAGAACGCCGTCAGTTCGTCGTGGGCGGTCCCGAAGTCCTCGGTGTTGCCGGTGAAGGCCAGTTCCAGCGTCTCGCCGTCGGACAACTCCAGCGTCAGGTACGCGGTGAGCTTCCGGCGGGGGAAACCGCCCGCGACGATGTCCGGGAACGGGATCCGCCGGGCGCCCGGTTCGGCGCGCAGATCGTCGAGGCCGCGCTCGCGCAGCTTCCGGATCCGCTTGCGGTCCGACACGCCGCGCGCCCCGATCAGGCCGGCGAGGCCGCGGCGGATCAGCACCGAACGGGCCATCGGCAGCAGCACCATTTCGGTGTCGCAGACGATCAGGTCGTAGAGCTTCCGCTTGGCCTTGAGCGCGGTGAACATCCCGAGCATCCGTGCTTCGGCGGGATCCGGCTCGGGCTGGGGTTCGTGCTTGCAGAAGTACCCGGCAGGCACGCTCAGCAGTTGCAGGTTGTGGACCAGTTCGTCGACCGCGCGCGGGCTCCGCACCGCCGGGCCGACCAGTTCGGCGACGTCGAACGGCTCGCCGTCGCCGAGGCACAGTTCCCAGCCGCCGCCCCAGTTCAGGCGGTGCGCGGCGACGCCGTTGTCGATCATCGCGGCGGTGACGGTGTCGGCGAACAGTTCGGTGAGCAGTTCGAGACCCTCCTCGCGGGACGGTGCCCGCAGGGGTTTGGCGAGCGCGTCGGCGTCTCCGTCGCGCAGCACCCGCACGACCTCGCCGATCGTGCCGCGCGGCGCCAGCCTGCTCTCGATCCCGGCCGAGGTCAGCATTCGCGCGCCCTCCGCCACCGACGCGCGGCCCGCGCGTTTGACGACCTCGTCCCAGTCCGCGCGCGGTCCCACGTCGCGGACCAGCACCTCCAGTTCCGCCTCGGGCACGTCGATCTTCGGCGCGCCCAGGAGCGACCAGCCCGGCCGCGCGTCCGGCTTCACCGGGTTGTCCGGCACGCCCGCCAGCGCGGCGATCCGCCGCTTCGTGGGCGGATGGCTGTCGTACTTCGACAGCTCTTCGCCGTCGATGATGTCGTCGGCGTACTCGGTCACCCAGTCCCGCTGGGCGGGGTGGTTGAGGTACGACCGGAACCCCAGCAACACGGCGGGAGTACGCCGCGCCGCCGCGCCGAGCGAGAGATAGCGCTCGGAGTAGTCCTTCCACAGCGGGCTCAGCGTCGCGACCTTCCGCAGCGCCGCGGCCGCCGTCCGGCTGCCCGCCGCGAGCACGGAAGCCTCGTCGGCCTGCAGTTCCTGCCGCCGGTTCGCCGACCGCGCGACCAGGAGGTACAGCTTCGAGTAGGCGGAGAGCAGGGCCCTGGCGGGACCACCGTCCAGCCTGTCGACGGTGAAGGCGAGCGTCTGGGTGCCGCGGTAGGTCAGCGCGAGCAGCCGGGTGTGGCCGCCGCTGTAGTGGCCGAGTTCGTGCGCGAGCACCGCGCGCAGTTCGCTCACGCTCAGCGCGGCCAGCAGCGGCAGTCCGATCAGCATCGTGCGGCGTCCCGGCCGCAGACCGAGGAACCGGGCGTCCTCGCTGACCGCGGCGTTGATCTCGCCGATCAGCACGATCTCGTCCGGCGGACGCGTCTTCACCTGGGCGGCGAGGTCGTCGATCATCTCCCACAGCGCGGGATGCGCGTCGCGGTCCAGCCGCGGCCCCTCGATCGGGGGACGCCGCGCCCGCAGCGCGCTCACCAGCCCGAAGCCGAGCGCGATCATGATCGCGAGCCCGCCGAGCATGACGTAGGTGCCGATCTTGCCCTGGATCCGCAGGCCCGCCAGCACACTGGCGACACCCACCGCGACGACCACCACTGGGAACGCCACGAGCAGAAGTGTCGCGAGGACGGCGCGTCCTCGGGCCTGCATCGTCCGGTTACCTCTTTTCGCACAAGTGCCGTCTGTGCGGCCGAATAGTAACCGGATACACAGCGGCTCCGTGCCGGAACAAAGAGCTACGCCCCCGACCTGGGAAGTCCGTGAAGGCCTCCTTCCCTACCCTGAAGGTAGATCGGAAGAGCGNAAGGCCTCCTTCCCTACCCTGAAGGTAGGGAAGGAGGCCTTCACGGACAGCGGACCGCACTCAGGCGACGTTGAAGGTGTCGGGATCCGGCCCGGTCCGCTCACCGCGGTCCAGTACGGACAGCGAAGCGATGTCCTCCTCCGACAGCGTGAACCCGAAGACGTCGAGGTTCTCCTTGATCCGCGACGGGGTCACGGACTTCGGGATGACGACGTTGCCGAGCTGCAGGTGCCACCGCAGGACGATCTGCGCCGGCGTGCGGCCGTGCTTCGAAGCCAGCGCGGTGATCGCGCCCTCGCCGAGCAGGTCGCCGCCCTTGGCCAGCGGGCTCCACGCCTCGGTCGCGATGCCGTGCCGCGCGTCGAATTCGCGCACCGCGGCCTGCTGCAGGTACGGGTGCACCTCGACCTGGTTGACCGCCGGGGTCACCGAGCCGGCGTCGAGAAGCCGTTCGAGGTGCGCGGGCTGGAAGTTGGACACGCCGATCGCGCGCACCCGGCCGTCGGCGTGGAGCTTCTCGAAGGCCTTCCACGTGTCGCGGTAGAGATCGCGCTCCGGTGTCGGCCAGTGGATGAGGTAGAGGTCCAGCTGTTCGAGGCCCAGCTTGGCCATGCTGGCGTCGAACGCCTTCAGCGTGGCGTCGTAGCCCTGTTCGCTGTTCCACAGTTTGGTGGTGATGAACAGCTCGTCGCGGGCGATCCCGGACTCGGCGAGCGCCTTGCCGACGCCCGCTTCGTTGCCGTAGATGGCGGCGGTGTCGATGCTGCGGTAGCCCGCGTCCAGCGCGGCCTTGACCGCGGCGGTGGTCTCCTCGTCCGGCACCTGGAAGACGCCGAACCCGAGCTGCGGCATCTCCACCCCGTTGTTGAGCTCGACGGTGGGAATGTCGGTCACTTGCGTTCCTTTCGTGGGTGTTTCCGGTTCAGGCGGCGGGGGCCAGTTCGGCGCGACGAGCCTTTCGCCGCCCGTGGTCGAGCATGCCCGAGATGACCGCGACCAGCAGTCCGGCGAGCGCGAGCGCGGCGCCGATCCAGTTGGGCGCGGTGTAGCCGAGACCGGCGTCGATGGCCTTGCCGCCGAGCCACGCGCCTCCGGCGTTGCCGAGGTTGAACGCGGCGATGTTGGCCGCCGAAGCCAGCGCGGGCGCGCCTTCGGCCTTGTTCATGACGCGGGCCTGCAGCGGCGCGACGGTCGCGAAACCGGCGGCGCCGAAGACCGCGATGGTGATCGCGGCGGGGAGCTGGGAGTGCGCGGTGAAGACGAACACGACCAGTACGGCCGCGAGCACGGCGAGGATGACATACAGGCTGGGCATCAGCGACCGGTCGGCCGCCTTGCCGCCGAGCAGGTTGCCGACGAACAGGCCACCGCCGAACAGCACCAGCAGCCAGGTCACCGCGCCGGGGGAGAAGCCGGCGACCTCGGTCATCATCGGGGCGATGTAGGTGAAGGACGCGAACACCCCGGCGAAGCCGAGCGCGGTCATCGCCAGCGCGAGCCACACCTGCGGACGCCGGAACACGGCCAGTTCGCTGCGCAGTCCGGCGCTCTTCGTCGTCGCCTGCACGGGGACCAGCGCGAGGATCCCGATCAGGCCGATCACGCCGAGCGCGCTGACCGCCCAGAACGTCGAACGCCAGCCCAGTGCCTGGCCGAGCGCGGTCCCGGCGGGAACGCCGAGGACATTGGCGACGGTCAGCCCGGTGAACATCATCGCGATGGCGCCGGCCTGCTTGTTCGGCGCGACCAGTGAGGCGGCGACGACGGCGCCGACACCGAAGAACGCGCCGTGCGAAAGCGCGGCGACCACGCGGCCGGTCATCAGCAGGCCGTAGGTGGGGGCCAGCGCGGAAACGACGTTGCCGGCGATGAACAGGACCATCAGGCCGACCAGCACCGTCTTGCGCGGCACCCGCGACGCGAGCGCGGTCAGCAGCGGGGCGCCGACCACGACGCCCAGCGCGTATCCGGAGATCAGCAGCCCGGCGGAGGGGATGGACACGCCGAAGTCGCCCGCGACCTCGGGCAGCAGGCCCATGATCACGAACTCGGTGGTGCCGATACCGAAGGCACTGATCGCCAGTGCGAGCAGAGCGGCAGGCATTGGAGGCTCACTTCTTCCCGTAGAGTGGTGTTGTCTGGCGTTGGCAACTACGGGCGTCCGAAATAGTTGCACGCGCCGTATATTGCACACGCTTGATGATGCATGACGCAACGAAGCTCGGGCAACCGGGGAAGAGGTGAACCGTGTCACTGGCCGACGACGCCGTGGAGGCGCGCGCGCAGGGCTGGCGGACCCTGGCCGCACTGCACGCGCGGATCGAGGACGCGCTGGAGCGCGCGCTGGCGCAGGAGCACTCGCTGTCCGTCAGCGAGTACACCGTGCTGGACGTGCTCGCCCGTCAGGACGGTTTCCACCTGCGGATGAACCAGCTGTCGAACGCCGTCGTGCTCAGCCAGTCGGCGACGACCCGGCTGGTGTCGCGGCTGGAGGGCCGGGGGCTGCTACAGCGGTACCTGTGCCCGGACGACCGGCGGGGGATCTACACGGAGGTCACTCCGGCGGGGCAGGAGCTGCTCGCGGCCGCACGGCCGACGCACGACACCGTCCTCACCGAGGCGCTCGCCGCCGCCGAAGAACTCCCCGAACTCGCGCCTTTGGTCGCCGCGCTCGGAAAGCTCACCTTCGCCCGCTCCTGATCCCTCGCGTTTCGTCCTCTGAATGCGGTAGTTGGCATCGCGAACCACCGCGTTCAGAGGACTAAACGCGGGCGGGCTGGCAAGGTGAGGGCGTGGACGATCTTCTGTTGCGCCGGGTCCGGGTCGGCTTGGCGGGTTCCCTGTCGGACGTGCGGATCGAGGGCGGCCGGATCGCGGCCATCGCGGGCCCGGGGCAGGCGGGTGAGGCGTCGGAGATCCTGGACGGGCACGGCGGCACCCTGCTGCCCGGTCTGGTCGACGCGCATGTGCACACCGCCCAGTGGTCGGCCGCGCGCCGCCGGATCCCGCTGGGGGAGGCGACCTCCGCGGCGCACGCGGTCGATCTCGTGCTCGCCCATCTGCTGGCGCATCCCGCGCCGCCCGGCGAGCTCGTGCTCGGGGCCGGGTTCCGCGACGGTCTCTGGCCAGACGCCCCGCACAAGGATCTGCTGCGGAAGGCCTTGCCAGGGCATCCGGTCGCGCTGTTCAGCGCCGACCTCCACACGTTGTGGCTCAGCCCGGCCGCGCTGAAGCTCATCGGCCGCGAGCATCCGACCGGGGTGCTGCTGGAGAACGATTGCATGAGCGCGACGGCCGAACTCCCGATCGCTCCCGAGGACGTCATCGACGGCTGGGTGGCCGACGCCCTCGACGCGGCGGCCGCCCGCGGTGTCACCAGGATCGTCGACTACGAATACGCCGACACGGTCACCGACTGGCGGCGACGGCTGGCACGGAAACCCCTGCCGGTCCGGGTTTCCTGCGTGATCGCGAAGTACCTGCTCGACACCGCCATCGAACGCGGCCACCGGTCCGGGGACGTCCTGGAGGACAGCGGCGGACTGCTCACGGTCGGCCCGTTCAAGCTGTTCGTCGACGGTTCGCTGAACACGCGCACCGCCTACTGCGTGGGGCACTACGCCGGAACCGAGTCCCACGGACTGCTCGAACTGCCGCCCGAGGAGCTGGAACCGTTGATGCGCAAGGCATCCGAGCACGGCCTTTCACTCGCGGTGCACGCGATCGGCGACCACGCCAACAAGATCGCGCTCGACGCCTTCGCGAAGGTCGGCCGCGCGGGCCGTATCGAGCACGCGCAACTGCTGCGCGCCGAGGACGTCGCGCGTTTCGCCGAGCTGGGAGTGGTGGCGAGTGTGCAGCCCGCCCATCAGCCGGACGACCGCGACGTCGCCGACCGGCACTGGCACGGCTGGACCGATCGGGCCTTCCCCTACGGCGCGTTGCATCGCTCCGGGGTGACGCTGGAGTTCGGCTCGGACGCGCCGGTCGCGCCGCTGGACCCGTGGGACGCGATCGCGTCGGCGGTCAGCCGCACCGACGACGAGCGTCCGCCGTGGCATCCCGAGCAGGCCATGCCGCTGGAGGCCGCGCTCGCGGCGTCGTCAGGTGGCCGGACCGGGGTGGCCGTCGGGGACGTGGCGGACCTGGTCGTCACCGCGGTGGATCCGGCGCGGCTGTCGCCGGCGGGCCTGCGCGACATCCCGATCACCGCCACGGTCATGGACGGCCATGTCACCTACGCCTCCTGAGTCTTTCCTTGCCCGGGCGCAACGCCTCAATGGAAGGGCATGGATCACCGCCTGCTCGACCGGCTCCGGGACCTCCACGGCTCCTTGAGCACCGACATCAGCTTCGTCACCCGGATGGTCGAGGAGGACGTGCCGCGCGCCGACGTCCTCCGTGATCTCGGGGAACGGCTCACCGAACTGGGTACGGCACTGCTCCGCCGCTCGGACGACGTCAACGCCGACGTGCTCGCGATGCTGCCCGAGAACGGCTGGCTGCCCGAAGCGGGCGCGCACCACCGGGCGCTGGTCGTGGCCCACCAGGTCGGCGAGCGGCCGCTGCGCTGCGGGCGGATCTATCTCGCCCTCTGCGGTGCGCCGTGCTTCCCCTTCTACGGCAGGGACCTCTCCGGGCGGACCGCCCGCCACGAGCGGTGCCCGACCTGCCGGGACCGCCTGTTCCGGTGACGGCGGCTGCGCGCGGCGGCGGGGTGCGGCAGGGTGAGGTGGTCGCGGAGGGAGCGCCCATGAGCACCGAGAAGCTGTTCCGGATCGCCATCACCCTGAAGGGGCTCGACGGCGCGTTACAGCTGGTGGGCGGGCTGATCCTGCTGATCGTGCCGGCGTCGGTCATCTCCGGTTTCGCGCACGCCGTCGTCACCCGGGATCTGCTCGGCGACCCCGAAGGGACGCTGGCCCGGCACCTCGAACTCGCCGCCGGTCACTTCGCCGAGGGCCGGACGTTCGCCGTCGCGTACCTCGTGGCGCACGGGCTCATCAAACTCGGCCTGGTCTGGGCGCTGGCGAAGAAGGTGATGCGGGCGTACCCCGTCGCCGCCGTGGTGCTCTCGGCGTTCGTGGTCTACGAGATCTTCCGCGCGATCCACACGCACTCACTCGCGCTTCCGTTCTTCGCCGCCCTCGACGTGGTGATCGTCGTGCTGGTCCTGCGCGAGTACCGGCAGCTCAAACGGGATCGCGTCGCCCTGCCCGCCGACACACCGGTCCGCCGGGCGGCGCAAGCGATGCGNTGACCGCCCGGTTCAGGCCGCGACGCGAAACTTTTCCGTGGTGACCTCCGCGCCGGGCGGATCCACCACGAGCGCGGTGGCGTTGTCGGAACCACCGAGCGAGATCGCCGTCCGCACCAGCTCGGTGGCCGCCCTGTCCGGCATCCCGAGGATGTCGAGCATGGTCGGGCCGCTGAGCGTCTTGTGCACACCGTCGCTGGTGAGCAGAAGCCCGCCGGTCGTGACGGTGGCCGTGCCGATCTCGTGCGCACCGGCCGTGCGGACGCTGGTGGTGACGACGTGTTCCATCCGCGGTGTCACGGGTTGTCCGTGGTCGCGGAAGTACTGCGCGAGCGTATGGTCCTTCGTCACCTGCCGCACGGTGTAACCGTCCCAAGCGTACGCCCGTGCGTCCCCGACCCACGCGATGCCATACCCCTCGGCGGTCCGCACGGCCACGACGAGGACGCAGTCACCGGTGTCGCCGAGGGCGAGCACGGCTCGCTGAGCTGCGAGAACGGCCCCGGCCGCCCCCTGATCGACCGGTGTCCTTGCCGCCGCTGAGGCCGCCGTCCGGGCCGCGCGTGCCGCGTTCGGGTGATCTCCGACTCCATCGGCCAGCGCGAACACCATCCCCCTGCCGCCAGGGGCCGCGTACGCCGCGACGGCGTCCGCGTTGTGCTCGCGCGGCCCCTGCGCGCTCGCCGTGTGCCAGTGTGGAAGCTCCCTCATGGTCTTCTCCTCACCCCAGGGTGATTCCCTGCCCACTTCCAGGATCCGCCTGTTTCCTGTGGACGACCTGAGGGTTCGGTGTCGGGCGGCTGTCGGCCGCGGTCAGCGCAGGCGGGTGACCAGCGTCCGCAGCCAGCTCTCCGCCATCGCCGGTTCCTTCCGCAGATGCCGCACCAGCAGGTCCCGCCCCGCCTTCGAGCGCCCCGCCTCGACGATCGCGACCGCCTCGGCCAGCCCCCGCAGCCGCTTTTCCGAATGCTCCGGCGCGCGGCCGTTCTCGTCCGACCAGCGCGGCCGCGGGAACGACGCGGTGAGCTTGGGCTGGGTGTTCCCGAAGTAGAGCCAGACCGGCTCGTCGAGCGAGATGTTCCGCACGGCGTGCGCGGGCAGGTCGGCGGGCCAGGTGAACTGCTGCTGCCAGCGGAAGGCCGACGGGCTCGTGTCCTCGCGGATGGTGATCCCGAGGAACCGGAGCCGTCCGCGGATGATGCTCCAGGCCTCGCGTTCGTCGTCGATCCACTTTCGCAGCAGTCCGTAGAGCCCGGTGAACGTCTGTCCTGTGTAGACGAGATCGACGAACACCTTCGGCCGTCCGCGCGCCAGGTCGTGCGGACTCAGGCCCGCCGAGGCGAGATATCCGCGAAGAGTGTCCACATCAGACTCCGACAGGCCGTCCCAGGTGCCCGCGAACGACAGCGGCAACTGGTGGATCCTTTCCCGCCAAGGGGTTCCGCTCAGCAGGTCGTGCACGCTGTCCGCGGAGCGCCCGACGAAGTACAGATCCGCGTCACCGGCGCGGGCGATCACCTTCGCGGCGCATTCGATCAGCTCGTCCAGAAACCACAGCGTCGGCTTTCCGGCGCGCTCCAGTAGCGTCCCGAGCTGGTCGGGGCGCACGAGATCCCAGCGGTACGGCCGATTCACGCCGTCCAGGATTCCCGTGCGCCCCAACCTTTGTCGACGCATTTTCAGGAAAGCAGGTGGTACACCGTCTGCTCGCCGATCGTGGTGGCGGTGAAGTTCTCGGCGACCCATGCGGAGATCTCGTTCGAGCCGCCACCGGGGCCACCGCCCCGGCCGCCTTCGACGTAGTAGGTGATGTCACCGTTCGCCACGTACTGCTGGAATTCCGCCAGTGTCGGAGCCGGATCCCCGCCGCTCCAGCCGCCGATGCCGATCACCGACTTCCCGCTCGCGAGTTCGAGGTTCGCCGCGGATTGCGAACTCGACGTCGCGGCCGCCCATTTCGTCGTGGTGGCGGCGAGAACGGCCCCGATCTCCGCCGAGGACCCCTCTTCCATGCCCATGCCCATTCCGCGCTCGCCACCGGTGACCGGGCCGGAGATCGGGATCGAGCCGGAGTGCGCCTGCGAAGCGGTTTCGACGCCGAACGCGGTGGTGCCGAGGCCGACGGTCAGCACGGCGGCCGTCGCGACGACGGCGACGAGCCGGCGCGCGGGCGGGAGACCCACCAGCACGATGGTCGCGGTCAGCAGGCCGAACCCGGCGATGATCCAGCGCAGCGCGGGCAGCCAGTCGGCGTTGCGGTCCAGGAGGATGTACGCCCAGACGGCGCTGGCCGCGATCATCAGCGACAGGAACACCCGCGGCGCGAGATACGCCCGGCCGCGCCACAGGGAGGCCCCGGAGATCGCCGCCACGGCGGCGATCGACGGCGCCAGCGCGACGGCGTAGTACGGGTGCACGATGCCGCTCATGAAGCTGAACACCAGCGAGGTGACGAGCATCCAGCCGCCCCACAGGATCAGCGCGGCCCTCGTCCGGTCGGCGACGGCGGCCCGCCGGGTGAACCACAGCCCCGCGACCAGCCCGATGAGCGCGGCGGGCAGCAGCCACGACACCTCGCCGCCGAAGCTCGCGCCGAACATCCGGGTCAGGCCGCTCTCTCCGCCGAAGCCGACGTTCCCGCCGCCTGCGCCCCCGCTCGGGCCGCCGACCATCACGCCGCCGCCCATGCCGAAGATCCGGCCGAGACCGTTGTAGCCCAAGGCCAGTTCGAGCAGGCTGTCGCCGTCCGAACCCCCGATGTACGGCCGGGACTCGGTCGGCCACAGATCGACCAGCGCGATGAACCACCCGGCGGAGACGACCACCGCGATCACCGCGCCGAGCAGGTGCAGCAGGCGTTTGCCCAGCGTGGTCGGCGCCGCGATGAGGTAGGCGAGGCCGAACGCGGGCAGCACCAGGAACGCCTGCATCATCTTGGTCAGGAAGCCGAACCCGATGGCGACGCCGGCGAAGGCCAGCCAGCGCGGGCTCGCCTTTTCGGTCGCGCGGATCGTGCAGTACCCGCCGGCGATCAGCAGCAGCGTCAGCAGCGCGTCGGGGTTGTTGAACTTGAACATGAGCGCGGCGACCGGAGTGACGGCGAACGCCGCCCCGGCGAACAGGCCGGCGACGGGTCCGGAGGTCCGCTTCACCGTCAGGTACAGCAGGCCGACGGAGGCGACTCCCATCAGCGCTTGCGGGGCCAGCACGGTGAAACTGGAGAAACCGAAGAGCCGGGCGAACGCCGTCGTCACCCAGAGCGCGGCCGGCGGCTTGTCGACGGTGAGCACGTTCCCGGCGTCGAGTGAGCCGAACAGCCAGGCTTTCCAGTCCTGCGTGCCGGACTGCACCGCCGCGGCGTAGAACGAGTTGCCGTAGCCGGAGGCGGTCAGGTTCCAGAAGTACAGCAGTGCGGTGGCGGCGAGCAGCCCGAAGACGGCGGGCCGGACCCATCGTTCAGGCGGCTTCGTGGCGTTTTCCCCGGCGTGGCCGGGTTCCACCCGGGAAGCGAGTGCGGTGGTCATGGGGTCAGCTCTCCATCTCGGTGGCGGGGCGGCGGCGGAACACCCAGCCGCGCAGCAGCAGGAAGCGCAGGACGGTGGCCGCGAGGTTCGCGAGCACGAGCGCGGTGATCTCGAGCGGCAGGCCGGGAGCCGTCATCGTGTGCAGCAGCGCCAGCGCACCACTGGTGAGCGCGAGCCCGAGGCCGAACACGATGAGGCCCTGGAACTGGTGCAGCCCGGCGCCTTCCCGGCCGCGGATGCCGAAGGTCAGGCGCCGGTTGAGCGCTGTGTTGCCGATCGCCGTCACCAGCAGCGCGACGAGGTTCGCGGCCTGCGCGCCGGTGAACGTCCGCAGCAGCAGGAACAGCACGAGATAGGCGATGGTGCTGGCGACGCCGACGGCGGCGAACCGCACCAGTTGCCGCACCAGGCTGGGTGCCACGCCCGGCGCCCGCACCTGGATCGGCGCGCGGCCCAGCTGCTCGCGAAGGCCGCTGATCGGGATCTGCCCGGTCATCGTCGCCTTGGTCAGCCGTGCGATCCCTTTGAGATCGGCGGTCGCGGTGGCGATGATGTTCACCGACGAGTCCGGATTGTCCACCCAGTCGACCGGGACCTCGTGGATCCGCAGCCCGGCCTTCTGCGCCAGTACGAGCAGTTCGGTGTCGAAGAACCAGCCGGTGTCCTGGATGTGGGGGAGGAGCCGCTCGGCGACGTCGGCGCGGATGGCCTTGAAACCGCACTGCGCGTCGCTGAACCTCGCCGCCAGTGTGCCGCGCAGGATCAGGTTGTAGCAGCGGGAAATGAACTCCCGCTTCGGCCCGCGCACCACCCGCGCGCCGCGGGCGAGCCTGCTGCCGATGGCGAGGTCGGAGTGGCCGGACAGCAGCGGCGCGACGAGCGGTCCGAGTGCGGCCAGATCGGTCGAGAGGTCGACGTCCATGTAGGCGAGTACCGGAGCGTCCGAAGTGGACCAGACCGAGCGCAGCGCGCGGCCGCGGCCTTTTTCTTCCAGGTGACGGACTTCGACGTCGTCGAATTCGCGGCTCAGCCGTTCGGCGGCCCGCAGGGTGCCGTCGGTGCTGGCGTTGTCCGCGACGGTGATCCGGAACGGGTACGGGAACTGTTCCACGAGATGCGCGCGCAGCCGCCGGACACACGGTTCGAGGTCGCTCTCCTCGTTGTAGACGGGGATGACGACGTCGAGGACGGGGGAGCCGTCCGGGGCGATGGCGGGGCGGCGGCCGGAGTCGGCGCCGGAGAGGATCGCGGTTGTCATGGTGTCAATCTCGGTCATCGCGCTGAGGTCGCCTTGTGCCCGAGCTGTGCGGTCGCTGTGTCCTGTCAAGGGATTCACCGGCTCAGGTCGTAGACGGTGACACCGTCCACAGTGGTCGGTGGGTAGGTGTCCGCGACCCAGGCGGCGATCCGCTCGGCGGCGTCGCTGCCGGTCTCCCCGCGCATCATCATGCCTTCGCCGAGGAAGTAGTGGATCCGTCCACTTCGGACGTATTGCTGGAACTGTTCCAGTGTCGGAGCCGGATCCGTGCCGTTGAACCCGCCGACGGCCATCACCGGCGCGCCGCTGCCGAGCTGATAGCCCGCCGCGTTGTTGGAGCCCACGGTCGCCACCGCCCAGGTGTACTTCGCACTGTCTTGCCGGATCAGGGCGGCGAGGTCGTCTCCGGGCAGGCTCGTCCCGAGCAGTCCGCCGGCGCCGCCCATCCGCATACCCCCGCCCGTGTCCGGCCCTGCGGAGGGAAGAGCGCCGGAGTGCGGGATGGCGGCCGTCGCGACGGTGTACGCGCCGGTGCCCGCGAGAACGGTGACCAGAGCGCCGACGGCGACCAGTCGCCTTGCCACGTCGGGCAATCGCGAGGCGAAGAACACCAGAAGAGCGCACAGGAGACCGGACACGAGAATCGCGATCGACAGCCCGGGAAGCCACTCGGATCGCCGTGACAGCAGGAGGTACGCCGTCAACGCGGTCAAGCCGATCCCGGCGCTCAGGGTGCCCGCGGCGGCCGGATTCCCTCGCGCGCGCCACAACTGGGTGCTCGCGATCCCGACGAGAGCGGCGACGGCAGGCGCGAGCGCGATCGTGTAGTACGCGTGGATGATTCCGCCCATGTAGCTGAACACCACGGCGGTCACCAGGAACCAGCCACCCCAGACGATCAGCGCCGCACGCCCGCGATCGGTGCGTGGCGCGCGGCGGGTGAACCACAGCCCGGCGGCCAGCGCGACGACGGCGGCCGGAAGCAGCCACGCGATCCCGCCCGCCATCTCGCTGCCGAACAACCGGTCCCAGCCCGTGCCGCCCCAGCCGCCGTTGGGGTTTCCGCCGACACTGCCGACCTCGTCGCCGGTGATGCGACCGAGCCCGTTGTAGCCGAAAGCCAGTTCCCACAGGCTGTTCTCCTGCGAGCCGCCGATGTACGGCCGGTCGGCGGCGGGCCACAGCGCGACGACGGCGAGGTACCAGCCGGTTGACAAGAGGGTTGAACTCAAAGCGCCGAGCAGGTGCAGCAGGCGGCGGCCCACCGGCGCCGGCGCGGCGATCAGGTAGGCGAGCGCGAACGCGGGCAGCACCAGGAACGCCTGCAGCATCTTGGCGAGGAAGCCGAAACCGACGGCGACCCCGGCCAGCGCCAGCCAGCGCGGGCTCGCCTTCTCCAGCGCGCGGACGACGCAGTAGGCGCCCGCGGTCAAGAGCAGCACGAGCAGCGCGTCGGGATTGTTGAACCGGAACATCAGCGCGGCGGCCGGGGTGAGCGCGAGGACGGTACCCGCCAGCAGACCCGCCGCGGGACCGGAAGTCCGGCGCACCGCGGCGAACAGCAACGCCACCGAACCGACGCCCATCAACGCCTGCGGCACCAGGACGCTCCAGGAATCGACGCCGAACAGGCGCGCGGAAAGGCTCATCACCCACAACGCGGCCGGTGTTTTGTCGACCGTGATCGCGTTCGCGGCGTCGCTGGAACCGAAGAACAACGCCTTCCAGTTCGCCGACCCGGCCTGCGCGGCCGCGGAATAGAAGGCGTTGGCCCAGCCGGATTCCCCGAGGTTCCAGAGATACAGGACGGCGGTCGCGAGCAGAAGCGCGGCCACGGAAGGGCGGACCCAGCGCGGATCTGCCGGTTTGTCCCGGGCGGGGTGAGCGGTTCGATCGGCTTCGTCGCGGGAGGCGAGGAGGGTCATGGCGTCAGCGTCGGGGGCCGACCTGGGGCGTGGTTGTGCCGAAGCTGTGCACCCGCTGTGAGGAGCCGATCACCGGCAGCCGGACGGCGAACTCGGTGCGTCCCGGACGGCTGTGCACCTCGATCGTGCCGTGATGGGCCACGACGATGGCCGACGCGATCGCCATCCCGAGCCCGGTGCTGCCCGCGGCCCGGGACCGGGAGGAGTCGCCGCGGGCGAACCGCTCGAACACGCTCGGCAGGAGTTCGGGCGCGATACCGGGGCCGTCGTCGGTGACGGTCAGCACCGCGGCCCCGCCGGGCGAGCGGGTCAGCGCGGTGATCACCGTGGTGCCCGGCGGAGTGTGCGTGCGCGCGTTGGACAACAGGTTCGCCAGTACCTGATGCAGACGCTGGACGTCACCGCGGACGAGCACCGGGCCCGGCGGGAGCCGCAGTTCCCAGCGGTGCTCCGGGCCCGCGACATACGCGTCGCCGACCGCGTCCGCGGCCAGCCGGGTCAGGTCGACTTCGCCCGCTTCGAGTGGCCGTCCCGCGTCGAGTCTCGCCAGGAGCAGGAGATCCTCGACCAGGGTCGTCATCCGCGCGGCCTCGGACTGGATCCGGGACATCGAGTGAGCGACCTCCGGCGGCGCCAGCGCGCTGCCGCGGCCGGCGAGTTCGGCGTACCCGCGGATCGCCGCGAGCGGGGTGCGGAGCTCGTGGCTCGCGTCGGCGACGAACCGGCGGACCCGGGTCTCGCTGGCGTGCCGTGCTTCCAGCGCCCGCGCGATATGCCCGAGCATGAGGTTCAGCGCCGAACCGACCTGGCCCACCTCGGTCCGCGGATCGGTGTCGATCTCGGGCACCCGCACGGAAAGCGCGACCTGTCCACGGTCGAGCCGCATGGCCGACACCCGGCCCGCGGTCGCCGCGACCCGGTCGAGCGGCCGCAGCGTGCGCCGGACCGCGAACGCGCCGAGGAACCCGGCGCCGGCGACCCCCGCCGCCGCGACCCCGAACAGGATCCACCGGACGGTGGCCAAGGTGTCCTGCATCGGCGCGAGCGGGAGCCCGGTGACGACCACGCCACCCGGGATCGAGACGGCTTGCACGCGATAGTCGCCCAGGCCGCCGAGCGTCAGTGTCAGCGGCGGCCGGTCCGCCGGGATCATGAACAGGCCGGACTCCTGCTCGGCCGAGAGGCCCTGGGGAAGTCCTTGCACGGTAAGGACTCCCGCGTACAACACCCGGTCACCGGACAAGCGCACGCTGAGCGTCCCGGAGGCCTGGCCCGGCGCGTTGAGCGGATCGGGACCGAGGCCGTCCTCCGGTGGACGGCTCGCGAAGTCGTGGGCGCGGGCCGACGCGGCCGAGAGCTGATCGTCGATCTGGCGGGTGAGGAACGACCGCAAGGCGATCTCGCTGGCGACGCCGATCACCAGGCAGACGAAGGTGAGCAGCAGCACCATCGAGCCGGTCAGCTTGGCGCGCAGGGAAAGCCGCCCGGGCCGGGGCCACCGGCGCGGGCCGGTGGACGGGGCCGAGCCGGTTGCCATGACCCGAGCGTGCGCCGCGGTCGTATGCGCGCGTTGTGTCCCGCCTGTGAGCCCGCTGTGTGCCGCTTGGGGCACGGTGCCCCAAGCAGGTGACAACGCCAGTCCGTGAAGGCCTCCTTGCCTACCCTGAGGGTNCGTCGGTGACCGCCACCCCGCAGTGCACGAAGTTGCGCACCATCGGCCTGGTCGCGGACAGATCCCCATCAGACGTCCCGAAAGTGGCTTTCGCGACACACCTTTGTCTGCCGGAGGTCCGTGAAGGACCCCTTCAGGCGCAGCCGTCGTGTCCAGTGGGCGCACGGTGGCAGGAGGCCGCACCGGGCAAACGCGAAGGTCGCGTCAGCGGTCGTAGTCCACGTCCAGCTCGGGAGAGGTGGCCACCGCCCGGCAGGTCAGGATCCGCCCCGCCGCGACCTCGTCGTCCCCGAGCGCGTAGTGCACGTCCATCCGCGCGCTGCCCCGCACCACCGTCGCCCGGCAGGTGCCGCAGGCCCCGCCGATGCACGCGTACGGCGCGTCGACGCCGTGCCGGAGCGCGGCGCTGAGCACGGTTTCGCCCACCGTGGCGGGGATTTCGGCGGTCTTCCCGCCCGCGGTCACCGTCAGCGTCGGGCCCGGCCGCCGTGAGGGGCGGACGGGAAGCGCGCCCTGGAACAGCTCGAAATGGACGTTCTCCTCGGGTACGTCCCGGTCCGCGAGGGTCCGGCGGGCCATGTCGACGAGGTCGCGCGGGCCGCACAGGAACCACTCGTCCACCTTCGCCGGGTGCAGCCGCGCCTGCAGCAGCGCGCGGAGACGGGTGCCGTCCAGGCGGCCGCGCTGGTAGCGCTCGTGCGAGATGGCGAGCGCCTCGCCCACGATGTCGAACGGCCTTTCGAGTCGTTGCGCGCGCAGATCCGGGTCGCGTTCGTCGGTGCGGTAGTGCACGACGTGCAGCCGCCCGCCCAGCCGCGCGGCGAGGGCACCGAGTTCGTCGGCGAACATCGTGCTGGCGCCGGAGGTGTTGATGTAGAGCAGGGTCGCCTTGCTGTTCGGCTCGTCCTGCAAGGTCGCGGTCAGGATCGACAGGATCGGCGTGATCCCGCTGCCCGCGGCGAGCGCGACGTACCGGCCCGCGCGGCTCCGCGCCGGGGTCAGCGTGAACTCGCCGTCCGGGGGAAGGACGTCCAGCGCGTCGCCCGCCGCGAGCTCCGTGTTGGCGAACGTCGAGAACGCGCCGCCGAGCTGATGCTTGATCGCGATCCGCAGCACACCGGAGTCCGGCGTCGAGCAGATCGAGTAGGCGCGCCGCACCTCTTCGCCGTCGACCTCCGCGCGGATGACGAGGTGCTGGCCGGGGGTGAACCGGAAGGTCTCCCGCAGCCGTTCCGGGACGTCGAACGTCACGGTGACGGCGCCCTCGCACAACGGCCGGACCTCGGCGACCCGCAGCGAATGGAACCGGCTCGGCTGCCGGGGCTGCGGTGCGGGCGGTTCCTCGTCGAACGAGCCGGTGAGCTGACGCCATTCGCGATACTCCGACGACGTCAGCTCGCGGCCCCACGGGGTCGCGATCGGTACGTCCCTGGCGAGGTACGCGTCGCGGTTGTCCCGCCACGTGCGCAGGTATCGGTAGAACGGGATCGCCGGGTGGAGATGGTGCACCAGGTGGTAGTTCTGGCACAGCATGATCGGCGTCATCAGCCATTCGAGCCCGACGCGGACGCGCGTGGCGCCGAATCGGTTCTGCCGCCGCGCGCCGAGGTCGTGATGCGGCAGCCAGTCGAACCACCAGGCCAGCACGGCCAGTCCGACGCGTTGCGGGATCAGGTAGACCATCAGCAGTTCCCAGCCGTGACCGCTCACGGTCAGCCAGGCGAACGCGGCGAGGCTCAGCGTGACGACGGCCGCGGTCTCGGCCCGCTCCGACGGCGGCCGCGTGCGCTGCCGCGCCACGTAGAAGCGGGCGTACCAGAAGTCGATGGTCAGCCAGCGCAGCGGCAACTGCCACCAGGGGCCGTGCGCGGTCCAGGCGTCGGGATCGGTGTGGGCGTCCTCGTTGGTGTTGCGGTGGTGCTCCAGATGGATGTACCGCACCAGGGGGAAGGAGCCGTAGGCCGCCACGAACGGCATCGCGAGCCTGCCGAGCAGTTCGTTGACCCAGGTGAGCTGCCCGGCCGCGTGGTGCGTCGACTCGTGCAGCACGGTGAACATGGTGAAGGTGACGAGCGCGTGCAGGGGAATGGTCACCCAGAGCGGCCCGGCCTCGTTGACGACCAGCCAAGTGGCGCCCGTCCAGACCATGGCGCCGCCGATGAACAACAACACCGTCGGCACCGAGACCACCGGCAGCGGAAGACGCGGGTTGGGCACGCCGCGTCTCGGTCTTCTCTCGGGTGATTCCCCCGTGTCCGCGGACCGGGTTACGGCGACGGTCATCGATCGTTCCCCTCGGTCGATGCTACCGGGACAAGCTGTCACACCGTAGACAATCAGTATTGGTTTGTAAACTTCATCCGATCGCCGAAACGCCTCGTCATGGCGCCCGATGGTGAAGCGTGGCACGCATCCGTGTCCAGGAAAGGGCCGGTTCGTAACAGAGAAGAACCGAAAACTGGTCCGATCGGGTGGTCGGCGGGTGGTTCGCCGGACACGTCCCGAAAGCTCTGCCGGGGCATGGTGACCGAGCACGAGGCGGTGGTGATGGCCCCGGGACCGGACCGGTGAGCGACACGGCACGGGCGGACGCGGCCGAGTACGACCCGGTTACGAGGCCGATCCGCCCGCACCGCCGGGAACCACCTGGATCACGAACCCCATCGAACAGACCCACAGGACACGGCCTAGACTCGGACGGCCCGGTCTGCAAGGTGACCAGGGCACATCCGCCGTCGACGACATGCGGATGCTCAAACACATCGTTTACCGCTCGAGGAGAATACGTTGAAGAGCACCGTCGAGCAGCTCAGCCCGACGCGAGTCAAGATCAATGTCGAGGTGCCGTTCGACGAGCTCAAGCCGAACTTCGACCGCGCCTACCGCAAGATCGCCCAGCAGGTGCGCATCCCCGGCTTCCGTCCGGGCAAGGCGCCGGCTCGCGTGCTGGAAAGCCGGATCGGGCGAGCCCCGGTGCTCGACGAGGTCGTCAACGAGGTCATTCCGGCCAAGTACATGGAAGCCGTGCGCGCGGGCGAGGTCCGCACGCTGGGCCAGCCCGAGTTCGAGGTGACCAAGCTGGAGGACCGTGAGGTCCTCGAGTTCACCGCCGAAGTCGACATCCGCCCGGAGATCTCGCTGCCCGACCTCGAGGGCTTCTCGGTCAGCGTCGACGACGTCGAACTGACCGACGCCGAGGTCGACGAGCAGCTCGACGAGCTGCGCGCCCGGTTCGGCACGCTCACCGGTGTCGACCGCCCGGCCGAGAACGGCGACTTCGTCTCGATCGACCTCGCGGCCACCGTCGACGGTCAGGAGGTCGAGGAGGCCTCGACCACCGGCCTGTCCTACGAGATCGGCTCCGGCCAGCTCGTCGACGGCATCGACGAGGCGATCATCGGCGCGAACGCCGGCGAGACCAAGACCTTCACCACGAAGCTGGTCGCCGGCGAGCACACCGGCAAGGACGCCGACGTCACCGTCACCGTGCAGACCATCAAGCAGCGCGAGCTGCCCGAGGCGGACGACGAGTTCGCCCAGATGGCGAGCGAGTTCGACACGATCGACGAGCTGAAGGCCGACCTTCGCGAGCGGCTCGGCCGCGTCAAGAAGATGCAGCAGGGCGTCCAGGCCCGCGACAAGGTCCTCGAGGAGCTGCTCGAGCGCACCGAGGTCGCGATCCCGGAGAAGGTCCTCGAGGCCGAGATCGAGAACCGCAAGCACGACGCGATCCACCCCTTCGACCACGACGAGGCGCAGTTCGCGAAGGCGCTCGAGGCCGAAGGCCGCACGATCGAGGAGTTCGACACCGAGGTCCGCGAGGAGTCGGAGAAGGCGGTCCGCACGCAGCTGCTGCTGGACAGCATCGCCGACGCCGAGCAGACGTCGGTCAACGACGGCGAGCTCACCGAACGGATCATCTACCAGGCGCAGCGCTTCGGCGTCAGCCCGGACGAGTACGTCCAGCGGGCGCAGCAGTCCGGTCAGCTGACCGCGATCTACGCCGACGTCCGTCGCGGCAAGGCGCTGGCCTCGGTGGTCCGCAAGACCACCGTGACCGACGCTTCCGGCGCCACGGTCGACCTCGAAGAGCTCTTCGGTCCCGCAACCGAGGAGACGCAGGTCACCGAGGAACCCGCGAAGACTGCGGCCGAGTAGGGAATATCCGGTCCGTCCGAAACGGACCGTAAAGCTGTAAGCGAACTTGGGCGGTGTCAGGCATTCTGCACCGCCCAAGTTCGTTAGGGTCGGTTGCAAGATCTCAAGCATCTGGACATACGCGGCGGCGAAGGTTCCACCCGCCGCCGTCGGCGAAAAGGCAGGCATGACGTGACGCAGCACACGCCCCAGGCGCGGACCGGTACCGCAGGGCTCAACCTCACCGACTCGGTCTTCGAGCGGTTGCTCCAGGAGCGCATCGTCGTCCTCGGCTCCGAGGTCAACGACGAGGTCGCCAACCGGATCACCGCCCAGTTGTTGCTGCTCGACGCAGACGACTCCGAGTCGGACATCCGCTTCTACATCAACTCGCCCGGTGGCTCGGTCACCGCGGGTTTCGCGATCTACGACACCATGCAGCTGATCCGCCCGGACGTCGCGACCTACGCGATGGGCCTGGCCGCGTCGATGGGGCAGTTCCTGCTCTCCTCCGGCACGCCCGGCAAGCGGTACGCGCTGCAGCACGCGCGCATCCTCATGCACCAGCCCTCCGCGGGGGTCGGCGGTACGGCCTCCGACATCGCCATCCAGGCCGAGGTGTTCGGCAAGTGGAAGCAGGAGCTGGCCCGGATCACCGCCGAGCAGACCGGCCAGACGGTCGAGCAGATCGTCAAGGACGGTGACCGCGACCGCTGGTTCACCGCGCAGGAGGCGAAGGACTACGGCTTCGTGGACCAGGTCCTCACCCGTGAGAACCCGCTTCCCAACAGCTGATCCGCGCCCGGCACACAGGAGAATTTCAATGAACGACTTCCAGCTTCCGAACGGGTCGCAGGTGCCCGGGATGCAGTCGCGGCTCCAGCTGCCGCAGTCGCGGTACGTCCTGCCCTCGTACGTCGAGCGCACGAGCTACGGCATCAAGGAATCGAACCCGTACAACAAGCTGTACGAAGAGCGCCAGATCATGCTCGGCGTGCAGATCGACGACGCGTCGGCGAACGACGTCATGGTCCAGCTGCTGCACCTCGAGCACGAGGACCCGGACCGCGACATCATGATCCTGATCAACTCGCCCGGTGGCTCCTTCACCGCGCTGATGGCGATCTACGACACGATGCAGTACGTCCGCCCCGACATCGTCACCATGTGCATCGGCCAGGCCGCTTCGGCCGCCGCGGTGCTGCTGGCCGCCGGTACCCCCGGCAAGCGGTTCACCCTGCCGAACTCGCGTGTGCTGATCCACCAGCCCGCCACCGAGGGCACGTACGGCCAGGTGTCGGACCTGGAGATCCAGGCCAACGAGATCCAGCGGGTGCGGCGCCAGATGGAGGTCATCCTGGCGAAGCACACGAACAAGGACGCCGACGAGGTCAAGAAGGACATCGAGCGCGACAAGATCCTGACGGCCGACGAGGCCAAGGCGTACGGGATCGTCGACGAGGTGCTCGAGTACCGCAAGGCTTCGAGCAGCTGATCGCGGGAGGGGACCGGTGCGTGTCGGGAGACGACACGCACCGGATCCCTGGTCTATGGTCAGCTTCTGGCGTGCTCAGATGTGGCGTTGGTTCTCCCGCCGACGGCATCGGGCGGGTACCGTCAGTGGCAGTGTGTGAGGCTCCGAGCGGTCATCCGTGACCGGGGCGGTAAGACAGTCAGGCGCATATCGCGCCGGAGGGGACGAGGTCAACGGCCATGGCACGGATCGGTGACGGCGGCGACCTGCTGAAATGTTCTTTCTGCGGCAAGAGCCAAAAGCAGGTGAAGAAGCTCATTGCCGGCCCCGGGGTCTACATCTGCGATGAGTGCATCGATCTCTGCAACGAGATCATCGAAGAGGAACTGGCCGAGGCCGGTGAGGTCAAGCTCGACGAGCTGCCCAAACCCGCCGAGATCCACGAGTTCCTCGAGCAGTACATCATCGGCCAGGACGACGCGAAGCGATCGCTGGCCGTGGCGGTGTACAACCACTACAAGCGTGTGCAGTCCGACGACAAGGCCGGGCCCAAGGATTCCAAGGACGAGACCGTCGAACTGGCGAAGTCCAACATCCTGATGCTGGGCCCGACGGGCTGCGGCAAGACCTACCTGGCCCAGACCCTCGCGAAGATGCTGAACGTCCCGTTCGCGATCGCGGACGCCACGGCGCTCACCGAAGCCGGGTACGTGGGCGAGGACGTCGAGAACATCCTGCTCAAGCTGATCCAGGCGGCGGATTACGACGTCAAGCGCGCCGAGACGGGCATCATCTACATCGACGAGGTCGACAAGATCGCCCGGAAGTCGGAGAACCCGTCGATCACCCGTGACGTGTCCGGCGAGGGTGTGCAGCAGGCGCTGCTGAAGATCCTCGAGGGCACCACCGCGTCGGTGCCGCCGCAGGGCGGCCGCAAGCACCCGCACCAGGAGTTCATCCAGATCGACACGACGAACGTGCTGTTCATCGTGGCAGGCGCGTTCGCCGGGCTGGAGAAGATCATCAACGAGCGGGTCGGCAAGCGCGGCCTCGGTTTCGGCGCGGAGATCCGCACCAAGGCCGAGATCGACGAGAGCGACATCTTCTCCGACACCATGCCGGAGGACCTGATCAAGTTCGGGTTGATCCCGGAGTTCATCGGCCGCCTCCCGGTCGTCGCGACGGTGACCCACCTCGACAAGGACTCGCTGGTCAGCATCCTGACCACACCGCGCAACGCGCTGGTGAAGCAGTACAAGAAGCTCTTCGAGATGGACAACGTCGAGCTGGAGTTCACCAAGACCGCGCTCGAGGCCATCGCCGACCAGGCCGTGCTCCGCGGCACCGGCGCCCGTGGCCTGCGCGCGATCATGGAAGAGGTCCTGCAGCCGGTCATGTACGACATCCCCAGCCGCGACGACGTCGCGAAGGTCGTCATCACCGAGCAGACCGTCCGCGAGAACGTGAACCCGACGATCGTGGCGCGTCAGCCGTCACGCCGTCGCAGCAGCGAGCGCGGCGAGAAGTCCGCCTAGAGTACGCTGTCGTCACCGACGCCCCGGCCGGATCCTTCCGGCCGGGGCGTCGGTTTCTCCGGCCCGGTCCGGCCGGTGACCGGACCGGGATAGGATGCGAAGGTGCCGCTGACTCCCACGAAGGACGAGAACGAGGCTCCTGAGCTGGCAGCCGCGAGTCCGCGCGAGGTCAGGGGACTCGTCGAGCTCACCGAACGCATCGTCGTCGGGGCCTACCGCGGGCATCCGTGGATCCCGCGCGCGCTGACGATCGCGCTGGGCGTGCTGGTGGCGACCTGCGTGGTGGCCGGTGTCGTGCGCCTCTCGCCGCTGCCGCTGATCCCGCTGCCGTTCTTCGCCGTTTCGGCGTACGCGCTGATCCGCGTCAAGGCGGCGCGGAGCGCGGAGGCGAACCAGTCGCTTGTCGCCTGGACCGGCCTGTTCACCGGTGCGACGCTCGCCGGATTCTGGTTGATCTCGATGGCCGGACGCTGGCTCGGCTGATCGGGCCTGGCACTCTTTTCCGATTTCCCTCCGTTAGCAGGGTTTCAGAATTCCCCGAATGGGGTAAGACGACTCCGTGACAGTCACCGGGGGTCCCTTCTCTCATGTGGGCCTGCTCTACTCCGGTGACTCCGAGTACCTGGACGGTACGATTCCGTACATCCTGGACGGCTTGAAGCACGACGAGCCCGTTGCGGTGGCCGTGCCGGGACGGAACCTGGCCCTGATCGAAAGGGCGTTGGGGGATTCCGCCGCCGAGGTCGAACTCATCGACATGAGCGAAGCGGGCCGGAATCCGGGCCGCATCCTTCCCGGTGTGCTGCTCGCGTTCGCGGACAACCGGCCGGGGCCGGTCCGGATCGTCGGCGAGCCGATCTGGGCGGGCCGCTCGGCCGTCGAGTACCCGGCGTGCGCGCAGCACGAAGCGCTGATCAACTTCGCCTTCGGTGACCGCGACCTCAGCATCCTGTGCCCCTACGACCGGACGCGGCTCGAAGACGACGTCCTCGCCGACGCCGAGCGGACCCATCCGACCCTGTCCGGTGCGGGCGGCGATCGCCCGAGCGCGGGCTACGCGCCCGACGCGGTCGTCGAGAAGTACAACCTGCCGCTGCCCGAGCCGCGGTCGGCCGACGCGTTCCGCTTCGACCTCGGCAGGCTCGCCGCGGTGCGCAGGTTCACGCAGACCCGGGCCGAAGAGAGCGGGCTCGCCCAGGACCGGGTGGAGGATCTCGTGCTCGCCGTGGCGGAACTGTCCGCCAACAGCGTGCTGCACGGTTCGGGCCACGGTGTCGTCCGCGTCTGGCGGGACGAGGGCCACGTACTCTGCGAGGTCATCGACGAAGGCACCTTGAGCGATCCGCTGGCGGGCCGCCGTCCCGCTTCGCCGGGGCAGCTCGGCGGACGTGGCCTGGTGCTGGTGAACCAGGTCGCCGACCTGGTCCGGCAGTACCTCAGACCGGGCTCGACCGTGACCAGGATCTACTTCCGCGTCTGAATTCAGGCGTGCTTCGGGACGTGCTTGCCGAGGAACGCGATCAGGCTCGGCACGACCGTGCGGTTGAAGGTGTCGCCGTGCTTGCCGCGCGCGGTGTGCGCGACCATGGGACGCGCTTCGGAGATGAACTTCCGCACCCCGCCGATGAACGGGTCTTCGGTCCCGCACCAGATCCCGGTCGGCACGCTCTTGGTGACGTCGATGTGGCGCAACGGATCCAGCGAGCCCCAGTCGGCGGCGTCGCGGAACGCGCGCCGTTTGCTCATCTCGGCCCACGACGTGATCAGCGCGGGCGCGAGCGCCGCGACCGCGGCGGGCGGACGACGGCGTTCCAGGCGGCGCCGGGTGTACAGCAGCGCGCCGAAGCCGCCCATCGAAAGCCCGGTGGCGGCGAACGGCTGCCCGTCCCGGCCGCCGAGGCCGCGTGCGGCCAGCCAGCGGGGGACCTCTTCGAGCAGCATCGCCATCGGGTTGTCACCGGGCTGGTTCTCGTGCCAGTAGTGGTCACCGCCGTCGACGGCGACGAACCCGAACGGGGACACCGCCTTGCGGGCGACCTCGCTGCTGAGCTGCTTGAGCAGCCCGGTGGGGGCCGCGTGACGTGCGGTGCCGTGGAGGCCGTGCAGCATCAGCGACATCGGCAGGCCCTTGGGCGGGGCCTTGGTCGGCAGCATGAGCACGAGATCGACCTCGCGGCCGCGGGCTTCGGAGTAGACGCGTTCGACGCGGGGGCTGCCCAGCTGGGTGGCCGGCGTCGGCGACGCGACGCCGAGCGCCCGCTGGAGCGCTTCGCTGAACGGCAGGGCTCCGGTGGCCGTTCCGGCGGCGAGCCCGGCGACTCCGAGACCGGAGGCGCCGGCGATCAGCACGGAACGACGGCTCAGCCACCGGCGGGCGCCGTCCACCCCCGGCAGCGTCGTATGCCCCTGGTCGTCCTCGTTCACCGATCCCCCGTTCCCCCGTGAGCTTCCACCAGGTCAGACGTGCGTTTCCGCTCGAAGGTTGCACGATTCACCGACCTGTGACCGGGGTATCGCCGGATCAGGTGCCGATGTTTCCCTCTTTCGCGCGCCAGGCCTCGATCGAGATCCGCGCGGACCGCGTCGCGGCCTCGTAAGTGTCGCCGAGACCCACGCCGAGGGCGGTGGCCAGGGGAATCAGGATGTGGTCCACACCATTGTCGCCGTCGCCGAAGTGGCCGGCGACCTCCAGTGTGATGTAGCCGTGCACGGCGCTCCAGAGCTGGGCGGCGACCGCGAACTCCGGGGCCGGGCGGAACCGGCCCGTGTCGATCACCCGCTTCGCCGCGCGGACGAGGAAGCCGAACGCCTCGATGCCCTCTTCGCTGGCGTTCTGGCGGGTCTCCTCTTTGGTCATGTCGCCCAGCGCCGCCTTTTGCCCGCTGGGCTGGCTCTGGCCGAAGGCCACCGCGTAGAGCTGCGGGTTGTCCACCACGGTCCGCCGGTACGCCAGCGCCAGGGTGAGGATGTCGGCCACCGGGTCGTCGGTTTCCTCGACTTCGCCCAGATTCGCCGACAGCCGCCGGAACCCCTCGCGCGCGACCTCGTCCACCAGCGCGCCCATCCCGCCGAAATGGGTGTACACGGCCATGGTCGACGCACCGATCTCGGCCGCCAGCTTGCGGGCCTGGAGCGCCTCGGGGCCGCCGTCCGAGAGCAGCCGGATCGCCGCCTCGATCAGCTTGGCCTTGACCTCGGCGGCGGAGGGTTTCGGTGCCATGCTTGCCAGTGTCTCATAACCCTGTTATAACTGAGTGCATAACATCGTTATTCCAGCGCTAGGGGGCCAGTGATGGGCAACAAGTTCCTCGAAGGCAACTTTGCCCCGGTCAGCCGTGAGCACACGATCACCGAACTGCGCGTCACCGGGCATGTCCCGGAGTACCTGGACGGGCGCTATCTGCGGAACGGGCCGAACCCGCTGTCCGAAGTGGACCCGGCGACCTACCACTGGTTCATGGGCGACGGTATGGTGCACGGCGTCCGGCTGCGGGACGGCCGCGCCGAGTGGTACCGCAACCGCTGGGTGCGCAACCCGCGGCTGTCCGGGGAACTGGGCGAGAGCTGGGAAGGCGGGGCGACCGCCGCCATGGGGGCCAACACGAATGTGATCGGCCACGCGGGCAAGACCCTCGCGCTGATCGAGGGCGGCGCCACCAGCTTCGAGCTGACCGACGAGCTCGACACCGTCGGTGCCTGCGACTTCGACGGCACCCTGCCCGGTGGCTACACCGCCCACCCGAAGCGTGATCCGGAGACCGGCGAACTGCACGCCGTGTCGTACTTCTTCGGCTCGGGCAACAAGGTCCAGTACTCGGTGATCGACGCGCAAGGCCGTGCGCGCCGCACGGTCGACATCGAGGTCGCCGGCTCGCCGATGATGCACGACTTCTCCCTGACCGAGAAGCACGTCGTGTTCTACGACCTCCCGGTCACCTTCGACAGCGACCAGGCCGTCGCCGCGTCCGTGCCGTCGGTCCTGCGCACGCCCGCGCGGCTCGTGATGTCCGCGCTGGTGGGCAAGGTGAAGGTGCCGGATCCGCTCAGCGCGCGGCTGCGCCGGCGGATCTCGGGCAACGCCGGCCTGCCGTACCGCTGGAACCCGAAGTACCCGGCGCGGATCGGGGTCATGCCGCGCGACGGCGGCAACGGCGACGTCCGCTGGTTCGAGATCGAGCCGTGCTACGTCTTCCACCCGATGAACGCCTACGACGACGGCGACGACGTCGTGCTGGACGTCGTCCGGCACCCGAAGATGTTCGACACGGAACTGCTCGGACCCGCCGAGGGCCCGCCGACCCTGGACCGCTGGACCATCGACCTGACCGTCGGCAAGGTCGTCGAAGAACGCCTCGACGACCAGGGGCAGGAGTTCCCGCGTGTCGACGAGCGTTTGGTGGGACGGCGGCACCGCTACGGCTACTCGGTGTCCACAAGGGACGGATCGGCGTCCTCCGGTGCCCTGCTCAAGCACGATTTGTGGAACCGTTCGGTCGCTTCGAGGGAATTCGGTGCGGGCAGCCAGGTGGGGGAGTTCGTCTTCGTTCCGTCTTCTGTGGACGCAGGGGAGGACGAGGGCGTGCTGATGGGCTTCGTCTACGACGCCGCGACGCAGAAGAGCGATCTGACCATTTTGGACGCGGGGACCCTGGAGACCGTCGGTGCCGTGCACCTGCCGGACCGGGTGCCCAACGGCTTCCACGGCAACTGGGTCACCTCCGAGTAAAGGTCCTCGTGAGTGGTAAGGACGGTTCTAACCGTCCTCACCACTCACGAGACCCAGGGCTACTCCGCCAGCTTGATCGCGATGCCCACGGTCCGGTCCTTCGGCCCCCGCAGCCTGCTGAAGAACATCGTGACCCGCCCGGTGATCCCGTACTTCCGCGCGATCACCTTGCGCACCCGTTCGGTCTCGTCGAGGTCCAGCAGCCGAGCCTCACCCGCGACGACGTCGCCATGGGTCTTGGCACCGCGGAAGTCGCAGGCCTGGACCTCGACCCGGCCGCTGTTGCGGATGCGCTTGACCTTGCCCGCCTTCCGCTCGGACCAGAGCACCAGCTCGCCGCCGTCGCCCGCCGCCCAGACCGGGGTCGGTACCGGGGTGCCGTTCTTGCGGAAGGTGGTCAGGACGACGTACTTCTCGGCGGCGATCCGCTCGAACTCCGATCCCATGTGGAGAGTCTAGGGCGTCCGCCTGCGCAAGGTCGCCGCGCCGAGCACCAGCGCGGCCAGTGCGCACGCCCCGACGATGATCAGGTTCCAGAGGAGTGTCGCGTCCACGGTGCCCGACGTGGTGACCCGCGTGAGCGCTTCGACGGCGTACGAAAGCGGCATCACGTTCGAAAGCCGGTTCAGGAGCCAGCCCATTTCCCCGCGCGGCACGAACAGCCCGCACAGCAGGATCTGCGGCAGCACGAACAGCGGCATGAACTGCACCGCCTGGAACTCCGTCCGCGCGAACGCGCTCACGAACAGGCCGAGCGCCATCCCGAGGAGGGCGTCGAGGACGGCGATGAGCAGCAGCATCCCGATCGAGCCCGCGATGTCGAGGCCCAGCCAGGCGAGCGAGATCCCGGCGGCGACGCCGACCTGCACGATCGCGATCGAACCGAACGCGATCGCGTAGCCGAAGAGCAGGTCCATCCTGCCGATCGGCAGGGTCATCAGTCGTTCCAGTGTCGCCGTGGTGCGCTCGCGCAGCGTGGTGATCGAGGTGATCAGGAACATGATCAGGAACGGGAAGACGCCGAGCAGCGCCGGAGCGACCCGGCTGAACACCGCTTCGGAGTTGAAGACGAAGCGCAGCAGCACCATCAGCAGCGACGGGACGACGATCAGCATCGCGACGGTGCGCGGATCGTGCCGTAGCTGAAGGAGGATGCGGCGGGCCGTGGCGAGTGTCAGCGTGGGGTTCACGAGGTCATCTCCGTCTCCCGGACGAGCCGCAGGAACGCCTGTTCCAGATCGGTCGTGCCGGTGCGTTCGCGCAGCCCGGCCGGGGTGTCGTCGGCGAGGACGCGGCCTTCGCGCATGAGCAGCAGCCGGTCGCATCGCGCTGCCTCGTCCATGACATGGCTGGACACGAGCAGCGTCGTTCCGCCCTCGGCGAGGCGGCGGAACAGCGCCCAGAGTTCGTCGCGGAGTACGGGATCGAGGCCGACGGTCGGTTCGTCGAGGACGAGCAGTTCGGGTTTTCCGAGCAGTGCGACGGCGAGGTTGGCGCGGCTGTGCTGTCCGCCCGACAAGGAGCCGACCAGCTTGCCCGCGTGGTCGGTCAGCCCGACTTCGGCGATCACCCTGTCCACATCGGACATCGGCACGCGGAGGACGGAGGCGAAGTAGCGCAACGCTTCCGTGATGGTGAGGTCGGCGTAGATGGCCGGGTTCTGGGTGGCGTAGCCGATCAGGCGCCGCAGCGGCGGGCTGCCCGCGGGATGGCCGAGCACGGTGACCTCGCCCGCGGCGACGATCTGCACGCCGACGATCGAACGCATCAGCGTCGTCTTGCCGCAGCCGCTCGGCCCGAGCAGGCCGGTGACGCGCCCGCGCGGCGTCCGGAACGCGATGTCCTTGACGACCTCGCGACCGCCGCGGACGACCCTCAGGCCCGTCACGGAGATCGCTGAATTAGTCATGCGTTTAATTCTGCGCCCGTTGAGAAGCGTGAGTCAAGGGGTGCTTCAGGACAGCCGGACGGCGATGCCCGGGTAGTCGTGCACCAGCAGGTGCCGGTCGTAGCGCAGTACGCAGGAGAAGTCGAAGACCGGTGCAGCGTAGGCGAAATCGCGGTCACCGATCCGCTCGTAGCGTTGCTCGAGCCGCTCCACGGCGAGGTCGCCCGCACGGACGTACACGGCGGGTGCCTCGGCGGCGGCGCCCGGCGCCAGGCCGAGCCGGTGCACTGGCAGCGTGTTCGTCATCGACGAAGACTCGAGGTCCACGTCGAAACAGCCGTCGAGCCGCGGATCCGTGACCCCGTCCACCCGCCATCGTCCGTCACCGCCGGATTCGAGCACCGTGCGCCGGGCGCCGCTCGCCGACCGGCCGGAGATCTCCGCCGACCTCGTATGCCAGGCGGTGTCGACGGTGATCGCGTACTCGACGAACCAGGATTCGCCGTCCTCGACCGCTGTCGTTGCCCCGCTGATCCTCCAGCCGCCTTCGTGTTCTTGGAAGAACGCGACCTCGAGGCCGGTCCTCGCGTTCCGATGCAGCCAGCTCGCCGTCGTGGGAAGGCTCACGGGACCAGGACGAGCTTGCCCCGGACGTGGCCGCCTTCGCTTTCGTCCTGGGCCGCGGCCGCTTCGGCGAGCGGGTACACGCGGGCGATCGGCAGGTCGAGCTTGCCTTCGGCGGCGAGCGCGGCGCCTTCGGCCAGCGAGCCGGGGACCTGCTCGGCCGGAGAACCCGACGTGAAGCGCACGCCGTGGTCGGCCGCGTCCGGCGCGGCGATGGTGATGACCCGCTTCGGGCCACCGGTCAGCTCGACGAGGGTGGCGAGCGAGCCGCGTCCGGAGGCGTCGAAGGACGCGTCGACGCCCTGCGGCGCGACGTCGCGTACGCGCTCGGCGAGGCCTTCGCCGTACTGCACCGGGACGGCACCCAGCGAGCGCAGGTAATCGTGGTTCGCTTCGCTCGCGGTGCCCAGGACAGTGAGCCCGCGTGCGACGGCGAGCTGGACGGCGATGGTGCCGACGCCGCCCGCCGCGCCGTCGATGAGCAGCGTCTCGCCCTTCTGGAGATCCAGAAGGTTGAGGGCGCGGTAGGCGGTGTTGACGACCGCCGGCAGCGCCGCGGCCAGCTCCCAGGAGAGTGCCCCGGGCTTGCGGATCAGGTTCGCCGGATCCGCGAGGACGTATTCCGCGTACCCGCCGGCGCCGGACCCCATGACCTCGTCACCGGCCGCGAAATCGGATACCCCCTCGCCGACCGCGTCGATCACGCCCGAGATGTCCCCACCGGGCACGGCGGGGAACTTCGCGGGGTACACCTCCGCCATCAGCCCGGACCGGATCTTCCAGTCGATCGGGTTCACGCCCGCGGCCCGGACGGCGACCCGGACCTGGCCGGGCCCCGGCGCGGGAAGCTCGCGTTCGAGGACGCGCAGGACCCCGGAGTCGCCGTACTCGGTGAACGCGATGGAGCGGTAGGTGTCCGTCATGCCGTCGACAACCGCCGCCCGCCCGTCACTATTCCGGCGGCTTCCCGAACCAGCTGTAGTCACCGGGGATGATCTGCAGGCCCTCGGCGATTTCGGCCAGTGTGGCCCGGTCCCGTTTGCCCGACACGGTGAGCCAGCGCCCGCCTTCGACCTGGACGGCGACCGTTTCGTCCAGCTGCCCTCCCCGCCCGTTCCGCGCGGGGAGGGCGAAACCGTCGAGGCCCCGGATCTTGAGCGGCACGGGCGCGGCATCGCCCGCGTCCGGCGGTTGGCCGCCGAGCCTCGCCGTGGCCACCGCCGCCGCGCTGGGCTGCCCGGCACGGGTGGCTTCGAGCTCGGTCGTGCCCCCGTCGACCGTCATGGCCAGGTTCACCCCGGACAGCTCCAGGCCGGCGGGCAACCTGCCGAACCGCAGTTCGCCCGACACCCGGGCACGGCCGTCCCCGACCATCTCGTCCGCGATCCGCTGACCCACGCCGCGCGCGTCCCGCACACCGTGCAGGGTCAAGTTCAGCACGTACGCGTCGTCGGGTGACCAGGTCAGCATCGTCGCGTCGCCGTAGACCTCCGAGACCATGCCGACCCTGCCGTGCACGATGATCTGGTTCGGGGCGGGCGCGATCGTCCACGGCCCGCGCCGCTCGTCCAGCGGAGTGGTGGTCAGCTGGACCTGGCCCGCCTCGCCGCCACTCCACGTCCTGGTCTGAGGCGCCGGATAAGGCTTCGCGGAGCGGCTCATCTCCTTGAAGCCGTCGGGAAGCCAGCCCGGTTTGTACGGCAGCACCGCCCAGTCCGCGTCGCGCGGCGAGGCGGGCGTGACCGTTGTGTAGGCCCGCAGGCCGAGTGGCACGCCGAGCGCGATGATCGCGACCGCCGCCGCGACCAGCGCCAAAGCCATCTTGGGACGGCTGCGCGACCGTTGGGCCAGCGCGTCGCGGATCTCGGCCCCGTCGGGCGCCCGCGTCGCCAGGTGTTCGAGGCTCTCCCGGATCAGGTCCTCGGTGTGCTCGTCACTCAGTCGGGTCATTTGCGGGCTCCCGTGGGCTGCACGGACGGGGACGGCCCGGTTTCCCGCAGCGTCGCGAGCGCGCGCGAAATCTGGCTGCGCACGGTCGACGTCGCGCAGCGGAGTACCGCGCCGATCTCCTCGTCGGAGTAGTTCTCGTAGTAACGGAGCACGATCGCGGCGCGTTGTTTGCGCGGGAGCTTCGCGAGCCGGTCCAGCATCGCGTCGCGTTCGTCGTACTCGATGGCGTGATCGGAGACCGGCGGGCTCATCAGGTCGAGCGCTTCCGGTGACGACGGCGTCACCCGGCGGACCGCCAGCCGCCTCCGCCACGAGAGGTACTCGTTGGTCACCATCCGGCGGACGTACGTCGGCGGCGAGTCGATCTTCGGCCAGCGTTCCTGAGCACGCAGCAGCACCTCCTGGACGATGTCCTGCGCCAGGTACGGATCGTCGGTCAGGACGGTCGCGTAGCGCAGGAGCCCGTCCAGGCGATCCGCGACGAACTCGTCGAAGGTCGCAGGCACGTGTCCCCCTCAGCCGGTGGTCTCGCTCTAGTGACGCGCGAGACCGCCCTGGTGATGCATCGGGAGCCGAACTTTCTCGGCGCCGGGGGTCAGGTAGTACTGCGCGACCGGGGCCAGCATCGCGACGATCTCCTCCTCCGAGGCGTTGACCAGCGGCGGGAGCCCGATGACGTAACGCAGCAGCGCGAACCCGATCATCTGCGCGGCGACCCCGGCCACCCGCACCTTCGGCACGCCGCGCGCCTCGGCGACCCGCGCCAGTACCGCCCGCTCCAGGAACTGCCGCATCATGGTCGCGACCTGCTCGTTGGTGGTCGCGGACCGGATCATCGCCAGGAACGGCGCGCGGCCGTCCGGGGCCTGCCAGAGGCCGAGGAACGCGCGGACGAGGCGCTCGCCGATCTCTTCTTCGGGGCCTTCGAGGATCCGGGGGACCAGCTCGCCAGGGTCCACCGGCAGATTCATCGACGCGGCGAAGAGCCGTTGCTTGGTGCCGAAGAAATGGTGGAGCAGGGCCGCGTTGACCCCGGCGTCGGCCGCGATGGCGCGGACGGTCGCCCCGTCGTAGCCCTGTTCGGCGAACCTGCGCCTCGCCGCGTCGAGGATCTCCTCCCGCGTCTCGGTCTGCCCCGGCCGCCGCCCCGCCTGTGCCATCCCGCGAGCTTAGAACGGGTCTTGACTACGCTTGTCCCCATGTCAGTCGCAGTCAGGGTCATCCCGTGTCTCGACGTCGACGCGGGCCGTGTGGTGAAGGGCGTCAACTTCGCCGACCTGCGCGACGCCGGCGACCCCGTCGAACTCGCCAGGCTGTACGACGCCGAGGGCGCGGACGAGCTCACGTTCCTCGACGTCACGGCGTCCTCCGGGGACCGTGAGACCACCTTCGACGTCGTCCGCCGGACCGCGGAACAGGTGTTCATCCCGCTCACCGTCGGCGGTGGCGTGCGCACGAACGACGACGTCAACCGGTTGCTGCGCACCGGCGCGGACAAGGTGAGCATCAACACCGCCGCCATCGCGCGGCCGGAGTTCCTGCGCGAGGCGTCCCGCCGGTTCGGCGCGCAGTGCGTCGTCCTGTCGGTGGACGCGCGCCGGGTCCCCGAGGGGACCGAACCGACTCCGTCCGGTTTCGAGGTGACCACGCACGGCGGGCGCCGCGGCACCGGGATCGACGCCGTCGAGTGGGCCGCGCGCGGCGAGGAACTGGGCGTCGGCGAGATCCTGCTCAACTCGATGGACGCAGACGGCACCAAGAACGGCTTCGACCTCGAACTCCTGAGCCAGGTGCGGGCGGCGGTCCGGGTCCCGGTGATCGCCAGCGGTGGCGCCGGCGCGCTCGAGCACTTCCTGCCCGCCGTCGAGGCAGGCGCGGACGCGGTGCTCGCGGCCAGCGTGTTCCACTTCGGACAGTTGAAGATCGGCGAGGTCAAGAGCGCGCTGCGCGCCGGGGGAGTCGTGGTCCGGTGATCCTGGCCAAATGGAAGGCCTCCACCGAGGTCAAGGTCGTCTGCGCGCTGCTGCTCGGGCTCGCCCTCGCCTACATCGCGATGGCCGCGATCCTCATGTTCGCGCCGTACTCCACCGCGCGGACGTTCCTCCTGCCGGGTACGTCGCTGGTCCTCGGCGGTCTCGTCGTGGCGGGACTGGTGCTGAAGATGTCTTCGGCGCGGTTCGCCGGTTTCGGCGTCAGCTTCCTGTTCGGGTTGCTGCACGCGTTGTCCATGCTGGCGGCGGAACTCTTCTGGGTGAAGATCGTCTCCGGGCTGCTGTTCGCCGGGTACATCTACACGGCGGTCCTGCTCAACTCGATGCCGGTGAAACGGCACCTTCTCGGAGCCACGAATGACGCTTGACCCCGCCCTCTCGGATCGCTTGAAGCGCAACGCCGACGGGCTGATCGCCGCCGTCGTCGTCGAACACTCCACATCGGACGTCCTGATGATGGCGTGGATGGACGACGAGGCGCTCGAACGCACCCTCACGACGCGGCGCGGCACTTATTATTCGCGCAGCCGCAAGGAACTGTGGGTCAAGGGCGAGACATCCGGCCATGTCCAGCACGTGCGCGAGGTGCGGATCGACTGCGACGGCGATACCGTTCTCCTGCGCGTCGACCAGACCGGCCCGGCCTGTCACACCGGCACGCACACCTGTTTCGACACCGACGAACGGCTGCTGCTGGCCGACGAGAGCGAGAACCCGTGAATGTCGTCGCCAACGTGCTGGTCGGCATCGTCGCCCTGATCCACCTGTACATCGTCGTGCTGGAGATGTTCCTGTGGACCACGCCGCGCGCCCGCGCCTCCTTCGGCACCACCGAGGAATTCGCGAAGGAGACCGCGACGCTGGCGGCCAATCAGGGGCTGTACAACGGTTTCCTGGCCGCCGCGCTGATCTGGGGCCTGATCGCGACCGGCAGCACCGCCTGGCAGTTCAAGATCTACGGCCTCGCCTGCGTGATCGTGGCCGGGCTCTACGGGACGGCGACGGCGAGCAAGAAGATCTTCTTCGTGCAGGTGGTCCCCGGCACGCTGGCGCTGATCGCGGTGCTGGCCACTGGCTGATCTCGCGGTTCCGCCGACGTGCCTGCTCACTTGTACGCTCGGTGCGCTTCTCCGGTTGCCCTAGCGCGAGACGCGACTCGTTATCCGGAAAACCCGCTCTTCTCGTTTAACCTCAGTGCATGAAACTGGGGCGAGGGAAAAGAAAGATCGATCGTCCGAGACGACGTCCAAGGGTCGCCGGGCGACCTCCCTCCGCCGCGGACCACGACTTCACCGAAAGCTTCGAGCCGCCGACGGTCCACGAAGAAGTGGCCAACCCCTTGATCGAGAAACTGTCCCTTCTCGAACAACGGGCGACGGCTTGGGCGGTGTTCTGGATCGCTTACTTCGTCGTGTGCCAGATAGTTTCGGAAGATCGCCGATTCGAGGTGCTCGCCCCGCTGTCTTTGGCGGCCTTCTACGGTATTCCTGCGTGTCTGTACGCCGCCTGGCTCTGGAAGAGTCGCCGCCGCTCCGCTGAGAAGACCGGCTTGCGCGAGGCCACGGCGACGGTCCGGCCGGGCTGGTTGTATCCCAGGATCGACGTCTATCTCGAGCGCGACTACAAACTGCTCCAGACGAGGCGGTCACTGAGGATCGCTCCACGTTTCGAGGGACTCGAGAAGGTTCCCGTCTTCATCGGCGGCGAGGAAACGGACATGATCGTGATCTTCCCGCGCGGACGGTTCTCGAAGGACACGCTCTACACGGTCCCTGTCAAGGAGATCGAGCCGGACACGGCGTGAGCCGCCCACCTCTCGACGCCGGTTCCGGATGCCATGAAAGGTCCTTTCCTTTCAAAATGTGCAAGGAAAGGACCTTTCATAGCGCGGGCCTGGGTTGTCGAGTGGCGTTTCGGGGTGCTGAGACGTAAGGCGAAGGCCCACCCCCAACGTGAGCGAAGGCGTAACTCGCGTGATCGAAGCCGGAACTCGCGTGCTTGAAAGCCGAACTCCGAGATCCGCCTCCAAGCACGCGAGTCAAGGCTCCAAGTACGCGTGATCGCCCGAAAGGTCAGTCGATGTCGCCGGTGAGGTAGCGCTGCACAGTCGGTGCGATCGCGGTGACGAGCGGCTCGATCTCGCTCGAAGCCATCGGCTCAAACTTCGCGACGTAGCGCACCAGCCCCATCCCGACGAGCTGGGAGGCGCAGAGCGTGGTCCGCAGTTCGACGCGGTCCGAGCCCAGCCCGCCGATGACCTTCGTGAAGAAGTTCTGGAAGAAGCCGCGCAGCACGGCCGCGGCCTGCTCGTGCCCGGCGACGCTGCGGACGAGCGCCTGGAACACGTCGCCGCCCGCGCCGTCCCATCGGGTGAGGAAGGTCCGCACGATCCGCTGCCCGAACTCGTCGTCGGGACCGTCGGTCAGCTCGGCGACGAGTTCGCGCGGGTCGAAAGGGAGCTTCAGGATGGCTTGCCCGAAAAGGCCCTCCTTGCTGCCGAACCAGTGGTTCACCATCGCCGCGTCGACCCCGGCGCGCGTCGCGATCGCGCGCACCGTCGCGCCGTCGAAGCCGCTCTCGCCGAACACCGCGCGGGCCGCCTCGAGCAGCGCGGTGCGGGTGTCCTGTCCGCCGGGCCGCCGTCCCCGGCGCCGAGCGGTAGTGTCTTCACCAGCCATGGCGTCATCATGAACGGACCGGGCCAGAAATTCAACAATCTTTGAATTCATCCCCCCGTCCCGGCCCGCACGGCCGTTGCAGCACAATGAGCGACATGGTCAGCGCCGCAAACGCCAGCCCGTCGGGGCTCGGCTCGGTCAGCCCTTCGCGCGACGAGTTCCGTGCGCTCGCCGAGGGCCGTCGCGTCATCCCCGTTGTCCGCCGCGTGCTCGCCGACGGTGAGACCCCCATCGGGGTCTACCGCAAGCTCGCCGCCGACCGGCCGGGGACGTTCCTCTTCGAATCGGCGGAGAACGGCGCGTCGTGGAGCCGATGGTCGTTCATCGGTGTCGACAGTCCCGCCGCGCTGACCGTGCGTGACGGCAAGGCCGTGTGGACCGGCACCCCGCCGGTCGGCCTGCCGACCGAAGGCGACCCGCTCACCGTGCTGCGTGAGACCGTCGCCGCGCTCCACACCGAGCAGCTGCCCGGGATGCCGCCGCTCACCGGCGGCATGGTCGGCTACATCGGCTACGACGCCGTCCGCTGGCTCGAACGGCTCCCCGAACTCGCCGAACGCGACCTCGACATCCCCGAGCTCACCATGCTCCTGGCGACCGACCTGGCCGCCTTCGACCACCACGAGGGCACCGTCACGTTGATCGCCAACGCGGTCAACTGGGACGACTCGGCCGAGCGCGTCGACGCGGCGTACGACGACGCCGTCGCGCGTTTGAACGCGATGACCAAGCAGCTGCACGTCGCGGCCCCGGCCACGGCCGCCGTCTTCGACCGTCCCGCGCCCGAATTCACCCGCCGCCGCTCCAAGCCGGACTTCCACGCGGCCGTCGAGAAGGCGGTCGAGGCGATCAAGGCGGGCGAAGCGTTCCAAATCGTGCCGTCGCAACGATTCGAGATCGAGACCCAGGCCGACGCGCTGGACGTCTACCGTGTCCTGCGCACGTCCAATCCGAGCCCGTACATGTACCTGCTGCGCCTGGACGGCTTCGACATCGTCGGGTCCAGCCCGGAGTCGCTGGTCACCGTGCGGGACGGCCGCGCGACCACGCATCCGATCGCGGGCACCCGCTGGCGCGGCGCCGACCCGGAGGAGGACGCGCAGCTGGCCAAGGACCTGCTGGCGGACGAGAAGGAACGCGCCGAGCACCTGATGCTCGTCGACCTCGGCCGCAACGACCTCGGCAAGGTCTGCAAGCCCGGCACCGTGCGCGTCGTCGACTTCTTCGACGTCGAGCGCTACAGCCACGTCATGCACATCGTCTCCACGGTCACCGGCGAACTCCTCGACGACAAGACGGCTTTCGACGCCGTCGCCGCCTGCTTCCCGGCGGGGACGCTCTCCGGCGCGCCGAAGGTCCGCGCGATGCAGCTGATCGAGGAACTGGAGCCGACCCGCAGGGCGCTCTACGGCGGCGTCGTCGGGTATCTCGACTTCGCCGGGGACGCCGACACCGCGATCGCGATCCGCACCGCGCTGATGAAGGACGGCACCGCGTACGTCCAGGCCGGCGGGGGAGTCGTCGCGGATTCGGTGGCCGACTACGAGGACAACGAGTCGCTCAACAAGGCCCGCACCGTGCTGTCCGCCGTCGCGGCGGCGCAGACGATGATCGCGGCGGACGAACTCGACCCGGCGGGTGACAGCACTCGTGTCTGAGGCCCCGGCGAAGAAGGCCAAGCGTCCACTGTGGATCGCCGTGGTGGGCCTGCTGCTGGGCGCGGTCGCGCTGTGGGGTTCTTCGCAGCTCGTGTGGTTCGCGGAGTTCCGCGACGGAGGCGTGCGCGGCACCGTGCTGTACACGGAAACCGGTTCACAGCGTGCGGTCGCGCTGATTCCGCTCGCGTTGCTGGCGCTTGCCGGCACGGCGGGGCTGATCGCCACCGGCGGCTGGCCACGCCGGGTGCTCGGCGTGGTACTCGCCGTGGCCGGTGTCGCCGCGGTGTGGATCGGCGTGGCGGGCGGCTCGTTCAGTGGCTTCGCCGACGGTCTGCCCGTCGCTCAGCTGGTGGGAGCCCGCGGTCTCGCGATCCTCGGGGGAATTCTCGTGACGGCGGGCGGGTTGGCAGCCATCAAGGGCGCGGGCCGGATGCCTCGTCTCGGCGCGAAGTACTCGGCGCCGGGAGCGAAGAAGAAGGCCGCCAAGGATCCGGAAACCGAGCTGTGGGAGGCGCTGTCCGAAGGCGAAGATCCCACCGCGAGCCGGTGATGGCCGCGGAAAACGCGCGTTTTCGAGATCTACGCCGCGAAAGATGACACGGTTGGCATTCGGAGTAACGGACATACCCGGAACCAGGCCGTATCCGTGCGGGGGTTAGCATCGTTTCGGCGGGAAGGGGAAGGTTTTTGTGAGCGACCTTGCGAAGGAATCCGTGAGTACGACGGCCGGTGAGGAACTCCGGTGAGCGTGCTCGATGACATCGTCGCCGGCGTCCGTGCCGATCTCGCCGAGCGCGAGGCGGTTCTGCCGTTCGACGAACTGAAGAAGCGCGCGACCCAGGTCGCGCCCCCACGTGACGTGCTCGCGGCCCTGCGTGAGTCCGGTATCGGCGTCATCGCCGAGGTGAAGCGGCGCAGCCCCTCCAAGGGTGACCTGGCCGAGATCCCCGATCCGGCCGCGCTGGCGAAGGACTACGCCGACGGCGGCGCCAGGGTGATCAGCGTGCTGACCGAGCAGCGCCGGTTCGGCGGTTCGCTCGCCGACCTCGACGCGGTCCGCGCGGCTGTCGACATCCCGGTGCTGCGCAAGGACTTCATCGTCAGCCCGTACCAGGTCCACGAGGCGCGGCTGCACGGCGCGGACATGGTCCTGCTGATCGTGGCGGCCCTGGAGCAGAACGCCCTGATCGCGTTGCTGGACCGGGTCGAATCCCTCGGGATGACCGCGCTGGTCGAGATCCACAACGCCGAAGAGGCCGACAAGGCCCTCGAAGCCGGCGCGAAGGTGATCGGCGTCAACGCCCGCAACCTGCACACCCTCGAGGTCGACCGGGACGTCTTCTCGCGGCTGGCCCCCGGTCTGCCGATGGACGTCTTCAAGATCGCCGAGTCCGGTGTGCGCGGCCCCGGCGACCTGATGTCTTACGCGGGTCACGGTGCCGACGCCGTCCTGGTGGGCGAAGGGCTCGTAGCTTCGGGCGACCCCAAGGGTGCGCTGGTCAAGCTCGTCACCGCCGGATCGCACCCTGCCTGCCCGAGGCCTTCCCGATGACCATTGAGTACCACGAAGAACCCCACGGCAGGCACGATCCGGACGACCGGGGCTACTACGGCCCGTACGGCGGCCGGTTCATGCCGGAGGCCCTGATCGGCGTCGTCGACGAGGTCGCGGCCGAGTACGACAAGGCGCGGAACGACCCGGACTTCGTCAACGAGTTCCGGCGTCTGCTGCGTGACTACGCCGGCCGTCCGTCGCTGCTCACCGAGGCCAAGCGCTTCGGTGAGCACGCCGGCGGCGCCCGGATCTTCCTCAAGCGCGAGGATCTGAATCACACCGGTTCGCACAAGATCAACAACGTGCTTGGCCAGGCGTTGCTCACCAAGCGGATGGGCAAGAAGCGGGTCATCGCCGAGACCGGGGCCGGGCAGCACGGCGTGGCCACCGCCACCGCCTGCGCGCTGCTGGACCTGGAATGCATCGTCTACATGGGCGAGGTCGACACCGAGCGGCAGGCGCTGAACGTGGCGCGCATGAAGCTGCTCGGCGCCGAGGTCGTCCCGGTGAAGACCGGTTCGCGCACGCTCAAGGACGCGATCAACGAGGCCCTGCGCGACTGGGTCACCAACGCCGACACCACGCACTACCTGTTCGGTACGGCGGCGGGCCCGTACCCGTTCCCGATGATGGTGCGGAACTTCCACAAGATCATCGGCGAGGAGGCCCGCGTCCAGATCCTGGAGCAGGCCGGGCGCCTGCCGGACGCCGTCGCGGCCTGCGTCGGTGGCGGATCGAACGCGATCGGCATCTTCCACGGCTTCATCGACGACCCGGAAGTCCGTCTCGTCGGTCTCGAGCCGGGCGGCGAGGGCATCGAGGGCAACCGCCACGGCGCCACGCTGACCAAGGGCACACCGGGCAACCTGCACGGCGCGATGACGTACCTGCTGCAGGACGAGGACGGCCAGACCGTCGAGTCGCACTCGATCTCCGCGGGCCTCGACTACCCGGGTGTCGGCCCGGAGCACTCGTGGCTCAAGGACAGCGGCCGCGCCGAGTACCGGCCGGTGACCGACGCCGAGGCGATGGACGCGTTCAAGCTGCTTTCGCGCACCGAGGGCATCATCCCGGCGATCGAGTCGGCGCACGCGCTGGCGGGCGCGCTGGTGCTCGGCCGCGAACTCGGTCCCGAGGGGCTGATCATCGTGAACCTGTCCGGTCGTGGCGACAAGGACATGGACACGGCCGCGAAGTACTTCGGCCTGGTGGAGAACGCATGAGCGCGCTGGACGACCTCTTCGCGAAGACCCGGGCGGAGGGACGCGGAGCGCTGATCGGGTACCTCCCGGCCGGTTTCCCGACGGTCGACGGGTCGAAGGACCTGCTGGCCGCGGTGGTCGACGGCGGCGCCGACCTGGTCGAGGTGGGCGTGCCCTACTCGGACCCGGTCATGGACGGCCCGACCATCCAGGCCGCGTCGGTCAGCGCGCTTTCCGGCGGCTTCAAGCTCAAGCACCTGTTCGAGGTCGTCGAGTCGGTGTCGTCGCGCGGCGGCAAGGCCGTCGTGATGACCTACTGGAACCCGGTGCACCGCTACGGCGTCGATCGCTTCGCGCGGGACCTCGCCGCCGCGGGCGGGCTCGGCATGATCACCCCGGACCTGATCCCGGACGAGGCCGACGAGTGGATGGCCGCCTCCGAGCAGCATGGTCTGGACCGGATCTTCCTGGTCGCGCCGTCCTCCTCGGAGGAGCGGATCGCGAAGACCGTCGCGGCCGCTTCGGGCTTCGTGTACGCCACCGCGGTGATGGGCGTGACGGGTGCTCGTGACCAGGTCGGCGTGCACGCCGAGGAGCTGGTCGAGCGCACCCGCGCGCATACGGAGCTGCCGATCGGCGTCGGGATCGGCGTCCGGTCCGGCGAGCAGGCGGCGCAGGTCGCCGGTTTCGCGGACGGTGTCATCGTCGGCTCCGCGCTGGTGACCGCCGCCGCGAGCGGACTGGACGCGGTTCGGGAGCTTTCGGCCGAGCTGGCCGCGGGTGTGCGGAAGACCGTCGCCCCCGCTTGATCTGACGTGGGCTGAAGGGGCCCTTCACCGCATGCGACGCGGTGAAGGGCCCTTTCGCTGCGTCGCATGCGGCGAAAGGGCCCTTCAGCCCACGGTGAGTTCAGCTCAGTGTCGCCAGCGCTGCGCTTCGGTGATCTCCTCCGGGGTCGCGAGCGCGAACCGCTCGATCTCCGCCCGCCGCAGGTCCACGATCGTCGTCGCCAGCGGAGCGCCGAACGCGGCAGTGAGGGCCTTGTCCGCCTCGAACGCCGCGACGGCGTCCTCCAACCGCAGCGGCAGCCGCTCGATCCCGCGGGCGGCGCGCGCCTCGTCGGTCAAGATCCCGGGGTCGACGTCGAGCGGCTCCGGCAGCACCGCCTCCTCGTCGGCTCCGGCCATCCCGGCGAACAGCAGGGCGGCCGCCAGCAGATACGGATTCGCGGTCAGGTCGAAGCATTTGACCTCGAGGTTCGCCGCCGAGTCACGGTTCCCGGCGACGCCGCGTACCAGCCGCAGCGGCGTCTCCCGGTTCTCCAGCCCCCACGCGGCGTACACGCCCGCCCAGTGGTGCGGCTCCAGCCGCAGATAGCTGACCACCGACGGTGCCCCGATCGCGAGCAGCGCGGGCAGCCGTCGCAGGATGCCCGCGCTGAACGACTCCGCGACCGGCGTCAGCCCGAAAGCCCTTTCCCCGCCGGAGAAAAGGTTCCGCGCGCCGTCACAGACGCTCAGATGCACATGCCCGCCGTTGCCGACGCCGGCGGGCGCGAACTTCGGGGTGAAGGACGCCTTCAGCCCGTGCCGGTGGCTGAGCGCGCGGATCGTCTCCTTCGTCAGGACGGCGATGTCGGCCGCGCGCACCGGGTCCGCCGCCGCGACCGACAGCTCGAACTGGCCGTCGGCGTACTCGGGGTGGATCTGTTCCACGCCGGCCCCCTGTTGGTCCAAAGTGGACACCAGGGCGCGGAGATAGTCCGCGTGCTCGGAAAGTCTCGCGTAGCCGTACGCCGGGCCCGCGGTGGCCGAGGTCGGATCGTCCGGGGCGTCGGCGCCGGTGATCACCCATTCGATTTCGAAGCTCATCCGCGCCCGGTGACCGCGCGCGGCGAGCCGGTCCACCGCCGTCGCCAGCAGGGCCCGCGCATCCTGCGGGTGCGGCTCGCCCTCCTGGTCGAGTTTCGTCACCGGCGCCCAGGCCCAGCCAGGCTGCCCGGCGAGCACGGTCAACGCGTCGAGGTCCGGATGCAGCCGCAGGTCACCGACCGGGCCGAGGGAATACTCGCCGCCGCTGATGACGTCGTCCGAGCCGAAGAAGTCGAAGGACTTCGAAGCGCCGACACCCCAAGCGGCCGCGGACGGCAACTTCCGCAGCGGTACCGCCTTGACCCGCGCGATCCCGGCGTTGTCCACGAAGGTCAGCGCCACAAGCTCGACACCCCGGGCCCGGAGTTCCCCGGTGAGGGCGGTCGCGCGGGCGGTCAGTGCTTCCCGGTTCACCATGGTTCCTCATCCTGGCCTCGATCGGAGTCCCTTGCCACGCCCGGATCCGGTCATAGGGTGAGGCCGCACTCGTCGACCACGAGAAGGGACGCGCTCATGCCGGGACCCCCGATCCTGCCGTTCGTCGCACAGACGAGGCTCGTGGACCACCACTGCCACGGCGTCGTCACCGGTGATCTGGGCCGGATCGAGTTCGAACAGCTGCTCACCGAGGCCGACACCGTCTCGTCACTGGGCACGACCCTGTTCGACTCGCTGATCGGGCTCGCGGTGCGGGCCCGCTGCGCCCCGGTGCTCGACCTGCCGCCGCACGTCCCGGCCGAGGTCTATCTGGCCCGCCGCGCCGAACTGGGCGCCACCGAGGTCAACGCGCGGTTCCTGCGCGCCACCGGCACGACCGAATTCCTGCTCGACGGCGGCTTCCTGCCGGACACGCTGACCACGACCGAGCAGTTCGCGGCCCTGTCCGGCGCCCGCGCGCGGGACATCGTCCGCCTCGAACAGGTCGCCGAAACGGTGATCGGCTCCACCACCGCGGCCGGATTCGCGTCGGCCTTCGCCTCGGAGCTGGCGAAACGCGCCACGACCGCGGTCGGGTTCAAGTCCATCGCCGCCTACCGCGTCGGCCTCGACCTGGCGGGGGAGCGGCCGACGGACACCGAAGTCACCGAAGCGGCGGGCCGCTGGCTCGCGCGGATCGAGGCGGGCGGACCGGTCCGGCTCGCGGACGAGGTCCTGCACCGGTTCCTGTTCTGGACCGGGATCGACCTGGCCCTGCCGATCCAGTTCCACGTCGGCTTCGGCGACGCGGACGTGGACCTGCACCGCTGCGATCCGCTGCTGCTCACCGGGCTGTTGCGGGCCACCCGGTCACACGGGGTGCCGATCATGCTGCTGCACAACTATCCCTTCCACCGGAACGCCGCGTATCTGGCGCAGGTCTTCGAGCACGTGTTCATCGACGTGGGACTCGCGACGCACAACGCCGGTCATCGTGCGCCCGCGATCATCGCGGAGACAATGGAGATCGTGCCGTTCGGGAAGCTGCTGTTCTCCACGGACGCGTTCGGGCTGGCCGAGCTGCACCACCTCGGCACCGCGCTGTTCCGGCAGGGGCTGTCCGACTTCCTGTACGCGGGGCTCACTTCGGACGTACTGTCCGAAGTGGACGCGCATCGGATAGCGGCGCTGGTGGGGCACCGCAACGCCGAACGGGTGTACGGGCTGGAGGGGACATGACGGAACTGGACGAACTGCAGGACCGGTGGGAGGCCGCCGTCGAGGCGGAACTGCCGTCCGCGATCGAACTGCGGCACCGGGTGCACGCCGATCCGCGCGCGTCGGGGGACGAGGAGGACACCGCACGGGTCGTCGTCGAGGCGCTGGGCATCGACGAAGGGGTCCGGGTCGCCAAGACCGGGCGTGCCGTGCTGCTTGCCGGTACCTCGCCGGGACCGGCCGTGGCGCTGCGCACCGAGCTGGACGCGCTGCCGGTCACCGAACGCACCGGGATCCCGTGGGCCTCGGAGACACCGCTGATGCACGCGTGCGGGCACGACGTCCACATGGCCGCGCTCGTCGCCACCTGCCGCGCGGCCTCCGTGGTCGGGGTGCCCCGGCCGCTCCTCGCGCTCCTGCAGCCGCGTGAGGAGACGTCGCCGTCCGGCGCGCTGGACATCGTCGACTCCGGCGTGCTCACCGAATACGGCGTCGAGTCGGTCATCGGCGCGCACGTGCAGCCCAGGCTCGCGGCGGGGGTGGTTTCGGCGGTGCCGGGACCGGTCAACGCCTCCGCCGACGAGTTCGACGTCGTCGTCCGCGGTCAAGGCGGGCACGCCGGCTACCCGCATCTGCTGCGGGACCCGATCCTCGCGCTCAGCCAGATCGTGGTGAGCCTGCAGCAGCTCGCGAGCCGCCGGGTCGACCCGGTGTTCGGCGCGGTCTGCTCGGTCGGGCGGATCGAAGCCGGGACGACGGCGAACGTCGTACCGAACGAGGCCCGCCTGTCGGGCTCGCTGCGGCTGATGCGCGCCGAAGACCGCGACCTCGCCCTGGAGGGGCTCGCCGAGGTCGTCCACGGCACCGCACAGGCGCACGGCTGCCGGGCGGAACTGGAGATCAGCCCGTGCGAACCGGTGCTGCACAACGACGCCGGGCTCACCCAGCGCGCGCACCGGCGGCTCGTCCGGACGGGGGCAGTCGTGGACACCGACTTCCGGTCGTTCGGCGCCGACGACTTCGCGCACTACTGCGGGATGACACGCGGGCTGATGATGTTCATCGGCCTCGGCGACACCGCGGGCGCGCCCAGCCTCCACGACGAGGTGTTCCTGCCGCCCGACGCCGCCATCGGGCACGTCGCGTCCGCGCTGATCGCGGGCTATTTGGCCGCCGTCGAGGGCTGACGCCCCCAAGAAGTGGACGAAGCGCTACGGTGGCCGACGTGAATACCGCCTCGGCAGCGTTCCTCGCGACCATCCCCAGTCCCGACCAGGGCGTCTGGCATATCGGGCCGGTCCCGATCCGGGCCTACGCGCTCTGCATCATCGCCGGCATCATCGTGGCGATCTGGCTGGGCGAGCGGCGCTGGGTCAACCGCGGCGGCACGAAGGGCACGGTCATCGACGTCGCGGTCTTCGCGGTGCCGTTCGGCCTGGTCGGCGGGCGGTTGTACCACGTCATCACCGACAACCAGCTGTACTTCGGCGAGGGCAAGAACCCGCTCAACGCGCTGAAGATCTGGGACGGCGGGCTCGGTATCTGGGGCGCGATCGCGCTCGGCGCGGTCGGCGCGCTGATCGCCTGCCGCCGCCGGGGGATCCCGCTGCCCGCGATGGCGGACGCGCTCGCGCCGGGGATCGTGATCGCGCAGGCGATCGGGCGGCTCGGAAACTACTTCAACCAGGAGCTCTACGGCGCGCACACCGATCTGCCGTGGGGCCTGGAGATCTACCAGCGCTACAACCCGACCAACCCGGACGACTTCCTGAACGGTGTCGCGCTCGGGCACGTCCCGCTGCCGGACAGCCCGGTGCACCCGACGTTCCTGTACGAGCTGATCTGGAACCTCGGTGTCGCGCTGCTGGTCATCTGGGCGGACAAGAAGTTCCGCCTCGGCCACGGCCGCGTGTTCGCGCTGTACGTCGCCGGGTACACCGCGGGCCGGTTCTGGATCGAGATGATGCGGACCGACACCGCGAACCACATCCTCGGCCTGCGAGTCAACGTGTGGACCTCGATCCTGCTGTTCGCCGCGGCGATCGCGTACTTCGTCCTCGCCGCCAAGCGTGGACCGCGGGAAGCGCCGGAAACGTTGTGGAGCAAGGACGTGCCGCGAGAGGACTCCGGAGCCTCTTCCTCCTCCGAGCCGTCCGATGAGGAGCCGCACGCGGACGTCGCGGCGGCTCCGGACACCGTCCGGGACTCGGCCGCGGACAAGGCGACCGAGGACCCGAAGCCGGACCCCGAGAAGTAGCACTCCGATCAAGTCCCGTGAAGGCCTCCTTCCCTACCCTCAAGGTAGGAAAGGAGGCCTTCACGGCATCAGGGAGCCACCAGGCCCCGCCCCGTCACCAAGGGCAGGTCCAGCGCCGTCAGCAGCCCGGGCGGAGCCGCCACCACCGCCGGGATCGCGTTCACCAGCCGCATCGCGGTCGCCTTCAGCCCGGCCGTGTTGTGGTCGCCGTCGGTGCCGACCAGGCGCAGGTCCAGTTCATACCGAGGCTCCCCGGTCACCTGGACGCGGTAGCAGCCCTGCCCGCTCGGCTGCGGCCAGTCCGGCCCGAGGTCGCCGCGCAGCCGCGTGACGTGCTCCAGCACGCACACCGCCCGCCCGCCGCGCATGCCGCGCACCTCGAACCGCAGCGCCGCCGCCGTGCCTTCTTTGATCGTCCCCGAAGCGATCTCGAACGTCTCGGGAGCCGGAAGCCGTTCATAGACCTCCTCGACGGCATCGAGTCCGACGTCCAGCCCGGCCGCGAGCTGCCGCACGACGCTGCCCCAGGCCAGCGACAGCACACCCGGCTGCAGCAGCAGTGGCAGATCGTCCATCTCCCGGCCGAAGCCCATGATCTCGAACAGCACCTTGCCGTTGTCGTACGTCGAATAGTCGAGGATCTCCAGGCAGCGCACCTCGTCGATCCGTTCGCACACGCCGGTGAGCACCAGCGGCAGCCAGTCGTTGGCGAAACCGGGGTCGACACCGTTGACCCACAGCGAAGCACCGCCTTCGCGAGCGGCCTCCCGGATCGGCTCGATCATCTCCGGCGGGACGACGCCTTCGGGATACTGGAGGAACACCGGGCTGCTGGACACCACGTTGATCCCCGCGCGCAGGAAGCGTTTCAGGTCTTCGACGGCCTCGGGCAGCCGGTCGTCGGCCATCGCCGTGTAGAGCACGCAATCGGGCCTCAGAGCGATGAGCGCGGCCGCGTCGGTCGTCGCGGTGACACCCAGCGGACGACCGAGCCCGGCCAGATCCCCAGCGTCCACGCCCGCCTTGGCGTCGCTCGAAACCCAGACTCCGGCGAGTTCGAGATCCGGCCGCGCGGCTATCCCCGCCAGCGCGTGGCGGCCGACGTTCCCGGTACTCCACTGGACCACGCGCACGGCGTTCGCCTCCTGATGTCTGGTCGGTGAACCCGCGTCCGCGATCGACGTCGGCAGGACGCTGCCTGGGAGACCACGTCACGGTTGACGAGCAGGGCGTCCTGCCACCGCGATAGCGGGGCCTTCGGCCAGGAAGGGTTCACGCGTATGGTCCTTTTCCCGATATCTCTCAGCTCCGCGGACAGTCTCCTACAGATCGGGCAGGCCCAGCTCGAGGTTCGGGGCCTGCAATCCGCCGTCGACTTCGATGATCTTGCCGGTGACGTACCGGCCCGCGCCCGACGCCAGGAACACGACGGTGGCCGCGATGTCCTCGGCCTCGCCGATCCGGCGCAGGGGAGTGGCGGCCTCCATCCGGCCGCGCAGTTCGTCGTTGCCCACCACCACTTCGAGCGCGGAAGTCGCCACCGAGCCGACCGAGATCGCGTTCACCCGCACCTTCGGCGCGAGATCGGCCGCCGCGAGCCGGGTGTAGTGCGCCAGCGCGGCCTTCGCCGTCCCGTACGCGGCGAAGCCACGGCCGGTCACGCGGCCCATGACCGACGAGATGTTGACGACCGATCCGCCCGTCTCCAGCAGGGACGGGGCCGCCGCGACGGTCAGTGCGTGTGCGGTCGAGACGTTGAAACGAAAGGCTTCCTCGAGGAATTCGGCGGTGGTTTCCAGTAGCGGCCGGGGATAGGTTCCGCCGACGTTGTTGACCACCAGGTCCAGCCGCCCGAATTCCGCCGCCGCGATCCGAGCCAGCTCGCCCGCGGCGGCCGGGTCGCTCAGGTCGGCGGGCACCACGTGCGCGCGCCGGCCGGTGGCGGCGACCAGGGCCGCCACGTCGTCGAGCTGGGTTTCGGTGCGGGACGAGATCACCACGTCGGCACCGGCCTCGGCGAGTGCCACGGCCGTCGCCGCGCCGATCCCGCGTCCGGCGCCGGTGACCACGGCGACCTGGTCGGTGAGCCGGAAACGGTCCAGGATCATGCGCGGAACTGTAACACGTTCTAGTGGATGCCGGTCCCGCCCGCGCGGAGCGGGACCGGCTCCGCCTAGCCGTTCACGATGAACGAGTAGTACCGCGGATCACTGAAATTCCCGTCGGTGTAGACCGAACTGACCTCGAGGACATGTCCGCCGGCGCTGCCCGGGGTGAGCGAGACGGTCGCGGTCCCGTTCGTCGCGGGGACCATGCCGGACTCGCCGTTGTCCAGCATGTAGAAGAAATCGGTGACGTCCGGACGTCCCGACGAGAAGACGAACTCGCCAGGTACGCCGACTCCGCCGCCCGGCTGATCCGCCGGATAGGTGGCACTGGTGACCGTCGGGACACCGCTCTGCTCCACCCGGCCCTCCCATTGTTCGGACCTCCAGCCTTCCTTGGTCCGGCTCGACACCACCAGGTAGTTCCACGGCTCCTTGGGGGTCACCGTGGTCGTCGCCTTGCCGTCGGGTCCCGCCGGGACCACGACCTCGCCTGCCCAGCCGAAGTCGTAGACGTACTCGACGACGCCGGGCATCGCGCCGGGGGTGAAGTCGAGCCGGAGCGGCTTGCCCACGGCGACCGTCCGGGCGTCGTAGGTGACACCCGGCTCCGACGGTGTGGCGGTGAACCCGTAGTGCGTGCCGGGACCGTTGTTGCCCGCCTTGTCCCTGCCCCAGGCGCTGAAGGTGTCGAACTCCGTCTTCGGCGTGTACTGGACGGTCGCGACACCGCCGGGGCGGTCCGCGGGTACGTAACCGTTGCCGGTGTTGAAGCCGATGATGTCCTGATCACCCTTGGCATCGATCGTGAAGGTGCCCGGGATGCCGATGGCGCCGTGCCGCTCGCGGTCGTTCGGGTAGTCCGCCGACGTCACGACCGGCGCGGTGGTCGGTGCCACCCGGTCGATGATGAAGGAACACGGCGCGCTGACCGGTCCGGCCAGTCCCTCTTCGACCCCCTGCATCGTCCACCGGTACTCGCGGCCGTGGGTGGTGAACTCGGACGGTAACCAGTAGCGCACGTGACGCGGCGCGGCGGAGAAGTAATCAGGACCCAGTTCCAGCCGCTTCGCGGGGTCGTCGGCCGCCCAGACCGTCACCTTGGCGGAGACCGCGGACCGGTCGGGGTCGTCGACCCGGCCGTAGACCTCGATGGGGTTGTCCGCCGTGTACACCGGATCCGCGCCGCACGGCTTGAGCCCGACGTGCAGGTCGGTCGGCACGGTCGGCGGCCGGTTGTAGTCGACGTAGAGATGCAGGCGGTTCTCGACGCGCCTGCCGTAGGCCGGGTCGAACTGCCGGTCGTCCGGCATCCGCAGCGCGAAGGTCACGGATTCCTTGCCCGCGGCGAGTGCGGCCGTGATCGCCTGTCCCGCGTCCCATTCGACGCGGTTCCACAGGCAGCCGCCCTGGGCGCCCGGGCCGGGAAGCTTGGTTCGCTCCTTCGGCTGACGCAGCCAGGTCGGCGCCGTCGCCGGGTCGGTGACCCACAGTTCGGTCGCGCGCGGCTTGGTGCAGTCGTTGGCGGCGGTTTCCGTCGCGTACGCCTCGGCGTAGCCGATCGTGGCCCCACGATAGGGGCGCAGGTCGAAGGTGAAGTACGCCTTCGAAGCGTGGAACCCGCGGTCGGTCCAGGCGCCGACCGGGACGTCATTCCCGGTGGCGGTGAAGGACTTCGCCGGCGCCTTGAGGTCGATGTAGACGGCCGGCGCCGAAGTGGCCGTCTCGGAGGTGGCCAGCGCGGGCGTGGCCGAGAGCAGGGCGGAGAACGTGAGCGCGGCCGCGCCGAGCACAGCGGTTCTTCGGATCAAGTTGAGCATCAAGCCCCCAGAGGTGAGGTGATTTCACCTCTAGGTCGATCTAGAGCGGTGTCAGGTTGCCGTGAAGCGCAGGATTGGGCCGTACGGCCTAATCGGCCCAGGGCTCGCGCCGGGCGCCTGGAGTGACTAGGGTCGCCTCACCGCGTCTCGTGACATCCCGGAACGGGACATATACTTAGCGGAACGAAGTACTGTGACCTCATCAGGAACTGTGTCGTTCCGGGCGTCCAGATCGTTACCCATCGGCGGGCTTTCGTGCCCGCCGAACTGATGCCGACGTGTTTCACAGGTGTTAAAGTCGCGCTAACGAACGGGCCATCGTCGTCCCGTGCGCATTCCCCCGGCCGGCCCCGTCCGGCCGCTGAGCACAGACGACGAAGGAGGTCCCTTCATGATCTTCTCCGCCATTCCAGGCAAACAGGGTCTCTACGATCCCGAATCCGAACAGGACTCCTGCGGTGTGGCCATGGTGGCCGACGTCCGCGGGCGGCGTTCGCACGGCATCGTCACCGACGGCCTGTCCGCGCTGACGAACCTCGACCACCGCGGCGCCGCCGGCGCGGAGCCGACCAGTGGTGACGGTGCGGGCATTTTGCTGCAGCTCCCGGACGAGTTGCTGCGGGCCGAAGTGGACTTCACCCTGCCCGAGGCGGACGCCGACGGCCGGCAGACCTACGCGACCGGGATCGGTTTCCTGCCCTCGGACATCGAGGAGCGGACCAAGGCCGTCGCCCTGATCGAGCGGATCGCCGGTGAAGAGGGCCTCGACGTCCTCGGCTGGCGTGAGGTCCCGGTCGACGCCGACCGCGCCGACATCGGCCCGACGGCGCGTTCGGTGATGCCGCATTTCGCGATGCTGTTCGTCGCGGGCGCCGAGGCCGACGGACGATGTCCCTCCGGGCTCGAACTGGACCGCCTTGCCTTCTGTCTCCGCAAACGCGTCGAGAACGAAAGCGTGACCGCGGGCTGCGGCACCTACTTCCCGTCGCTGTCCTCGCGGACCATCGTCTACAAGGGAATGCTGACCCCCGTGCAGCTCCCGCTCTTCTTCGCCGACCTGACCGACACCCGGCTCACCAGCGCCATCGCGCTCGTGCACTCCCGATTCTCCACCAACACCTTCCCGTCGTGGCCGCTGGCGCATCCGTTCCGGTTCGTCGCGCACAACGGCGAGATCAACACCATCCGGGGCAACCGCAACCGGATGCGCGCCCGTGAGGCGCTGCTCGAATCGGACCTCATCCCCGGCGACCTGACCCGCCTGTACCCGATCTGCTCGGCCGACGCGTCGGACTCCGCCTCCTTCGACGAGGTGCTGGAGCTGCTGCACCTCGGCGGCCGGTCGCTGCCGCACGCGGTGCTGATGATGATCCCCGAAGCGTGGGAGAACCACGCCGGGATGGACGCACAGCGTCGTGCGTTCTACCAGTTCCACGCCAGCCTCATGGAGCCGTGGGACGGCCCGGCCTGTGTCACCTTCACCGACGGCACCCTCGTCGGCGCGGTGCTGGACCGCAATGGCCTGCGCCCCGCCCGCTGGTGGCGCACCGCCGACGACCGTGTCGTGCTGGCCAGTGAGGCGGGCGTGCTCGACGTCGCCCCCGCGGACGTCGTGGCCAAGGGCCGCCTCAAGCCCGGCCGCATGTTCCTGGTGGACACCGAGGCGGGCCGGATCGTCGACGACGAAGAGGTCAAGTCGGAGCTGGCGAAGCAACTCCCGTACGAGGGCTGGCTGCACGCCGGTCTCCTGCAGATCGCCGACCTCCCGGACCGCGACCACATCGTGCAGAGTCACGATTCCGTGCTGCGGCGCCAGCTTTCCTTCGGCTACACCGAAGAAGAGCTGAAGATCCTCCTCGCGCCGATGGCGGTCAAGGCCGCCGAGCCGATCGGCTCGATGGGTTCCGACACCCCGCCCGCCGTGCTGTCGCAGCGTTCCCGGCTGCTCTACGACTACTTCAAGCAGAACTTCGCGCAGGTCACCAACCCGCCGCTGGACGCGATCCGCGAAGAGCTCGTCACGTCGATGAGCCGGATCATGGGCCCCGAGCGCAATCTGCTCGCCCCCGGCCCGGCCTCCTGCCGTCACGTGCAGCTGCCGTATCCAGTGATCGACAACGACGAACTCGCCAAGCTGATCCACATCAACGACGACGGTGACCTTCCCGGCTTCGCGTGCAGTGTCCTTTCCGGACTGTACGAAGTGGACGGTGGAGCCGAGGCGCTGGCGTCCGCGATCGAGCGGGTCCGGCGCGAGGCCTCCGAGGCGATCGCGGCCGGCGCGCGCACGCTCGTGCTGTCCGATCGCGACTCCGACCACCGCATGGCGCCGATCCCGTCGCTGCTGCTCGTCTCCGCGGTGCACCACCATCTGGTGCGTACCAAGGAAAGGCTCCGCGTCGCGCTGGTCGTCGAGACCGGTGACGCCCGCGAGGTCCACCACATCGCGCTGCTGCTCGGCTACGGCGCCGCGGCGGTGAACCCGTACCTGGCCTTCGAGACCATCGAAGACATGATCTCGACCGGTGCCGTCACCGGCATCGAGCCCGCCAAGGCGATCCGCAACTACGTCAAGGCGCTCGTGAAGGGCGTCCTGAAGATCATGTCGAAGATGGGCATCTCGACCGTCGGCGCGTACACCGCGGCACAGGTCTTCGAATCCTTCGGTCTGGCCCAGGATCTGCTCGACGAGTACTTCACCGGGACGTCGTCGAAGCTCGGCGGCGTCGGGCTGGGCGTGCTCGCCGAAGAGGTCGCCACGCGGCACCGCCGGGCGTACCCGGACAACCCGACCGACCGGGTCCACCGTGGACTCGAGACCGGCGGCGAATACGCGTACCGCCGCGAGGGCGAACTGCACCTGTTCACCCCGGAGACCGTCTTCCTGTTGCAGCACGCGACGAAGACCGGCCGGGAAGAGGTGTACAAGAAGTACTCCGACGAGGTGCACCGCCTGTACCGGCAGGGCGGTGCGCTGCGCGGGCTGTTCTCCTTCCGTGAGGGCGCGCGTGAGCCCGTCCCGCTGGACGAGGTCGAGCCCGTGGAGGCGATCTTCAAGCGCTTCAACACCGGCGCGATGTCCTACGGCTCGATTTCGGCCGAGGCGCACGAAACGCTCGCCATCGCGATGAACCGCATCGGCGGCCGGTCCAACACCGGTGAAGGCGGGGAAGACCCCGAGCGGCTCTACGACCCGGCGCGCCGCAGCGCGATCAAGCAGGTCGCGAGTGGCCGGTTCGGTGTCACGAGCGAATACCTGGTCAACGCCGACGACATCCAGATCAAGATGGCGCAGGGCGCGAAGCCGGGCGAGGGCGGGCAGCTGCCGCCGAACAAGGTCTACCCGTGGATCGCGCGCACGCGGCATTCGACGCCCGGCGTCGGGCTGATCTCGCCGCCGCCGCACCACGACATCTACTCGATCGAGGATCTCGCCCAGCTGATCCACGACCTCAAGAACGCCAACGAGAAGGCCCGCATCCACGTGAAGCTGGTGTCCTCGCTCGGCGTCGGCACGGTCGCGGCGGGCGTGTCCAAGGCGCACGCCGACGTCGTGCTGATCTCCGGCCACGACGGCGGCACCGGCGCCTCCCCGATGAACTCGCTCAAGCACGCGGGCACCCCGTGGGAGATCGGGCTCGCCGAAACGCAGCAGACGTTGCTGCTCAACGGTTTGCGCGACCGGATCACCGTGCAGGTCGACGGCGCGATGAAGACCGGCAAGGACGTCGTCATCGCCGCGCTGCTCGGCGCGGAGGAGTACGGCTTCGCGACGGCACCGCTGATCGTCGAGGGCTGCGTCATGATGCGCGTCTGCCACCTCGACACCTGCCCGGTCGGCGTCGCGACCCAGAGCCCGGATCTGCGCAAGCGGTACACCGGCCAGGCCGACCACGTCGTGAACTACTTCCGGTTCGTCGCCGAAGAGGTCCGGGAAACGCTGGCGGCGCTCGGTTTCCGCACCCTCGACGAGGCCATCGGGCACGCCGAGATGCTGAACACCGACGAGGCGGTCGAGCACTGGAAGGCCTCCGGCCTCGACCTCGCGCCGATCTTCGAGATGCCGGCCGAGACTCCGTACGGCGGGGCGAAGCGGCGCACGCGGACACAGGACCACGGCCTTGAGCACGCGCTCGACCGGACGCTGATCCAGCTCGCCGAGGCGGCGCTGGAGGACGCGCACCCGGTGCGGCTCGAACTGCCGGTGCGGAACGTGAACCGGACCGTCGGCACACTGCTCGGTTCCGAGATCACCCGCCGCTACGGCGGTGAGGGCCTTCCCGAGGACACGATCCACGTGCTGCTGACCGGTTCCGCCGGGCAGTCGCTCGGGGCGTTCCTGCCGCGCGGCATCACGCTCGACATGGTCGGCGACGCGAACGACTACGTCGGCAAGGGCCTTTCGGGCGGGCGGATCATCGTGCGCCCCCATCCGGACGCGAAATTCGCCGCGGAGGGCCAGACCATCGCCGGGAACACGCTCGCCTACGGCGCCACCGGCGGCGAGATGTTCCTGCGCGGCCAGGTGGGCGAACGGTTCTGCGTGCGCAACTCCGGCGCCGTGGTCGTCGCCGAGGGCGTCGGCGACCACGCCTTCGAGTACATGACCGGCGGGCAGGCCGTGGTGCTCGGCCCGACCGGGCGCAACCTCGCGGCGGGGATGTCCGGCGGCGAGGCCTACGTGCTCGACCTCGCTCCCGAGCTGGTCAACGAGGAGATGGTCAACCTCCAGACGCCGTCGTCGGAAGACCTCGCCTGGCTCAAGAAGACCGTGCAGAAGCATTACGACCTCACACGTTCGGCCGTGGCCGCGTCGCTGCTCGGCGACTGGCCGCGTCGCTCGGCGGCGTTCACCAAGGTGATGCCCCGCGACTACCAGCGTGTCCTTGACGCGGCGAAGGCGGCGCGTGCCGCGGGCCGCGACGTCGACGAAGCGATCATGGAGGCCGCTCGTGGCTGATCCGACGGGTTTCCTGAAGTACGAACGCGAAGAGCCGAAGAAGAAGTCCAAAGAGGAGCGTCTCGCCACCTGGGGCGAGGTGTACGCCGACGTGGAGCCCGCCGAGCGCAACGAACAGGTGCGCAAGCAGGCTTCGCGGTGCATGGACTGCGGCATCCCGTTCTGCCATTCCAGTGGTTCCGGCTGCCCGCTGGGCAACCTGATCCCGGAGTGGAACGACCTCGTGCGCCGCGGCGACTGGGCCGCGGCGAGCGACCGGCTCCACGCCACCAACAACTTCCCCGAATTCACCGGGAAGCTGTGCCCCGCGCCGTGCGAGGCGGGCTGTGTCCTGTCGGTCTCGCCGCTGTCCGGCGGCCCGGTGGCGATCAAGCGGGTCGAGCAGACGATCGCCGACCAGTCCTGGGAAGCGGGCTACGTGCAGCCGCAGGTCTCGGCCGTGTCGTCGGGGCAGCGGGTCGCGGTCGTCGGCTCCGGCCCCGCCGGGCTCGCCGCCGCGCAGCAGCTGACCCGCGCCGGCCACGAAGTGACCGTCTACGAACGGGACGATCGCCTCGGTGGCCTGCTGCGGTACGGCATCCCCGAGTTCAAAATGGAGAAGAAGGTCCTCGACCGGCGGCTCGCGCAACTCCGCAAGGAGGGCACGAAGTTCGTCACCGGCTGCGAGGTCGGCGTCGACCTCACCGTCGAGGAACTGCGGGCGGGCTACGACGCGGTGGTCCTCGCCGTGGGCGCGCTGCGCGGCCGCGACGACAAGACCACGCCCGGACGTGAGCTGGCCGGGATCCACCTGGCGATGGAACATCTGGTCCCGGCCAACAAGTACGTCGAGGGCGACGGCCCGTCGGCGGTGGACGCGGCGGGCAAGCACGTCGTCATCATCGGCGGCGGTGACACCGGGGCCGACTCGTACGGCACCGCGACCCGTCAGGGCGCGCTTTCGGTGACCCAGCTGGACCAGTACCCGACGCCACCGTCCACAAGGGACGACGAGCGGTCGCCGTGGCCGACCTGGCCGTACATCCTCCGCACCTATCCCGCGCACGAAGAGGCGGGCGAGCGCAAGTTCGCCGTCGCGGTCACGCGGTTCATCGGTGACGACGAGGGCAACGTGCGCGCGGTCGAGCTCCGTCAGGTCCGCGTGGTCAAGGACCCGGAGACCGGCAAGCGCATGGTGACCCCGGTCAACGACGAGGTCGAGGAACTGCCCGCCGACCTCGTGCTGCTCGCGATCGGCTTCGAGGGTGTCGAGCACATGCCGCTGCTGGACGGGCTCGGGCTCTCGCTCACCAAACGCGGCACGCTTTCGTGCGGCGCGGACTGGCAGACGGAGTCGCCCGGCGTGTTCGTCTGCGGTGACGCGCACCGCGGTGCGTCGCTGGTCGTGTGGGCGATCGCCGAGGGACGTTCGGTGGCGAGCGCCGTGGACGCCTACCTGACCGGTGCTTCGGACCTGCCCGCTCCGGTGCACCCGACGGCGCTGCCGCTCGCGGTGGTTTAGGTCCCGGACAGCGTCGCGCCTCGTGAGTGGTAAGGACGGTTAGAACCGTCTGTCCTGTTTCAGGACCTCACGGACAGATGTGTTTCAGTACTTGTCGGACAGTTTTGGGTTGGTCAGTGGTTGGTAGCGTATTGCTCTGTTGAGGGTGAGCTGGCGGGCGAGTGTGTCGCCGATCATGATGACGACGCGGTCGCCCTGCCAGAACACGGTGGCGCTCTGGCCGGCCCAGTGTCGGCCTAGCACGATGGAGCAGCCGGAGAAGGCGATGACCCCGGTGCTGGAGACGGGGCGTTGGGTGGTTCCGCTGGGAGCTGTGGAGCCTTCGGGTGGAGTGGCTTTGGGACTGGCGTCGTAGCGTTGCTGCGGGGTCTGGCCGTCGAGGCTCTGGTGTCTTCGGTTGTTGTAGATTGTGCGGTAGTCGTCGAGCAGCTGTTGCAGGGCGGCAAGATTCTCGGCCGGGGGCCGGGCGGCGAGCCATTTCTGCAGAGTCTGATGGACGCGTTCGTTCTTGCCGCAGGTTTGCGGGTGATAGACCGACGAGGCGATCGTGGTGACGCCGTGTTCGGCGAGGTGACGTTCCAGATCGGCCATCCAGCCGCGGTGTTTGCCGGAGAAAGCCAGCCCGTTGTCGGACAACAGTTTCACCGGCGCCCCGTAGCAGGCGATGGCCAGTTGCACTGCGGTCCAGGTGTCAGCACCGTTCTCGCTGACCGCGGCATAGGAGCCGACATCGAGGCGGGAATGGTCATCCAGGATCTGGATGATGCAGACCTTGGTGCCGTCGGCCAGGTAGTGCTCCGTCCCATCGATCTGCCAGCAGCCGTTCGGGTCCGGGTACTGGAACCGGCGCCGCGTGCGGGGCTTCTTGCGTGGCTCGGGTTCGATCTGGCCGCGATCACGCAGGATCCGGTAGATCGACGACTGCGAGGGCGGCGGGAGCATCCCGGCGTCCTCCAGACGCCAGCGAATCGAGATCGGCCCGTTGTCCAGGCCTTCCTCCTCGAGCTCTTTACGGGCCCGCAGCACCGCCTCGGCCACCTCCTCACCCAGCGCGGACGGATGGCTCAGCGGAGCGGTGCTGCGGCAGGCGAACCCGACGGTCCCCTCGCTCCGGAACCGAGCCACATACCGATAGAAGGTGTCACGGGAAACCCCGTGCTCGCGACAGAACCGCGCCACGTTGATCTTCTCGCCCGCAGCCGACCTGACGATCGCGGCGACGAACTCAGGATCCATCGGAAAACCTGCTCTGCCCATCGCCGCATGATCACCACACAAGCCCTGGTCACCACGCCGACAAGCCGGTCAGTGTCCGTGAGGTCCTGAAACATCAACTGTCCGACATGTCCTGAACTCAGACAGACGGTTAGAACCGTCCTTACCACTCACGAGGCCCAAGACCGACGTCAGGCTCCACTCCTCCCGAAGGTGGAGGGCCACGCTCATGCTCCGGGCCGACGCGGTAGGGCGGCCTGCCGCGCCACGCTCTCCGCATGAGAAAAACGTTGGCGATACTGGCTTTCCTGCCACTGACCATGGCCGTCCCGGCGACCGCCGAAGCGGCTCCGGCCCTGAAGTGGACGTCTCCCTGTCCGGATTACGGCATGATCCCCTCGCCGACCGCGGGGCTCGAATGCGCGAGACTCAAGGTTCCGCTGGACTACGCCGATCCGGGCGGGCGGACCATCGAACTCACCGTTTCCCGTAAGGCGAGCACCTCGCCCCAGCGCCGTGGCGTGCTGCTGATGAACCCCGGTGGCCCGGGAAGCCCAGGCTTGGCGATGCCCGCGCAACTCGCGCAACGCCAGGGGCGGTCCGGCCTGCTCGAGAGTTACGACGTCATCGGTTTCGACCCACGCGGGACCACCTACAGCACGCCGGTGACCTGCGACCTCACCGAGGAGCAGAAGTTCATCCTCGTCGGCCCGTACGCGGAGGGCCCGCGCGACGTCGCCGAGAAGGCGGCGAAGTCCCGTGCGGTGGCGAAGCAGTGCGCCGAGTCGAAGACGGCGGATCTCCTGCCGCAGATGAACACCGCCAACACCGCGCGCGACCTGGACAGGATCCGCGAGGCGCTGGGGGAGCGGACGATCTCGTACTACGGCGTCTCGTACGGGAGCTATCTCGGCGCCGCCTACGCGTCGATGTTCCCGGCGCGCACGGACCGGATCGTGCTGGACAGTCTCCTCGGTCCCGACGGGCTGGACGTCCGGGCGCACCGGCGTTTCGCGGAAGGTTTCGATGACCGCTTCGGCGACTTCACGGCTTGGGCGGCTGCGCGGGACGACGTCTACCACCTCGGGCGGACGCCGGCCGAGGTGACGGCGAAATTCCTCGAACTGACCGGAAAACGCCCGGAAATCCGGACCGCCACCTGGGGAGCCCTGTACGACGACGCGAACTTCCCCGGTCTCGCCGAGCTATGGTCGGCTCCGGCAACGAAGGCTCAGGGTGGGCCGCTCGACGGCGACAATCACGCCGCGCTCCAGCTCCAGGTGCTCTGCAACGACTCCGACTGGCCGGAAAGCGTGCGCTACTACCGAAACGCGGTCGAACGGGCCCGCGTGACGCACCCGATGTTCGGCCCGGCCGCCGCCAACATCACCCCTTGCGCGTTCTGGCCGGTCGAGCGCCGCGAACCGCCCGTGCGGATCCACGACCGCGGACCGTCGAACATCCTGCTGGTGCAGAACCTCCGCGACCCGGCGACACCGCTCGTCGGCGCCCGCGAAATGCGATCGGCACTGGGCGCGCGGGCGAAGTTCGTCACCGTGGACGCCGGCGGACATGGCGTCTTCACCATGGGGAACGCCTGCGGGAACGACGCCGTCGTGCGGTATCTGCGGGACGGCGTCCGTCCGGCCTCCGATACGCACTGCCCGGCTTGATCAGGAGAACAGGAAGACGATCAAACCGATCCAGCCGAGGCCGCCGACCAGGATCCCCAGCAGGACCCCGGCGGCGGTTTCGGCGAAGGTGTCTTCGGCCAGCCTCACGCGTGCCCAGCACACCCAGGCCACCAGCAGGCCGCCGAGCAGCATCACCGGCCCGAAAATGAACACCAGCACGGTGACCGCGGCGGCTTCGGGTGAGGTGTGCGGCGAAATCCTGAAGCCGGATCCGTGCTTGATCATCCATCCCACGGCGAGGGTCACGAGCACCGATCCGGCCAGTGCCGGCAGTGACGGCCAGGTCAGGCCACCGTTGTCGCCGGGGACGATCGTGATCGGTGCCAGAAGGGGTCCAGGCGATCGGAGCCACCAGGTGCGTGCCGAGCAGGGCGAAGCCGTTCACGGGTATCCCTACGAGCAAGGCTGGCCCGCCCCGGTTTCGCCGTATCTGGGCCGAACGGCCCATACGTCGCCACGGATGCGGCCGAACGGCCGCTTGTACGCCCGGTAGCAGGACAAATACTTTCGAAATGTCGTGCAAGTCATACGGCAATTCACCGGCGGCGAAAGGTGGTACGCCATGAAGAGGACGGCTTCCCGGACGGGGATCCTGGCGGCGCTCGTCGGGCTGGCGGTGACGGGGCTGACAGCCGTCGCGAGTCCCGCTCACGCCGGACCGGTCCATCACGAGGCGGCGGTCGACGCGCAGGCGGTGGCGGCCTACTGGACGCCCGAGCGGATGCGGTCGGCGGTGCCGATCGAACAGCTGGTCCAGGCGCCCGCTTTCACCCCGAAGGACGTCGCGAAGGGCAAGAGCACGATCATCCAGAGCATTCCCAACGGTGGCGGCGCGTGGACCGGGGCGGGCAAGGTCGTCCAGACCGCGGGCCGGGTGTTCTTCACCATGGGCGGGCGGAACGCGTCGTGCTCCGGTGACGCGGTCACCAGCACGAACGGCAGTGTCGTGATCACCGCCGGGCACTGCGTGAAGTACCAGGGCGCCTGGCACACGAACTGGACCTTCGCGCCCGGCTACAACAACGGCAACACGCCTTACGGCACCTGGGCCGCGAAGAGCACGCTGACCACTCCGCAGTGGGAAGCGAGCGAGGACATGAACTACGACATCGGCGCGGCCGTGGTCAATCCGCTCAACGGGCAGAAGCTGACCGACGTCGTCGGCGCGCAGGGGATCGCGTTCAACCAGTCGCGCAACCAGTCGATGTACACGTTCGGGTATCCGGCGGCGGCGCCGTACGACGGCTCGAAACTGATCTACTGCAGCGGCAGCACCTTCACCGACTTCCTGCTCACCAAGGACCACGGCATGAGCTGCAACATGACCGGCGGTTCGAGCGGCGGTCCGTGGTTCCTCAACTTCAGTGAGGCGACCGGCGCGGGTGTCCAGGTCTCGGTGAACAGCTTCGGCTACAACTTCCTGCCGGGTTACATGTTCGGCCCGTACTTCGGCACGGACGCGCAGAACCTCTACAACAAGGCGCAGGCCGCCTGATCAGCCCGCCGCCCGTCCACTTTTTGGGACTTTCGTCCCGGTGGGCGGGCGGCTTTCGGCGCGGCATATCCTGGTCCGGTGAACTGGACAGTGGACGTTCCCGTCGACACGCTCCCCGAACTGCCTCCTCTGCCTCCCGAGCTGCGTGATCGGCTCGACGACGCGCTTTCCCGGCCCGCGGCGCAGCAGCCCGAATGGCCGGACGCCGAGCTGACGAAGCGTGTGCGTGGCGTGCTGGAGAGCGTGCCGCCGATCACGGTTCCCGCCGAGATCGACCGCCTCTCCGACCGGCTCGCCATGGTCGCCCGCGGCGAGGCGTTCCTGCTCCAGGGCGGTGACTGCGCGGAGACGTTCGAATCGAACACCGAACCGCACATCCGCGCCAACCTGCGCACCCTGCTGCAGATGGCCGTCGTCCTCACGTACGGCGCCAGCCTGCCGGTGGTGAAGGTCGGCCGGATCGCGGGCCAGTACGCGAAGCCGCGTTCGGCGTCCACCGACGCGCTCGGCCTGCCGGTGTACCGCGGCGACATCATCAACTCGCTCGTCGCCAAGCCCGAACTCCGCGTGCCCGACCCGGGCCGGATGATCCGCGCCTACGCGAACGCGGGCGCCGCGATGAACCTCGTCCGCGCGCTCACCGGCGCCGGCATGGCGGACTTGCACCAGGTGCACGACTGGAACAAGGACTTCGTGAAGTCCTCGCCCGCCAGCGAGCGCTACGAGGCACTGGCCTCGGAGATCGACCGCGGCCTGCGGTTCATGTCGGCCTGCGGCGTCACGGACACCTCGCTCCAGTCCACCGAGATCTTCGCCAGCCACGAGGCGCTGCTCCTGGACTACGAGCGCTCGATGCTGCGGATGGACCGCGCGGACGCGGCGAACCCCAAGCTGTACAACCTGTCGTCGCACTTCCTGTGGGTGGGCGAGCGGACCAGGCAGCTCGACGGCGCGCACATCGCCTTCGCCGAACTGCTGGCCAACCCGATCGGGCTCAAGATCGGCCCGACGACCACGCCGGAGCAGGCCGTCGAGTACGTCCGCCGCCTCGACCCGCGCAACGAGCCCGGCCGGCTGACGCTGATCGCCCGGATGGGCAACGCCAAGGTCCGCGAGGTGCTGCCCGCGATCGTCGAGAAGGTCGAGGCGTCCGGGCACAAGGTCATCTGGCAGTGCGACCCGATGCACGGCAACACGCACGAGTCTTCGACCGGCTACAAGACCCGGCACTTCGACCGGATCGTGGACGAGGTGCAGGGCTTCTTCGAGGTGCACCGCAAGCTCGGCACCTACCCGGGCGGCATCCACGTCGAGCTGACCGGTGAGGATGTCACCGAATGCCTCGGCGGCGCTCAGGAGATCTCGGATCTGGACCTTTCGGGCCGGTACGAGACCGCGTGCGACCCGCGCCTGAACACGCAGCAGTCGCTGGAGCTGGCGTTCCTGGTCGCGGAGATGCTGCGCGGCTGACCGGCTGGTGAGTGGTAAGGACGGTTCTAACCGTCCTTACCACTCACGNACGGTTCTAACCGTCCTTACCACTCACCAGGTGCTAGGCGGTGTCCAGCAGTCGCGCTGCCGACTTGAGTACCCCGTCTCGCAGCGAACCCATGTCCGAGACCGCGGCCCCGTTCGCCTGAAGTCCGATGTGGACCGAGTCGCGATAGGTCGCCACCGCGATCCCGATCGCCTGCCGCGGTGCCAGCGGCACGAACGGGTACACGCCGGCGACCTTCGTCCCGTCGAGGGTGAGCCGATTGGGCGGCACCGGCACCGTGGTGATCACGAGGTCGAACAGCAGTGGCGCGGCCAGGCCGGCGGCCTTCGAACCGAGCCGGTGCAGCATCGGCGGCATCCGGTCGGCGAGCAGCGGGAACGCGCCCGCGCCCCGTGCCGGGCCCGCCGCCTTGTTCCGGCTCATTTCGCGTTGGACGGCCAGCAGCCGCTCCACCGGATCGTCGAGGCCGACCGGCAGGTCGCAGAGATAGCCGGACAGCTTGTTCCCGCCGAGTTGCTCGGCGGAGCGCCCGCGGACGCTGACCGGGATGAGCGCCCGCAGCGTCCGGTCGTCGGCGCGCTGGCCGCGGTTGATCATCCAGTCGCGCAGCGCGCCGCTGAGGATCGCCAGCACGACGTCGTTGGCGGTCCCGCCGTGGGCCCGGCGGATCCGCCGGATCTCGGCGGTGTCCAGCCGGACGAGGCCGAGCCGTCGTTCGGTCGACGGCGGCGCGCTGATCGGCGACAGCGGCGAACGGGTCGCGCGGACGACCGAAGACGCGATCCCGGCCTGGGTCAGCGTCGAGCCGACGGCTTCCTTGACAGCGTCCACAGGGGACCGAGGTGCGGGCGGCCCGGACCCGCCGTGCGGACGCCTCGGCGCGCGGGGGAGTTCGTCGAGCAGGCCCACGGCGACGGCGTACGCGCCCGCCCCGTCGGTGAGCGCGTGGTGCAGTTTCAGCAGCAACGCGAACTCGCCGTCCGGCAGGCCGGTGACGAGATGCAAGTCCCACAAGGGTTTTCCGGTGTCGAGCGGCCGCCCCATCCAGCGCGAGGCGTAGGCGGAGAGCGGGTCCGGTTCGTACAGGGAACTCAGGTGATGATGTGAAATATGTTCACTGGCAACGAAATCCGGGTCCTCGGCCCAGGTGGCGGCGCCGGGCGGGAACAGCGCGGTGCGGGGGCGCTGGCGCAGCTTCGGGAGCCGTGCGGCCCGCTCGGCCAGCAGCGCGGTCAGCTTACGCGCGTGCACCTGCCCGTGCGGCCGGAAGGTGACCACCGCGCCCATGTGCATGGGCGTCGTTTCGCTTTCCAGGCAAAGGAAAGCGACATCGAGTGCGCTCAGCTGGGGGCCTGACATCAGTGACCTTTCTCGGAACCGGCGGCGATGGGCACAACTGCACCAGCCTGACATGACGAGCGGGTGGTCGTCATGTTTCAGGGGCGCTAACTACCGCTGGTTTCACTCGAACGATGGGATCACGTTCGGACATGGACCACGGCTCTGCGGCAGATGGTGGACAGTGCGTCCCGGGGTAACTCGTTAGCGGATCATCCGAGGAAACCGGCAGACTGCACCACCATGACCGACGAACCGAAGCGCCCCGAACCGCCGCTCACCGGCGACGAGCGCACGCAGCTGAACGGCTTCCTCGACTTCCTCCGCGCCACTGTCGTGTGGAAGTGCTCCGGCCTCACCGACGAGCAGGCCCGCCGTCCGCTCGTGCCCAGCGAACTGACCACTGTGGCCGGCCTGCTCGGGCATCTGACCCTCGTCGAGCAGTACTGGTTCAACGTCGTGCTCAACGGGCAGGAGGACGTCTGGAAGGAGGCGCTGGAGGCCGATCCGGACGCCGAGTTCCGGGTCGCCATGCAGACCCCGATCGAGCAGCTGATCGCCGCCTACGAGGCCGAGTGCGAGCGGAGCCGCAAGATCGTCGCCGCGATGGGGCTGGACGACGAGGTCCCCTTCCGCGGCGATCGCAAGGTCAACGTCCGGTTCGTGGTCACGCATATGATCGAGGAGACCGGCAGGCACGCCGGCCACCTCGACCTGTTGCGTGAGCTGACCGACGGTCTCACCGGGGAGTGACGCGGCGCGGGGGCAGTGGGAAGAACCCGCTGGTCCGCTCGACGTACGCCGCGTATCCCGGCCGGGAACGCCGCAAACCCTTCTCCAGCAGAGGTTTTCCGGTTCCCTTGGCCAGCGTGTACGTCATCGCGATCGGTGACAGGATCGTCGCCGCCCCCACCCAGCTCGTACAGGCCAGCAGGTACAGGCCCCACCACACGCACGCGTCGCCGAAGTAGTTCGGATGCCGGGTGTAGCGCCACAGCCCGCTGTCGAGGACCTTCCCCTTGGTGGCCGGGTCGGCCTTGAAGCGCCGCAGCTGTTCGTCGCCGATCGTCTCGAACCCGAAGCCGACCAGCCACAGCGCGACACCGAGCCACGCCGTCACCCCGAAGGTGTCGCCGTACATCGCGAACTGGACCGGCAGCGAGACGAACCAGAGCACCACCGCCTGGACCAGGTACACGCGGACGAACAGCTTGAGCGCCGGATTCTCCCCGGCGTTCTCCGCCATCCGCACGTAGCGCGGGTCTTCGGGCAGCTTGTGGTTGCGCAGGTGGAGGTGGACGCCGAGGCGCACACCCCAGATCGCGGTCAGCAGCGCGGTGACCACGCGCAGCGCGACCGCCCCGTCCCCGAGCGGGGCCGCGACCAGCGCGACGAGCGCGAAGCCCGGCCCCCACAGCGTGTCGACGGTGTCATAGCGCTTGCGCCACCGCGCGATCCCGAAGGTGACGACGAAGGCCACGAGGGTCGCGCCCGCCGTGACCGCGAGTGTCCCGCCAAGGGGCATCAGGACCACTCCCGGGTGGTGGGCATCGCGCTCAAGCCCTCGTCCGACGAACGGACCGCGAGGATCTGGTCCACGCCCATCCGGTTCTCCTCGAACGCGAGCGCCCCGCCGACCAGGTAGAGCCGCCAGACCCGCGCGCCGGGTTCACCGATCAGCGCCACGACGTCGTCCCAGTTGTCCTCGAGCGTCCGCTCCCACGCCCGGACCGTGCGCACGTAGTGCTCGCGCAGCGCGTGGACGTCGCGGATCTCGAACCCGGCGGTCTCCAGATGCCCGAGCGTGCGGCTCAGCGGCCGCATCGTCATGTCGGGGGCGATGTAGCGCTCGATGAACGCGCCGCCACCGGGGGCCACCGCGCCGCGGGACATCTGCTGCAGGACCAGCCGTCCGGTGGGCTTGAGCATCCGGTACAGCGTCCGCGTGTACTCGGGGTAGTTCTCCTCGCCGACGTGTTCACCCATCTCGATGGAGGCGACCGCGTCGAACGGCTCGTCGGTCAGCTCGCGATAGTCCTGCCGCCGGACCTCGACCCGTTCCTCCAGGTCGTGCTGGGCGAGGCGCCCGCGGACGTGTTGCCGTTGCTCCGCCGAGAGCGTGATCCCGACGGCCTGGACGCCGTGGTGCTTCGCGGCGTGCACCAGCAGCGAGCCCCAGCCGCAGCCGACGTCGAGCAGCCGCATCCCGGGCCGCAGGCCGAGCTTCCGGCAGATCAGCTCGAGTTTGTCCCACTGTGCCTGCTCGACGCCGTATCCGTGCTCGTCGGAGGTCCAGTACCCGGTCGAGTAGGCCATCGATTCGTCGAGCAGCAGCTGGTAGAAGGCGTTGCCGAGGTCGTAGTGGTGCGCGATGGCCGACTTGTCGCGGAGCAGTGTGTGCAGCTTCCCGGACAGCCGGGCCTCTTCGGCGGGCGGTTTGGGCGGCGGCCCGGCGACGCCGAGACCCACCGCGATCCGCAGCGCCTCCGCCCATTCGCGCGGACCGAGCTTCGCGCCACGCACGGCACCCGATCGGGTCAGCGCCCAGATCCGGCGGAATCCGTCGGCGAGGTCGCCTTCGACATCGAGATCACCGGAGACGTAGGCCCTGGCCAGGCCCAATTCGCCGGGGGCGTAGAGGAGACGGCGCAGGGCACGCCGGTTGCGGAGTACCACGGTCGGCGCATCCGGCGGACCGGCACGTACGCCATCCCAGGTACGCAGACCGACCGGCAGGGAGCCGCCGAGGAGCCGCTCGGCGAACGGGACTAGGCGGGACGCGGGACTGTTCGGCATAGTCGTCATTCGCTCCCGGACCGGAAAGGGATGGGTCGGATGCTCAGCCGGTTCACGAGATCCAATCCTCGCCCGATCCGGCTCCGAATGCCTCATGTGCACACCAAGGGTCAACGCATCGGAGTCATCGGCAGCGGCGTCGCCGGCCTCACGGCGGCCTACCTGCTGCAACGCCGTTACGAGGTACTGCTGTTCGAAGCCGACGACAGGCTGGGAGGCCACGCGCACACCCACGACGTCCCGAGCGCGCACGGCGGCACCGTCGGCGTCGACTCCGGGTTCATCGTGCACAACGAGCGTACCTACCCGAACCTGCTCCGCCTGTTCGCCGAACTGGGCGTCGCCACCCGTGACACCGAGATGTCGATGAGCATCCGCTGCGACGGCTGCGGTCTCGAGTACGCCGGTGCCAAGGGCCTGAAAGGCCTGTTCGCCCAGCCACGCAACGTCGCGCGCGGCAGCTATCTGCGGATGCTCGCCGACGTCAAGCGCTTCCACCGGCACGCGAAGCGCGTGCTCGAAGCGCCCGAGGCCGGAGACGTCACCCTCGGCGCCTTCCTCGCGATCGGCGGGTACACGAAGTACTTCGTCGACCACTTCATGCTCCCGGTCGTCTCGACCGTCTGGTCCGCGGACCGCACCGACACCCTGAAGTACCCCGCGCGGTACCTGTTCGAGTTCCTGCGCAACCACGGGATGCTGTCGGTCGGCGGATCCCCGAGGTGGCGCACCGTCGTCGGGGGCTCGCGCGAATACGTCGAACTGGCCGCCAAGCAGCTGACCGCCGTGCATTTGTCGACGCCGGTCCGCTCGGTCGAGCGCACCGCGCGAGGGATCGAGGTCCGCGACGACGCCGACACGCGGCACCGGCTCGACAAGGTCGTCGTGGCCACGCACGCGGACCAGGCGCTGAAGGTGCTCGCTTCGCCGACCGAGGCCGAGCGCGAAATCCTCGGCGCGTTCCGGTACTCCAGCAACGAGGCGTGGCTGCACACCGACACCGGCGTGCTTCCGACGGCGGACTCGGCGCGGGCTGGCTGGAACTACGCCACCCCGTTCTGCGGTGCCGGCCACGGCGCGGTCCAGGTGTCCTACGACATGAACCGCCTGATGCGGCTCGACGAACCGACCGGCTACGTCGTCACGCTCAACCCCGGCACCGAGCCCGAAGCCGGTTCGGTGCTGGCCAAGATGACCTACGAGCACCCCGTCTACACGCCGGAATCCGTGGCCGCCCAGCGGCGTCTGCCCGAGCTCGACGACGACACGGTCGCCTTCGCCGGTGCGTACCACGGCTGGGGGTTCCACGAGGACGGCTGCGCGTCCGGTGTCCGCGCGGCCGAGAACTTCGGGGTGCGCTGGTGACCGTCATGGCCGTGCTCTACGACTCCACGGTGGCTCATGTCCGGCGCGACGCCCCGCCGATCTCGTTCGCCCACCGGATCTACCTGTGGTTCGTCGACCTCGACGTGCCGCCGAAGCTGCCGTGGTGGCTGGGCCCCTTCGCGCGCTTCGACCCGCGAGACCACTTCGCGCCCGAGGACACTTCCAGCATCAGGTCCAAATTGGACCGCTGGCTCGCGGCGCGCGGCGTCGACCTCCGCGGCGGGCGGGTGCTGATGCTGGCCGGCGCGCGGATGCTCGGCCACAACTTCAACCCGATCACCCTGTACTGGTGCCACCGGCCCGACGGGATACTCGAATGCGTCGTCGCCGAGGTCCACAACACCTACGGCGGCAGGCACGCGTACCTCCTGCGGCCGGACGCGGACGGGAACGCCTTCGCGGACAAGGAGTTCTACGTCTCGCCGTTCCAGTCGATGGACGGCGAGTACCGGATGGAGGTGCCAAGGCCGGAGTCGCTGCTCTCGGTCAAGATCGCCCTCCACCGGGACGGGCGGACGCCGCTGACCGCGTCGCTGCGCGGCGTGCGGCGGCCCGCCACCACGAAATGGCTGGCGCACATGCTGATCACCCGCCCGCTCATGCCGCACCGGGTCTCCGCGCTGATCCGGCGGCATGGGGTCAAACTGTGGTTGAAGAAGGCGCCGATGACCACGCGGACGCCGCAGACGGCCGGAGGCAGACTTGATCGATGAAACGGCACGTCCGCGCCGGATGGCGCCCGTACCCGGTGACGGCGAACCGGCCGGACCGACGGCCGAGGATCTGCTCGTCCAGGTCGCGAAGGGCGACGAGCGCGCTTTCGACGCGCTGTACGACCGGCTCGCCGGCCCGGTCCTCGGCCTGGTGCGGCGGATCCTCCGTGACGCCGCGCAGTCCGAAGAGGTCACCCAGGAGGTCATGGTGGAGCTGTGGCGCACGGCCACGCGCTACTCCCCGGAGCGGGGGAGCGCGCTGAACTGGGCCATGACGCTCGCGCATCGCCGTGCGGTCGACCGCGTCCGCTCGGCACGCGCCAGTTCGGATCGCGAGGTCAAGGCGACCTTCGAGGCCGCCCGCGCCCGGCCCTTCGACGAGGTGTCCGAGGCCGTCGCGGCCCGCTGGGAACAGTCGCAGGTGCGCCGCTGTCTCACGAGCTTGACCGAGTTGCAACGGGAATCCGTGTTGCTCGCCTACTACCAGGGCTATACCTATCGCGAGGTCTCAGAGGTGCTGCAGACCCCGCACGGAACCATCAAGACCCGGCTCCGGGACGGCCTGATCAGGCTCCGGGACTGTTTGGGGGTGACGGCATGACCATGCCCGAGATGCACACGCTCACCGGCGCCTACGCCGTCGACGCGCTGTCCGAAGTGGAGCGTGCCCAGTTCCAGCGGCACCTCGCCGAGTGCGCGTCGTGCGCACAAGAGGTCCTCGAACTGCAGATGACCGCGACCCGGCTCGGTGCCGCGCTGGCCGAGGACCCGCCGCCCGAGCTCAAGCGCCGCGTGCTCGCCGAGGCGATGGCGACCAGGCAGCAGCCGCCGAAGACGCGGTTAGGCGCCGGGGAGCGCGTCAAGGACCGGCGGCGCGCCCCGCGCTGGGCGATCGCCGCGGTCGCGGCGGCGGTCGTCGGGCTGGCGGGCACCGCCGTGTTCGGCGGGATCGCCTACGACAACCACTCGCAGCTGACCGCCGCGCGGGAGCGTGCGGCGGAGTACGCGGATCGGTACGCCCCGGTCGCCGACGTCCTCTCGGCCGCCGATCTCCGGACCGGGCACGCCGAGACTTCGGCGGGCGGCGGCGGGACCGTGATGATGTCGCGCGCGAAGGACCGGCTGGTGTTCATGGCGGCGCAGCTGCCGGCGAACGAACCGGGTCGGACCTACCAGGCCTGGCTCATGTACCCGGGTGCCGCGCCCAAGCCCGCCGGGCTCATTCCCGGTGGTCAGGACGGTGCGCTGCTGGTCGCCGACGGGCTCGGCGGGGCCGAGAAGTTCGCGCTCAGCGTCGAACAGGCGGGTGGATCACCGACCGGAACGCCGTCGAAGGACGTCGTCATGGTCATGTCCATGCCGACCTGATCTCCGCCCTTACCAGGCCGCCGTTCGCCGCCGCGACCGGGTCTCGCTCTTGCGCCCGCGAACATGTTGTGGCAAAACACCTTTGCGACACACGGCGTGGCTACTGGATTCGAGCCAGCCTGGTGCATACCGTCCTGCTTCAACGTCGGCAGTTGACATAACTCTCAATCTGAACTTCAGCTCGAGGGTTCGGGACAGGCTCAGCGACCGGCGGGCAGCACGAGCACACACGATCAGGAAGGCGGCTCCGATGACGCCCCCGCACAACTACCTTGCGGTGATCAAGGTCGTCGGTATCGGCGGCGGCGGAGTGAACGCCGTGAACCGCATGATCGAGGTCGGCCTCAAGGGTGTCGAGTTCATCGCGGTGAACACCGACGCTCAGGCACTGCTCATGTCCGACGCCGACGTCAAGCTCGACATCGGCCGGGAACTGACCCGCGGCCTCGGTGCCGGCGCCGCCCCCGAGGTGGGGCAGAAGGCCGCCGAGGACCACCGCGAAGAGATCGAAGAGGTCATCAAGGGCGCCGACNAGGTGGGGCAGAAGGCCGCCGAGGACCACCGCGAAGAGATCGAAGAGGTCATCAAGGGCGCCGACATGGTGTTCGTGACCGCGGGTGAGGGCGGTGGCACCGGCACCGGTGGCGCGCCGGTCGTCGCCCAGATCGCCCGCAAGCTCGGCGCGCTGACCATCGGCGTCGTCACCCGCCCGTTCACCTTCGAGGGCAAGCGCCGCAGCAAGCAGGCCGAAGAGGGCATCCAGCAGCTGCGCAACGAATGCGACACCCTCATCGTCATCCCGAACGACCGGCTGCTGCAGCTGGGCGACATCGGCGTCTCGCTGATGGACGCCTTCCGCTCGGCGGACGAGGTCCTCCTTTCGGGTGTCCAGGGCATCACCGATCTGATCACCACGCCGGGTCTGATCAACCTGGACTTCGCCGACGTCAAGAGCGTCATGTCCGGCGCGGGCTCCGCGCTGATGGGCATCGGCTCGGCGCGCGGCGAGGGCCGGGCGATCCAGGCGGCGGAGAAGGCGATCAACTCGCCGCTGCTGGAAGCGTCGATGGACGGGGCGCACGGCGCGCTGCTGTCGATCGCGGGCGGGTCGGACCTCGGCCTGTTCGAGATCAACGAGGCCGCGTCGCTGGTGCAGGAATCCGCGCACCCCGACGCCAACATCATCTTCGGGACGATCATCGACGACTCGCTCGGCGACGAGGTCCGGGTCACCGTGATCGCGGCCGGTTTCGACGCCGGCACCCCGACCCACAAGAAGCTCGACCCGCCGGCGTTCGGCTCCCGGTCGAACTCGACCGCGTCCGCACAGGCCGGTCAGGTCAACGGCGGTGGGGCGACCCCGGTGCAGAGCCCGCCTTCGGGTGCCACGCCGGTGCCGTCGACCGGTTCCAACGGCTACCCGGTCGCGCCGCCGCGCACGCACACGCCCATGCCGTCCGCCCGTAACGAGGGCAACGGCTCGATGACCGGCGGGCTCCCGCAGCCCGGCGGCGGTTCGCGCGGCTACTCGCCGATCGGGTCGAACTCGAACCACGGCAGCCTGCCCGGCCGCGCCACCCCGGTGCACGACGACCCGTCGGACGACGAGGTCGACGTTCCCCCGTTCATGCGTCGGTAGCACTCGCCAGTACGTTCCGTGAAGGCCTCCTTGACTACAGTCGAGGGGGCCTTCACTCAGGTCTAGGAGGAAACGCGTGCGGGTACGGCGGGTTGTCACGACAAGGGCGGGCGGGGCCTCCCGGCCGCCTTACGACACCTTCAACCTCGGTGATCACGTCGGTGACGACGCGGGCGACGTCTACGCCAACCGCAAACGCCTCGCCACCGAACTCGGCCTCGCCGAGGACAGGCTGGCGTGGATGGAGCAGGTCCACGGCCGGACCGCCACCGTCGTCGACGGTTCGGAGGCCTCCGCCGCCGAAGCGACCGACGCGCTCGTGACCGCGGAGCCCGGCCTCGCGCTCGTGGTGCTCGTCGCCGACTGCGTCCCGCTTCTGCTGGCAGACGCCGAAGCCGGTGTCGTAGCCGCCGTCCACGCGGGCCGGGTCGGCGCCAGGGTCGGCGTCGTCCCCGCGGCGATCGAGGCGATGCGTTCGGTCGGCGCCGAACCGGCCCGTACCGAAGCGCTGCTCGGTCCCGCGATCTGCGGCGACTGCTACGAAGTTCCCGCCGACATGGCCGCCGACGTCGAAAAGCACGTGCCGGGCAGCGCCTGCAAAACCCGCAAGGGCACGCCGGGGCTCGACCTGCGCGCCGGGCTCTGGCGGCAGCTGGCCGACCTCGGCGTCGGCAAGATCGGCGTCGATCCGCGCTGTACCAACGAAGACAAGACTCTCTTCAGTTTCCGCCGCGACGGCACCACCGGCCGGATCGCGGGCATCACGTGGCTGGACGCGTCGTGAGTGACACCCGCCGGGAGGAATTGGCCGCGTCCCTTGCCGAAGTGGAAGAGCGGATCGCTGCCGCGTGCAAGGCCGCCGGCCGGGCCCGCGACGAGGTCAAATTGCTCGCGGTCACCAAGACCTTTCCGGCGCTCGACGCCGCGCTGCTCGCCGACCTCGGCGCACTCGACCTCGCCGAGAACCGCGATCAGGAGGCGGGCGCGAAGGCCGAAGAGGTCGCCGCTCTCCGCCCGGACGCCCGGATCCGCTGGCATATGGTCGGCAGCCTGCAGCGGAACAAGGCCAAATCGGTCGTGCGCTGGGCGGACGAGGTCCAGTCCGTCGACTCCGAGCGGCTCGCCGACGCGCTCGCGAAGGCGACCAAGTCGGCGCTGGATTCCGGGCAACGCGAGCACCCGCTGGACGTCCTCATCCAAGTAAGTCTCGATGACGATCCGAAGCGCGGGGGCATTCGGTTGAGCGAAGTGAGCCATTTGGCGGAGCGGATAGCCCATGTGGGTGATATTCGCCTCCGAGGGCTTATGGCAGTGGCGCCGTTGGGTATTGATCCCGCGGAGGCGTTCGGGAAACTCGCTCGTGCGTCGGAGCGTCTACGGGAAGAACACCCAAATGCCCGTGAGATCTCCGCCGGAATGAGCAATGATCTCGAGCAGGCGATCACGCACGGCTCGACCTGTGTGCGTGTCGGAACCGCGTTGCTCGGTGGGCGCGGTTTAGCCTCGCCCTAGGGAATACCGTCTCGTCGTTACGGGGAGTGGCGGCGAGGGCGGGGGAGTACGGTGCGGGACGCGGCTAAGGCTAGGGAGAGGCATGAGCGCGCTGCAGAAGCTGAAGGCCTACTTCGGGATGGTGCCCGCGGACGAAGACGGCTATGACGTCGAGGACGACTACCGGCGAGGCTACGCTTCAAAGGAATATGCCGACGACGAGTACGACTACGACGACGAGCCACCGGCCCGGTCACGGGGTGGACGTTACCGGGATGTCGATGACACTTATGACGAGCCCGCGCCGCGGCCTCGGTCACGCTCCGTGGCCAGTCCGGAGCCTGCCGTCCACGGAGCGCTGGCTATGGACCGTCAGCCGGAGCCGGTCGCGCGGCTGCGGCCGGTCACCGAGCCGGTCCGGCCGGCGGTCCGCGACCCGTTGAGCCGGATCACGACGCTGCACCCGACGAGCTACGCGGAAGCGCGGGCGATCGGGGAGCACTACCGGGAAGGCATCCCGGTGATCATGAACCTCACGGAGATGGAGAACGCGGACGCGAAGCGTCTTGTCGACTTCGCCGCGGGGCTCGCGTTCGCGTTGCGCGGATCGATGGACAAGGTCACCAACAAGGTGTTCCTTCTCTCACCGCCCGATGTGGATGTCACCGCGGAGGACCGCCGACGGATTGCCGAAGGCGGATTGTTCCTGCGCGGCTGATCACCCGGTGACCGCTGAGCGCAGCCGGATGTGATTTTGTCGACTCATCGCCATCCGCGGCCCGTCAACTGCGTCTTTTGACGCGAGGCATGGCAGAGTGGTTACGTGAATGCTGTGTTGCTGGTCGTCTGGTACGTGCTGTTCGCCTTCTGGCTCCTGCTGACGGCACGGATCGTCGTCGAGCTCGTGCGTGCTTTCGCTCGCGAGTGGCGTCCTGCCGGAGGGGTTGCGGTAACGCTCGAGACCATCTACACAGTGACCGACCCACCGGTTCGTCTGTTCAGACGAATCATCCCGACCGTACGAATCGGCGGCGTCGGACTGGACTTATCGATTATGGTGCTGCTGTTGGTTGTGTTCTTCGCGATGCAGCTGGCAACGCCAGGGTGATTTTCGGGGAAGCCCCGGTGGACCTGCAGGCCATGGAGTGCGTGAGGTGATCTGATGTCGTTGACCCCCGCTGACGTGCATAACGTCGCGTTCAGCAAGCCGCCCATTGGCAAAAGGGGCTACAACGAGGACGAGGTGGACGCGTTCCTCGACCTGGTGGAGACCGAGCTTGCCCGGTTGATCGAGGACAACAACGAGCTGCGGCAGCAGGTCGAACAGCTCGACAACGAGCTCGAGACCACCCGTGGTGAGCTCGAGAACGCCAAGGCCGGCGCCGTCGGCCCGCCGCCGCAGGTACGCGACGAGCCGTCGCGCCGCCTGGCGCCGGTGCCGCCGCCGCAGTCGGCGATGGAGCAGACCCAGGCCCACTCGATGGTGCCGGACAACGGGGAGCCCAACGTCCAGGCCGCGAAGGTGCTCGGGCTGGCGCAGGAAATGGCCGACCGGCTCACCGCCGAGGCCAAGACCGAGTCGGACGGCATGCTCGCCGAAGCCCGGACCAAGTCCGAGCAGCTGTTGTCGGACGCGCGGTCCAAGTCGGACTCGATGGTGAACGAGGCGCGCACGCGCGCCGAGACGATGTTGAACGACGCGCGAACCCGTGCCGAGACCTTGGAGCGCCAGGCGCGCGACAAGGCGACGACCATGGAGCGCGAGGCTCAGCGCAAGTACACCGAGACCATGAACAACATGAACGCGGAGAAGGGCTCGCTGGGCAAGAAGATCGAGGAGCTGCGCACGATCGAGCGGGAGTACCGCACGAGGCTGCGCGGGTTCCTCGAGTCCCAGCTGCGTGAGCTCGACGACCGTGGTTCGGCCGCTCCCGCGTCGGCCTCTTCGTCGACCTCGGGGCAGTCCTCGTCCTCCGGTAGCGGACAGGGTTACTCGTTCGGCCCGCGGGCCGAAGCGGGCTGATCCGGTTCTACCCGGTTTGTTTCTACACAGTGGAACGGCCTCGGCACTCTCCGGAGGGTCGGGGCCGTTTCGCTTGGTCCTCGTGTTGTAATTCACCGTGCTCTACATCGTCCTGGTACTGGTACTGGCGGCTCTGGGGCTGCTCGTCGCGGCGCTCATCACCGCGAACTCCCTGTGGGCTTGGATCTCCATCGGTGTCTCCGTCGTCGCGGGGTTGCTGCTCCTCTTCGACCTGCTGCGCCGCCGGAAGAAGCGTGCACCCGCCGAGGAAGAGGCCGAAGACGCTTCCGACGTCGACGAGTCCGCCGAGGGTGAGGAAAAGAAGCCCGAGGATGTCGAGCAGACCGTCTTGATGCCCGCCGCCGGTGAACTGGGCGACGCGGAAGACACCCCGGAGCCTCCGCGCGGTGGCGACCCCGGCGAGGAGAAGAGCGCCCCCGAGGATGTGGCGATCGTCTCCGAACTCGAGGTCGAGGTCGTGGTCGTCGACGAGTACCCGCGCTATCACGTGACATCGTGCGAGTGGCTCGAAACCCGGGACACGATCCCGCTCGGCATCGGCGAGGCGCGGCAGCTCGGGTTCACCCCGTGCGCGCTGTGCACGCCCGACGCCGAGATCGCCGGACAACACCGCGAGAAGGCTTAGAGCTTCTGGGCCGCTTCGCCGACCGCCACGACGTCGGCGGCGATCGTGTCGAGCACCAGGCGCTGCTCCTCGTCCGCGTCGTGTGGCACGGGGATCTCCGCCGCCTCCCCGGTCCCGAGCGTGCGCGCCGCCTCGGCGACGGCGTCCGCCGCTCCGGCCGAACCAGGCCGCAGCAAGAGCGACGACGCCGTGATGGACAGACCTCGCAAGGCTTCGGCCGCGTTCTCCAGCGCGTCCCGCTGGCCGGGCGCGGGTTCCTTGGTACCCGGCTCCGCGGCGAGCAGGCCGTGGTGCGCGACCGCGGCGGTACGGAACTCGCGGCCGAGTGTCCGCGGGTCGACGTCCTCGCCGCGTAGTTTCCGCGTCACCGAGCCGAGCAGTGCGCGGGTGGCGCCGACGGCGCTTTCGAACCGTTCCGCAGGGCCGGGTCTCGGCACACCGGGGATCGCGGCGAAACCGAACAGCAGGGCGATGGCGCCGGCGAGGACCATCAGGAGCAGGTACTCGACGAGTACGTAACGCGGGTCCAGATGTCGGGTGGTCGCGTTCATACCGACCGACATCAGGACCATGCAGCCGTTGAAGATCGCCGGACGCGTCCGCATGAACGAGAACCCGCCGAGTAGCGCGACGAGCCCGATCGGCAGCAGAATCCCTTGTGGCAGAAGCCAAAGAACGAGAGTGAGCACGACGGCGCCGCCGAGTGAGCCGCCGATCCGCTGCCAGGCCTTGCTGAGGCTGTCCCGCCATTCCGGTTGCATGATGGCGAAAGTGCCGAGCAGGAACGACACGGTGAGCGGGTCGCCGGGCCGGAAACTCGCGACCACCAGCGCCACCCCGACGCCGAGCCCGCAGCGGAGCGCGTGCCGGAACTGTGCCGACCGCCAGGAAAACGCGCCGCTCAACTCGATCCGGCGCAGTTCCTTGCGGAGTCCTTTCGGAACGTCCACACGCGACTCGTCCCGTTCGGCCGCCGCGGTCCGGATGGATTCGAGAGCCTCCCAGAGCGCGGTGACGAGCCTCGCCGTGACACCGGGAAGTCCGGTGGGTTCCTTGCGCCGCACCGGTTCGACTTCGTCCGGTGCCGCCGGGCCCCGAACGGCGTCGGCGAGCCTGGCGGCTTCTTCCTTGGCGGCGTCGAGCGTTTCGCCGATTTCTTCGCTGTTCAGTCGTCTCCGGCGGATCTCCAGCAACCCGGTGGCCGCGCGATAGCGGAACATGCCGCCGAGGACCCGGCCGGTCCAGCGACGAGGCCGGTCCGCGAGCCAAAGCCTCGCCGCGCGCTCCTGCGTTTCCGACGAGCCCGCCGCGAGCGCGTCGGCCAGCGCCTCACGGGTCGGCTTGGCCGGATCCTTCGCGCCCATCAACGCCCGCAACAGGATCACGACGCCCGCCGCGAGCGCGGGCGCGCCCAAGATCTGCCCCGCCGACGCCGTCCCCGTCAGCTGGAAGCCGTACCCGAACAGCGACGCCATCCCGAGCCCCAGCCCGACCGTGACGAACCGTGCCCCGAGCACGGGCAACAGCCCGGCGACGACCACGATCGCCACCAGCAGCCCGATCGCCGCCCACTGCGACACCTCGCCCAGCAACCGCGGCACCCCGACCGCGAGGATCAGCGCGGGCGCGAACCACGCCAGCAACCGCAGATCCGCCCAAAGCGGCCCGCCCACCGCCGCCATGAGACAGAAGAGCGCGGTGAGGGCCGCCAGGACGGCCGCGTTGCCCAGTCCCAGGGCGAACCCGAGCCCGCTGACGCCGCCGAGGACCACCAGCAGGACGATGAGGAGTCCGGGCCCTTTCATCGGGCCTCGCAGAACGACATACCCGTCAACCTAGAGGCGGCGGCGGGGACGGCAACTCGGGCCCTGGGTGGTCGGGTTGGTCGGTCGTGAGTGTTATTCGTGTTCTGAGTCTATCTAGTGTTTATGCGCCTTCGCGTCCTTAAAGTGCTTCGCTGCTTTAACGGTTCTTCGCAGTTGCCATTTTTTGGCAATTTCCTCTGTTGGGCTGTTTGAGCTAGCGCAGGTGTTCGATTCGGGGTAGCTTTGATGTTGTGGCCAGCGAAGATGCACCTTCAGGGACGTCCACCGAGTGGTGGCGCGTCGATACCGCGACGCTGCATTCCCGTAAGCAGGAATTGGAAGTTTTGAAGCGGCGGGCGGATGCGGAGCAGAACGCGATCCTGGCGGAAATCAATTCCCGCGGGGTTCGTGGGTGTTCGGGTCATTCGACGTTGACCGGGCTGATTCTCGAGGACTTCCTCGTGTCGGACAAGGAAGCCAGTGATCGCGCCGACCGGGTGCTGGCGCTGCATCCTGGTCCGTCCATCGGTGGAGACCCGGAGCCGCCTCTTGCGCCCCTGACGGCCGAGGCTGCGGCGGAGGGCGCGATCGGCGGTTCGCAGATCGATGCCATCATCAAGACACTCGCGCGGATCCCGTCGACTGTGCCGGAAGAAGACGTGCGGGCCGGGGAAAAGATCCTCGTCGACCTCGCCCGCCGCGCCGGACCCCGACAGATCGCCCGCGTCGGACGCCGCCTGCTGGACAAGCTCGACTCCGACGGGAAAGAGCCCCGCAACGAGGATCCGAAGGAGACCCGGCCGGAGTTGCGGTTCGTCAAACACCGCGACGGCACCCTCGGCCTCAAAGCGAGGCTCGACCTGGAAACCTACGCCCGTCTCAAGTCCGATCTGGATCCGATGGCCAAGCCGCACAAGGCCATCGACGGGGTCCGCGACTCCCGCACCCAGGACGAGCGCTACGGGGATGCGTTCACCGACTATGTGCGGTTGAAGACGACCAGCCGGAACCTTCCCGGTCAAGCGGGCGAGGCGACCCACATCCTGGTCACCATGTCGTATGAGGACCTGATCAACGATCTCGGCGAGGCCCATCTGGACCTGGTCGGGCCGATCAGCGCCACCGACGCGCGGATCCTCGCCTGCGATGCCCGCGTCCGACCCGGCGTCCTCGGCACCGCCGGAGAACCCCTCGACATCGGCCGCTCCAAACGGACCGTATCGCTAGCGCAGAAGTACGCATTGACCCTCCGCGACGGTGGCTGCGCGTTCCCCGGCTGCGACATGCCGGTGCCGCGCTGCACGGCCCACCACATCGTGTTCTGGCGCCACCACGGCGAAACGAAGATCGACAACCTCGTGCTGCTGTGCTCTCGGCATCACCGGTTGATCCATTACAGCGAATGGAAAGTACAGATCGCCCAAGACGGTCTGCCGGAGTTCACCCCGCCTGGCTACCTCGATCCCACCGGGACACCGAGGCGGAACACGATGCACCTCAGGACCTAGGCGGCTCCGATGACTGTATAACGACCTATACGGCTGCGCTCAGGGCGGACCTCGGTATCGAAAGCCGGCGATCGTCGCGTTCGGGGCTGACGAAACTGGTAGTCCTTGTCCGCGATCACCGCCTCCGGTCGTGACCGGGGACGGGCCACCTACCGGACCCGCTCTAAGCACGCAGAAGATAGGCCTGATCCAGCAATGCCCGGGCCCGCGCCGTGGGAGTCAGCCGGACGGCCTCTTCGGCGGCGTCGGCGGCGTCCTCGAAACGGTCCATGGTCAAGAAGAGCTCCGCGAGATCGGCGCGGGTCCAGCCGAGCGCGTCGGTGTTCTCGGCGGTCTCGAAGCTTTCGGCGGCCATGAGTAACCGGAACACCGCGTCGTCGAGATCGCCGAATGCCTGCGAGAGCTTTCCGTGGGTGTACAGCACCTCGGCCTGTACCTCAGGGTTCCCGCCGGCGACGCCGCACTCACCGATCAGGTCGAGAGCGGCCTTCGGGTCGCCCGTGAACGCCAGGATCCACACCGCCATCAGCCGGGCGCGGGCGGCGTTCACGTAGTCGAACTTCGACTGGAAGAGGTCGATGGCTTCGCGCGCGGACGTCGCGGCTTGCAAGGGGTCCTCTTCCAGGGACAGCGCAGCGCAGCGGAACGCACGTGCCCCGGGATCGCTCGGCGGGTCGGACCGGTCGGTGGCTCCGGCAAGTTCGCCGGAACCGGCGAGACGGCGCGCGAGCAGTGCACCTTCGGGATTCGGCAGGAGCTCGTCGAACCGTTCCCACATGATGGCCGCGAACTCCGGATCGTCTTCGTTGCGTTCGGCCAGGGAAGCCAGTTCCTCCACGGTCGTCGGATAGATCACGAGTCGCGACCCCATTTGCTTGGTACGGGGCAGCAACGCGGAACCCAAGTCCACGGGAACCGGTGCCGGATCCGCCGCGAGAAACGCCCGGATCCGCTCGCTCTGCACGGAGTTGCCGTTGCGGGCGTCGAACCGGGCGGCGATCTCCAGCGCTAGGTACGCGTGGGATTCCGTCACCAAGGCCGCCGCGGCGTGGAAGTTCATCGTCGCGAAGGGCGTCGATCGCCACCCGCCGTGCCGGTCGACCAGTTTCCGGGCCGCGGCGTGATTTCCCGTGTGTGCGCAGAACTCGACGTGCCGGGCCAGCGAGCCCAGCTCTGCCGGCGTGGTCCAGAAGGCCGAATAGGATCTCCGGAACGCATCCACCGCGTCGTCGAGCCGGCCGGCTCGGGCGAACGGGAGCATCAGTGCCGCGAGCATCGCGTGCGGCTGTCGGGAGCAGAGGTCGTCGTCGGAGAAGAGCGCGGCGGCGTCGTCGAAGCGGCCGATCCGGAGCAGGTGGTCGATCCTCAAGCCGGTGTCGCACTGGCCGCACCGCGAGCTTTCCGCGGGAGCCTCGTACTCGACGTCCGCGTCGGTGCCGAGATGCGACGCGATGATCAGGCGGTTGTCGGGCATCGGGCCGAAGAGTCGTTCACCTTCGTCGAGCGCGGCGAGGGTGTCCGCGAGCGGAACGCGCGGGTCTTCGGTGAACGCCACGGCCAGGTCGTCGAACACCGGTCTGAGGTCGGGATCGCCGGAGTCCAGACACCGGGACAGGGGCTCGAACACCTTCGCGGGCTCGCCGCCGAGCAGGTACGCGGTGGCGAGCCGGACGCGCGCCTCCTGCCGGTGCGCGATCAGCCCCAGCGCGTCCACGCGACGCGTCACTCTCTCGAGCGCGGCGATCTGCCCCGGGCCCTCCCACATCCGGTCGGTGACGCGGATCTGGCGCCACAGCTGTTCTTCGGTGTCCATCACCCTCCTGTCGGGCGGGAGCCTAATCACGGTGGCCGCCCGCCGCCTCCGAGTTTCCACCCACCCCGGACAACCCGGTTGCCCCCGCGCGCTACCCTTGAACCAACTGGCACCGATCCGGCCATCACCGGGGAGCCTCCGGAAGAACAGGGCCCGTGTCCTCAACAGACGAGCCCTCAGTAGAACCGGACGGGTACGGCCCGTCACAGCCGTCGAATGAGCGGCCCAGCCGGAACACCACCGGCCGGGCAAGCGGGGTGGTACCGCGGAACGCGCCGGAAACGGCCGTCTCGTCCCCGTGTGGGCGCGAGCCCGTACGAGAGAGACGAACCGCGAGGAGCACCGAAGATGTATCCCAAGGCACAGCTGGACGGCGAGACCGGCGTCCCGTCCCAGCCTTCGTTCCCCGAGTCGGAAAAGCGCGTCCTCGCGTACTGGGAAGCCGATCGGACCTTCCAGGCTTCGATCGACGCCCGCGACCCCGGCGTCAACGGTTCGAACGAGTACGTCTTCTACGACGGCCCGCCGTTCGCCAACGGTCTCCCGCACTACGGTCACCTGCTCACCGGGTACGTGAAGGACCTGGTGCCCCGTTACCAGACCATGAAGGGCAAGCGCGTCGAGCGCCGGTTCGGCTGGGACACCCACGGCCTGCCCGCCGAACTCGAGGCCATGCGCCAGCTCGGGATCACCGAGAAGTCCGAGATCGACGCGATGGGCATCGACGTCTTCAACGAGGCGTGCCGCGAGTCCGTGCTGCGCTACACCGGCGAATGGCAGGACTACGTCACCCGCCAGGCCCGCTGGGTCGACTTCGGCAACGACTACAAGACGCTCGACCTGTCCTACATGGAGTCGGTCATCTGGGCGTTCAAGCAGCTGTGGGACAAGGGGCTGGTCTACGAGGGCTACCGCGTCCTGCCCTACTGCTGGCGCGACGAGACCCCGCTGTCCAACCACGAGCTCCGCATGGACGACGACGTCTACGCCAGCCGCCAGGACCCGGCCGTCACGGTCGGTTTTCGCTTGGAGGGCAACGACAACGAGCTCGACGGCACCTACCTCCTGATCTGGACCACGACCCCGTGGACGCTGCCGTCCAACCTCGCGACCGCGGTGCACCCGGACGTGCGGTACGTCTTGGTGGAAAGCGACGGCAAGCGGTTCCTGCTCGCCGAAGCGCGCGTCGCCTCGTACGCCCGCGAGCTCGGTGAAGAGCCGACCGTCGTCGGGCACTACACCGGGACCGAACTGCTCGGAACCCGTTACGCCCCACCGTTCCCGTACTTCACCGGCCACGAGAACGCGCACCGCGTGCTGTCCGCGGACTACGTCACCACCGAGGACGGCACCGGTGTCGTCCACATCGCGCCCGCCTATGGTGAAGAGGACAAGGTCGTCACCGACGCGGCCGGCATCGTGCCGGTCACCCCGGTGGACGCGCAGGGCAAGTTCGACGCGACCGTCTCGGACTACGCGGGCCAGCAGGTGTTCGACGCCAACCCGAACATCATCAAGGATCTCAAGAACGGCACCGGTTCCGCGGGCCGTCAGGGCGCGGTACTGCTGCGCCACGAGACCTACGAGCACCCGTACCCGCACTGCTGGCGCTGCCGCAACCCGCTGATCTATCGCGCCGTCTCGTCGTGGTTCGTCGCGGTGACCGAGTTCAAGGACCGGATGGTCGAGCTGAACCAGCAGATCACCTGGTACCCGGAGAACGTCAAGGACGGCCAGTTCGGCAAGTGGCTGGAGAACGCCCGCGACTGGTCGGTCTCCCGCAACCGGTACTTCGGCACGCCCATCCCGGTGTGGCAGTCGGACGACCCGGCGTACCCGCGCACGGACGTGTACGGCTCGCTCGACGAAATCGAGCGCGATTTCGGTGTGCGGCTGGAGAACCTGCACCGGCCGTTCATCGACGAGCTGACCCGGCCCAACCCGGACGACCCGACCGGGAAGTCCACCATGCGCCGGATCGAAGACGTGCTGGACGTCTGGTTCGACTCGGGTTCGATGCCCTACGCGCAGGTGCACTACCCGTTCGAGAACACCGAGTGGTTCGAGCACCACTACCCGGGTGACTTCATCGTCGAGTACATCGGTCAGACCCGCGGCTGGTTCTACGTCCTGCACGTGCTGGCGACCGCGTTGTTCGACCGGCCGGCGTTCCGCACCTGTATCTCGCACGGGATCGTGCTCGGCTCGGACGGCCAGAAGATGTCCAAGTCGCTGCGCAACTACCCGGACGTCAACGAGGTCTTCGACCGCGACGGTTCCGACGCGATGCGCTGGTATCTGATGGCCAGCCCGATCCTGCGCGGCGGGAACCTGGTCGTCACCGACAAGGGCATCCGCGACGCCGTCCGCCAGGCTGTGCTGCCGCTGTGGAACTCGTACTACTTCCTCGCGCTCTACGCGAACGCAGAGGGTGTGGAAGGCCAGTGGCGCACGGATTCGAAACACATCCTCGACCGGTACGTGCTGGCGAAGACACACGAACTGGTGACCGACGTCGAGCACGCGCTCGACACCTACGATGTCGCCGGTGCGTGCTCGACGGTCCGTGACTTCCTCGAGGTGCTGACGAACTGGTACGTGCGCCGGTCGCGCGACCGGTTCTGGGCGGGCGAGCAGGACGCGATCGACACCCTGCACACCGTGCTGGAGGTGACGTCGCGGGTGGTGGCGCCGCTGCTGCCGCTGACCACCGAGGTCGTCTGGCGCGGGCTGACCGGCGGCCGTTCGGTGCACCTGACCGACTGGCCGAACGCGCTCGACCTGCCCGCGGACGCGGCGCTGGTGACGGCGATGGACCGGGTGCGCCAGGTGGCGTCTTCGGCGCTCTCGCTGCGGAAGTCGAACAAGCTGCGGGTGCGGCTGCCGCTGGCCAAGCTGGTCGTCGCCGCACACGAGGCGGACTCGCTGCGCGAGTTCACCGACATCCTGCGCGACGAGGTCAACGTCAAATCCGTCGAGCTGACCACCGACGTCGCCGCGCACGGCGGTTTCGAGGTCGCGGTGAACGCCCGCGCCGCCGGGCCGCGGCTGGGCAAGGACGTCCAGACGGTGATCAAGGCCGTCAAGGCCGGTGAGTGGACGACGTCGGAGAGCGGCGCCGTCGTGGCCGCCGGGATCGAGCTCGTCGAAGGCGAGTACGACCGGCGTCTGGTCGCCAAGGGCGGCGGCGCGGCCGCGGAACTGCCCGGTGGTGCCGGGCTGGTGCTGCTCGACACCGAGGTGACCGACGAGCTGGCGGCCGAGGGCCTCGCCCGTGACCTGGTCCGGGTCGTGCAGCAGGCCCGCCGTGACGCCGGGCTCGACGTCGCCGACCGGATCGCGCTGACGGTCGACGCGCCGGAAGAGGTGGTCACGGCCGCGAAGACGCACGAGGAGTTCATCGCTTCGGAGACGTTGGCGACTTCGGTTGCCTACGGCGCCGTCGCCGACGGCTCGGCCGGGACAGTCGGGGAGGGCACCAAGGTGACCGTGGCGGTCGCCAAGGCCTGACGCCCACAAGTGACATGAAAGGCCCCTTCATTGCAAAATTTGCAATGAAGGGGCCTTTCATTGCAGTCGCGAGGTCCCGATCACCGGGATCACGAAACGGATTCGGAACCGTCGCTTTCCCGCCGGAAACGAGCCTTGCGCGGGGGAAATCGGCAGGCTGGCGCCCGGGGGCGCGCGAGGGTACGCGCCGTATGGGGGAGAGCGAATCCATGAGTCCTGCCCGGAAAAGAGGCATCCTGATCGGCGCCGCGCTGGCGGTCGTCGCCATCGTGGTGGCCGGGGTGGTGCTGCTCGTCAAGGAGGACCGGGCGCCCGCGGCCGCCGTCGGGCCGGGGGAGTCCACCGCGAACGCGCAGGACAGCCCCGCGCAGGTCGCCGGCCGGTTTCTGCGGCTGTTCGACATGGGTGACCTGACCACCGCCCCGGTCGACGATCCGGCGGAGGCCACGACCGCGCTGACCGGGACGCGCAACACGCTCAACGGGGCGTCCGTCAAGACATCACTCGGCGAGGTCCCGACGACGCCGGGTGACGCGCCCTCGACGTCGGCCACCTTCCACGCCGCGTGGACGTTCGCCGGCGGCAGCGTCTGGAAATACGAAGGCAAGCTGGACCTGGTGCGCAACGCCGGGAAATGGGTCGTCCGCTGGGCGATGTCGGTGATCCACCCGAAGCTCGAAGCCGGGCAGCGGCTCGCCGTCGCCCCGGTTTCGGCCAAACCGGTCGTGGCCGACCGCGACGGCAAGGCCCTCGTCGGCGGCGACGCGGCGGGCGTCGCGCCGATCCTGCAGGGGGCCTTGGCCAAGGTCGCCTCCGAGCAGAACGGCGGCAGCGGAACCCCGGCCACCGTCACCGTGTCGCGCGTCGACGCCTCCGGGAAGCCGGTCGAAACGCTCTTCGGGCAGACCGCCGAGACCGGCGAACCGCTGACCTCGACCTTGAGCGTGGCTTCTCAGGCAGCCGCCCAGAAAGCCGTCGACGGCTTCGGAGGGCCGGCGATCATCGTCGCGATGAAGACTTCGGGCGAACTCCTGGCGGTCGCGCAGAACGGCGCGGCCGGGAACCGGCCGGATGCGCTCAACGGCCTGTACTCGCCGGGTTCGGCTTTCAAGATCGCCACGGCGACCGCGGCGTTGCAGCAGGGCGGGGTCACCGCCGACTCCCCGTTGGCCTGCCCGGGCAGTGAGCAGATCGGGACCCGCACGCTCAAGAACGACAACGGGTTCGACCTGGGGACCGTCCCGCTGAAGACGGCGTTCGCCGCGTCGTGCAACACGACCTTCGGGCGGCTCGCCGGGCAACTGCCCGCGGACGGCCTCGCGAAGGCCGCGAGCCAGCTCGGTCTCAACGCCGACTTCGAGATCCCCGGACTGGCGACGGAGGCGGGCAAGGTGGATCCGTCGGGCAGCGGTGACGAGCAGGTCGAGGCCGGGATCGGGCAGGGCAGGGTGCAGGTCAGCCCGCTGGGCGCGGCGCTCATGGCCGCGACGGTCGCAACCGGGAAGCCGGTGGTGCCGAAGCTGTGGCAGGGCCTGGAGACCAAGGTCAACGTCGGCTACCAGGCCCCGCCTGCCGGGGTGCTGAACCAGGTCCGCGCGATGATGCGTGAGGTCTGCACGACTGGGACCGCGAAGGCGCTGAAGGGCAGCGGAGCGGTCTTCGGCAAGACGGGGACGGCGCAGTTCGGGTCGGGCGCGGACGCCAACGGCTGGTTCGTCGGCTATCGCGGGGACGTCGCTTTCGCCGTCATGCTCGAAGGTTCCAACGACTCCAAACCCGCGGTGCAGCTGGCGGCGAAGTTCCTGGCGGGCTGACGCTTCGGCGGTCGCCGAACCGTGGGTCTTCTACGGTGGACGCATGGAGACGATCGCCCTGGCCGAGGTCGCGGCCGTGCTCGCCGATCCGAGCCGCGCGTCGATGTGTCTCGCGCTGCTCGACGGGCGTGCCTGGACGGTGACCGAGCTGGCGGGCGCGGCCGAGGTGGCCGCGTCGACGGCGAGCGAGCACGTGACGAAGCTGACCGAGGCAGGCTTCGTCGTGCGGGTCAAGCAGGGGAGGCACAGTTACGTCCGGATAGCCGACCCCCGCGTGGCCGAGCTGATCGAACATCTGGCGCAGCACGCCGAACACCGGCCGGTGAAGGGGCTGCGGTCGTCCGTGCGGGTGAAGCGGCTCGAGTTCGCCAGGACCTGCTACGACCACCTCGCCGGAACGGTCGGGGTCGCGTTGCGGGACGGGATGCTCGCCGCCGGGCTGATCGACGACGCAGGCGGCCTGACGCTGACCGATCGCGGCCGGGAGGTACTCGGCGCGCTCGGGGTGGAGATCGACGGCGGCCGCCGCCCGATGCTGCGCGACTGTCTGGATTGGACAGTCCGCCGTGATCATTTGGCGGGCCGGGTACCCGCGGCGTTACTGTCTCACGGAGTGAGCGCCGGCTGGTTGTCCCGTGAGGGCAACCGCGCGGTGAAAGTCCTGCCCGCGGCGGAAGAACCGTTCGCGGAACTCGGCGTCGACCTGGTGGCCCTGCGCAGTCCGTAATGGACAGTCTGTAACACAGGCTGTCCGGACGGTTCTCGGCCGGTACACGGACGAGTGACGAGCACCGCCTCACTATTCTGGAGCCCTCACGGCGACCGGAACGGGAGGCGACATGGAGCAACTCCCGCTCATTCTCGGCACCGGCGGGGCCGTGCTGCTCGTCGCCGTGATCGCCGTCCGGGTGTCGATCCGGGTCGGCCTTCCTTCGCTGCTGTTGTACCTGGGCATGGGGGTCCTGCTCGGCGAAGCCGGGTTCGGCATCCAGTACGACAACCCCGAGCTGACCCAGTCGCTCGGCCTCGCCGCGCTGGTGATGATCCTGTCCGAAGGTGGCCTCACCACCCGGTGGTCGGCCGTGAAACCCTCGCTGGGCATCGGAATCGCACTGTCCACAGTGGCCGTGGCGGTGAGCATCGCGGTCACCGGCGCCGCCCTGCACTGGTTACTGGGCCTGGACTGGCGGATGGCGTTGCTGTGGGGCGCGGTACTGGCCTCGACCGACGCCGCCGCGGTCTTCTCGGTGCTGAGATCCGCCGGGATCGGCAAGCGGCTCGTCGGCGCGCTGGAGATCGAGTCGGGGATCAACGACGCCCCGGCCTACATCGCCGTCGTCGTGCTCGCCGAGGGGACGACCATCGACTGGTCGCTGCCGCTGCTGGTGGTCTACGAACTCGCCGCCGGACTGGTGATCGGCCTGGCCTTCGGCTGGGGCGGGGCGTTCGCGCTGCGCCGGGCGGCGCTTCCCGCCACCGGTCTGTACCCGCTGGCCACGGTCGCGGTGTGCGTCGTGGCGTACTCGAGCGGGCAGCTCGCGCACGCGTCGGGCCTGCTCGCCACCTACGTGGCGGCCCTGGTGCTGGGGAACTCGAAGCTGCCGCACCGGTCGGACACGCTGTCCTTCGCCGAAGGGCTCGGCTGGCTCGCGCAGATCGGCCTGTTCGTGCTGCTCGGCCTGTTCGCCTCGCCGAGCAGGATCTTCGAAAGCCTGGTCCAGGGCCTGGTCGCGGGTGCGGTCGTGCTGCTGCTCGCCCGCCCGCTGTCGGTGCTGCTGTCGGCGCTGCCGTTCAAGATCCCCTGGCGAGAACAGGTGTTCCTGTCCTGGGCCGGGCTGCGCGGGGCGGTCCCGATCGTGCTCGCGCTGATCCCGCTGTCGTCCGGGGTGCCGGGCGCGCAGCAGCTGGTCGACGCGGTGTTCGTGCTGGTCATCGTGCTGACGCTGCTCCAAGGGGCGACGCTGACCCCGCTCGCGAGAATCCTCGGGCTGGCCCAGCACGCCGAGGCGCACGAGATCGACGTCGACTCCGCGCCGCTCGACGAGATGGGCGCGGAACTCCTGCAGGTCCGGATCCACGCGGGATCGAAGATGCACGGCGTGTACCTGGCCGAACTGCGGCTGCCGGTGGGGGCGACGATCAGCCTCCTCGTCCGAGACGGCTCCGGCTTCACACCGAACAAGAACACCAGGCTCCAGGAACGCGACCAGTTACTCGTCGTGACCACCGCTGAAGCCCGTGACGCGGCCGAACGACGCCTGCGGGCCGTCGACCGCGCAGGCCGCCTCGCCAGGTGGAAGGGCGAATCCGGCCAGTAGGTCACGGATCGGCACCAGCTGTTCGGCGATTGATCACCGAAATCTGTGCGCTGGCCCTCCCCTTTGCCCTCCTTTTGGAATACCTTCCCCGCAATTGACTCCATCGAATGGGTGAGTGTCGCGGTTAAGGAGTACGCAAAGTGACGAAGCTTCCTGTCCGGTTCGCCGGTCTGGGTACTGCAGCCGTTCTGATCGGGGTGGTCCTTTCGACGCCGGCGACGGCCAAGGACGCGTTCCCGGCGTTCGGGTTGCCGTTCGAGGGCGGTCAGCGGGTCTATTCCGCGGGGATCCACTCGGACAACGGGAGGTCCGGAGTGAAGAACGCCATCGACTTCAGCCCCGGGGACAGGACCGTTCGCGCCCCGCTGGCGGGCACGGTCCGGATCCAGCACTGCTCCGGCGGCGACTGGGTGACCGTCGACCACGACGGCGGCTGGCGGACCGGGTACTACCACCTGGAGGGCATTTCGGTCACCGACGGCCAGAAGGTCGCCCCCGGCGACGCCCTCGGCCGGACCGGCAACGCGCTGCCCTGTGGTGGCAGCAGCACCGGCGCCCACGTGCACTTCACCCTGTGGACCCTGCCCACGGCTGCGGCGCAGAGCGGCGATTCGCGCGACTTCGGGGTCGGCGCGGGCAACTGGAACGGCCTGTCCTACGACGAGGTCTCGACCAAGGTCGCCGAGGCCTACGGCGAAGCCGTCGACGGCAAGACCTTCGGCGGCTGGCAGTTCGCCGCGGGCACCGATCAGTACTCGGGCACCGCGACCGAGGTCTCCTCCCGCGCGACCATCCCGCTGCCCGGACGATTCCGGGTCTGACCTGCCGTTGCCCGGCGCGGCGCGGCGCCGGGCAACGGTACTTCCCGCTTGCGGAGCACGTGAGCGGCGTCTCAAGATGCGGACGAGGGCTGGCCCGATCGCCCGCCCGTCCGCTAACTTCGTTCGTAGGTCACGAGTGTCAGCGTCAAGCCCCGGCTAGCTGACCGGCAACCCTCCTACCGCGGTGGGGTGCCCCGGGTGAGGACCTGGCTCGTCGCGTGGTGCGACGGGCAAGCGCGGGATCCTCGTCGGGTCCCCTGACCCGGAGGATGACGATGACTCTCGCTCTCGAACGCACCAGCGCTCCCGCTGAAGTCGCTGAAACCGTTGCCACGCACCAAATCCCGACGGTCGCGTGCGCCGATCTGCGGGTCCCGCTGGTCACCGGCGGCGACATCGGCTACGCCAATCTCGATCACGCGGCGAGCGCCCCCTGTCTGGACAAGGTGCGTGCCGCGGTCGACGAATTCCTGCCCTGGTACGCCAGCGTGCACCGCGGCGCCGGGTTCGCCTCGCAGGTCTCGACCAAGCTTTACGAACGCACGCGCGGAATCCTGCGCGGCTTCGTCGACGCGCGGTCGACCGACACCGTCGTGTTCACCCGCAACACCACCGATTCCTTCAACCTTCTCGCGCGCAGCCTGCCGAAGCACACGTCGGTCATCGTGTTCGACACCGAGCACCACGCCGCGCTGCTGCCGTGGAAGGGACCGAACGTCCGCCGGATCGAAACCCCTCGGACCCGCCTCGCCGCGGTGTCCGCCGTGGACGAAGCGCTCGCGGACTGCCCGCAGGGCCCGCGCCTGGTGGTGCTCACCGGAGCGTCCAACGTGACCGGGGAACTGTTGCCGGTCAAGGAGATCGCGACCGTCGCGCGGCGGCACGGCGCCCGGATCGCGCTCGACGCGGCGCAGCTCGCGCCGCACCGCAAGATCTCGATCCGCGATCTCGACGTCGACTACGTCGCGCTGTCGGGGCACAAGCTGTACGCGCCTTTCGGTGCCGGCGCGCTGATCGGCCGCGCCGACTGGCTGCGCGCGGCTCATCCGTACCTCGCCGGTGGCGGCGCGACGAAGCTCGTCACCCGTGACTCCGGAAACCTCGGCGTGGTCTGGAATTCCGGCGCCGAGCGGCACGAAGCCGGTTCGCCCAACACCGTCGGCGTCTACGCGCTCGGTGTCGCCTGCGAGACCCTGGCCGCGAACTGGGACGGGATCGTCGCCCACGAGGAGGAACTGCTGGCGCGGCTGCGTCGAGGCCTCGCCGCCATCCCCGGTTTCGCCGAACTGCGGCTGTTCGACGCGCCGGTCGACCGGGTCGGCACGCTCAGCTTCGTCGTCGACGGCTTCGACCCGGGCTGGCTCGCCGCGGTGCTGTCCGCGGAGTACGGCATCGGCGTGCGGGACGGCGCGTTCTGCGCGCACGTGGCGACGAAGCGGCTGATCGCCGCGGCCGGTTCGACGGGGCAGCAGGCCGTGCGGGTCAGCCTCGGCCTCGGCAGCACCACCGAGCACGTGGACCGGATCGTCCTGGCGCTGCGCCAGATCGTCGCCCGCGGCGCGCGCTGGCAGTACGAGAAGCCGGAGGGCCGCTGGGTGCCGGAGAACGATCCGCGCGAACTTCCCCCGTTCTGCGCCTGACCCACTACCCTCACCCGGCATGGGGAACGAACGACCGCGTTACTGGTTTCCGCTGGCGTTGCTGGGTTTCGCTCAGCTGATCGTGGTGGCCTTCGGCGGGATGTGGTCCGGGGGCTGGTTCGCCTACGCGCCCGCCGGTGAACAGCAGTTCCTGACCCAGAATCTTTACGGTGTCGGTGATGGTGGGGTTTTCGGATCCTTGCGCGGGGTCGAGATGAGCCGCGAGAACGCGGCCGCGCTGGACATGTCGTTCGACATCGCCGGCCGGAACGACGACTGGCTGTTCGCCGTTCTCGCGGTCTACCTCGGCACGGTGCTGTTCTACGTCATCCGGACGAAGACCATGCGCTGGTGGAAGGTCGCCGCGATCGCGCTCGGCGGACTGGTCGCCATCGTGCTGGCGGATCTGGTCGGCTACTGGGAATTCGATCTCGACGGTGACACCCGGAGCGCGATCCTGCTGACGCTGGGCCTGGTCGGGCTCGCCTGGCTGGAGCGCAGCGTGCTGGTACTGGTCGTGGCCGCGGCGTTCGTGCTCTGCGCGGTCGTGCTCGCGCAGGGACAGCTCGCGCTGGTGCTTTCGTCGCTGGTCGTGCTCGCCGGGGCGTTCGCGGCCCTGCTGAGCAGGCCGAAGACGGCCGCCGAGGAGTCCTGAACACGCTCAGTGGACAATGGGGCGGTGAGTACTGAGCCCGAAACGGCGCCACCGTCGCCACCGCTGCCCAAGAAGCGCGTCGCCGTGGTGTTCGCCGTCGCCGCGGTGCTGTGGGGGATCGACCTCCTCACCAAGCAGATCGCCGTGTCCACGCTGGAGGGCAAGCAGCCGGTCGAGTTCCTCGGCGGGCTCGTGTACTTCCAGCTGGTGCGCAACCCCGGTGCCGCCTTCTCGATGGCGACCGGGCTGACCTGGGTGCTCGCGCTGGTCGCGATCGCCGTCGTGATCGCCATCGTCTGGCTGTCCCGGCGGCTGCGCTCGGTCGGCTGGGCGATCGGCCTCGGGCTGGTGCTGGCCGGCGCGCTCGGCAACCTGACCGACCGGATCTTCCGCGCGCCCGGCCCGCTGCAGGGGCATGTGGTCGACATGATCTCCGCGTTCGCGCCGAACGGACAGGGCTGGGCGATCTTCAACGTCGCCGACTCCGCGATCTGTGTCGGCGGCGTGCTCATCGTGATCCTCTCCCTGCTGGGCAAGGACTACGACGGAACGTCTACAAAGGACAAAAAGAAGGCGGCGAGCGAATGAGCGCGCGGATGTTGCCCGTTCCCGACGGGCTCGACGGCATGCGCGTCGACGCGGGGCTGGCGAAACTACTGGGGCTTTCCCGCACGGTCGTGGCGGAGCTGGCCGAATCCGGTGAGATCCTCCTCGACGGCAGGCCCGCCGGGAAATCGGACCGGCTGACCGCCGGCGGACTGCTCGAAGTGACGCTGCCCGATCCGGCCTCGGCCGTCGAGGTCGTCGCGGAACCCGTCGAAGGCATGAAGATCCTGCACGACGACGACGACATCGTGGTGATCTCGAAGCCGGTCGGCGTCGCAGTGCACCCGAGCCCCGGCTGGGCCGGGCCGACCGTCGTCGGCGGGCTCGCCGCCGCCGGGCTGCGCATCGCGACCTCGGGCGCCGCCGAACGCCAGGGCGTCGTGCACCGGCTGGACGCCGGCACCACCGGCGTCATGGTCGTGGCGAAGAGCGAGCACGCGTACACCGTGCTGAAGCGGGCGTTCAAGGAACGCACCGTCGACAAGGGCTACCACGCCATCGTGCAGGGCCACCCGGACCCGACACGCGGCACCATCGACGCGCCGATCGACCGGCACCCCCGGCACGACTACAAGTTCGCCGTCGTCCAGGGCGGGCGGCCCAGCGTCACGCACTACGAGGTCGTCGAGGCCTTCCGCGCCGCGTCGCTGGCCCAGATCAAACTGGAGACCGGGCGCACGCACCAGATCCGCGTGCACTTCTCGGCGCTGAAACACCCGTGCGTCGGCGACCTGACCTACGGTGCCGACCCGGTACTGGCGCGCAAGCTCGGGCTCTCCCGGCAGTGGCTGCACGCGAAGACGCTCGGCTTCGCCCACCCGGCCGACGGGCGCTGGGTCGAGTTCGAGTCGGAGTACCCGGACGACCTGGCCAACGCGCTGCGGATCCTGCAGGACGAGAACTAGGCGCGAGTCTCGCCTGGATGTCAGGAGGGGCGAGTTCCCTCGGCTGAGCCATGTGAAGGGGGCCTTCACGCGCACCCCGTCGTGACGTATGGGGTTTCTGTGACGGTTGAGGCGATCGGCGGTCCGTGAAGGCCTCCTTCCCTACCCTCAAGGTAGGGAAGGAGGCCTTCGCTACCGACGCTCGCCAGCGCCGTGAAGGCACTGCGAGCCACCGCGCGCGTCAGTCGTCGATCGACCAGGTCAGCGTGCGCTCGTCCGGCTCGGGCCGCGGTGACCAGCGCACGGCGACCACGCGCGTCGAGTCCGGCAGCACGTAGACGGTGTGCCCGCCCAGGGTCTCCCCGGGCCGGACGCCGATCTTGTGCGGCGGCCGCGACGTCAGCGAGACCGGCGCCTTCGCGATCGGCTTGCCGTCCGCGGTGAGCAGTTCGAGGTAGTTGTCCGGGAGCGACACGAACGGGATGTTCCCGCGGTTGGTGATCTCGGTGTGCACCACGACCGACCGTTCCCCGGCTTCCAGCGAGTAGCCCGCGGCGCTGAACAGGTAGTCCGCCGGGTCCTGGACCTCGAGAAGCTGGACGGTGAGCTGCTCGCCCTCCAGGCCCTGGGTCTCCATCACGTCACCGGTCCGGCCCTTCTTGCCCTCCGGGGCGGGCTGCGGCGTGACCTGCTGTTCGTCGCCGCGTGCCCAGGACGCGGTCTGCGGGACGCCCCAGGTGCTCATCACCGGGTCGGCGGGCGCCATCGGGGGCGGCGCGAACTGCTGCTGCGGCGGGGCGGGCGGTCGCGGAGGCGGCGCCATCGGCTGGCGTACCGGGGCCGACGGCGGGCCGGGGTAGCGGCCCGACGGCGTGCCGTGCACGTTGTACGCGCCCGACGGCGTCCCCTGGACGTTGTACGGCCCGGAGGGGGTGCCCTGGACGTTGTGCGGTCCCGAATGCCCCGGCGGACGCTGGGGCTGCGGAGGTTGCTGGGGCTGCTGAGCCCAGGAAGGCGGCGCGCTCGCGATGGCGGCCCGTAGCCCGTTCGGGTCGCTCTCCACGCCGACGAGCAGCGGCAACCCGCTGCCGGAGAGGGCGACCAGGCGGTACGCGACCTCGCGCGGGTCCATCCCGACCTTGGCCGCGAGTTCGTGTACGGCCGCCTTGCCCAGGTCCGCGAGGGCGGCGAGCAGGCGGATGTCCACGGGATCGGTCACGGCCACGTCCGGGAACGCTACCGTCTCGCTCCCGGCGCCGCGGGGAGAGGCCGTCCGAGTGCGGCAAAACCCGGCTTCGGTAGTACGCGGTCTCCATTAGGGTCGGGGATACCGCCTCCATCGACCTCCGGGGAAAGAAAACATGAGCGAAGTCTCCGCCCTCGCCGACGAGTTCGTCGAAGCCCTCTTCGACGCCGAGCCGGTCATGCCCGCTTTGCAGGGCTTCCGTCCGGAATCGACCGGGCTCAGCGATCTCAGCGAGGCCGCGGGGGACGCCTTCCGCGCGCGGCTGGCCGGGTTGGCCGAGCGGGCCGAGGCACTCGCCACCGACGGTTTGAGCGCGGAGGAGAAGACCACCCGTGACGTCCTGATCGCGATGGCGCGGGCGAGGATCGCGCTGCTGGACTCCCGGTTCGTCGAGTTCACCGTCAGTGACCTGTTCATCTCGCCCGCCGCCGAGGTGCTCACCGTGCTGCCGATGATGTCGGTCGGGACGGGCGCGCAGGCCGAGGCGCACCTCGGGCGGATCGCCGCGATCCCGGAGTACCTGCGGCAGGCCGCGCAGCGGCACCGTGACGGCGTCGCCCGCGGGCTGGTCCCGGTCGCGTACCTCGTCGACGCCGCCGTCGCGTACCTCGACCGGCACCTCGCCGAGCCCTCGGCCGATCCGCTGCTGCGCCAGCCCTCGCCCGACGACGACTTCGAGACCCGCCGCGCCGCCCTGCTGCGTGACGTCGTCCGGCCCGCGATCGCGGAGTACCGCGAGGTGCTCGCGAAGGAGATCGCGCCGCACGGCCGTCCCGAAGACAAGCCCGGCGTCTGCTGGCTGCCCGACGGCGAGCGCATCTACGCCCTGCTCGCCGAGATGCACACGACGACCGACCGCACCCCGCGTGAGCTGCACCAGACCGGCCTCGACGTGATCGCGGGCCTCGCCGCCGAATACCGCGAGTACGGCTCGCGGGTCTTCGGCACCAGCGACCTCCAGGAGATCTTCACCAAGCTCCGCACCGACCAGGCCCTGCGCTGGTCCGGTGCCGACGAGATGCTCGACTCCGCCCGCGCGGCCATCACCAGGGCCGAGGCCGAGGCGCCGAACTGGTTCGGCCGGATCCCGCCGCAGCCGTGGACGGTCGAGCCGGTTCCCGCCGAATCCGCGCCCGGCGCGCCCGCCGCGTACTACATGTGGCCCGCGGTCGACGGCTCCCGGCCCGGCATCTACTTCGCCAACACCCACAAGGCGGAGGAGCGGTTCCGGCACGCGGCGGAGGCGACGGCGTTCCACGAGGCCATTCCTGGCCACCACTTCCAGCTGAGCCTCGCGCAGGGGCTCACCGAGCTCCCGCTGCTGCGCCGCATCGGCGACTTCACCGCGTACGCCGAGGGCTGGGGCCTGTACACCGAGCGCCTCGCCGACGAGATGGGCCTGTACTCCGACGACGTCGCGAAGCTCGGCATGCTGACCATGGATTCGATGCGCGCCGGACGGCTGGTCGTCGACACCGGGCTGCACGCGCTGGGCTGGAGCCGCCGCCAGGCGATCGACTTCCTCACCGAGAACACGCCGATGGCGCCGGTGGAGATCGAGTCCGAAGTGGACCGGTACATCGCCTTCCCCGGCCAGGCGCTGTCGTACATGGTGGGACGGCTGGAGATCCAGCGCATCCGTGCCGAGGCCGAGCTGACACTGGGCAGCCGGTTCGACATCAAGGCCTTCCACGACGTCGTGCTCGGCGGCGGTGCGCTGCCGCTCTCGGTGCTGGACGGCGTGGTCCGCGACTGGGTCGCCGGCCACGGCGACACCCCGAACGGTCTCGCCGACGAGCTGATGGAGCTCAAGTTCGAGGAGCTTCCGCTGTGGCGCTCGCTGCTCGGGCTCCCCGGCGACGAAGGCGCGCTGCCCGATCCGAGCGCGGAGGCCGCGGCCGCGCAGCGCGCGACGGCGGTCGCCATCGCCGAGCGCGCCGAAGCCCTCGACATCGAAGGGCTTTCCCCCGCCGAGGTGGTCACCCGCGAGGTCGTGATCCAGCAGGCGAAGGCGATGGTCGACGTCCTCGATTCGCGGGCCGCGGAGTTCTCGGTCAGCGATGGGCTGGCCTCGCCCGCGCTGTTCATGCTCAACGAACTCTCGGTGCTGTCGCTGAACGACGAGGAAAAGGTCCGCGGCTACCTGAAGCGGCTGGAAGGCATGGGCGCCTATCTCGACGCCCTGATCGTGCGCCAGCGCGCGGCGGCGGCCGACGGGCTGGTCCCGCCCGGCTTCCTCGTCGAAGGCGGGATCGCCTACGTGGAGCGTTACCTCGGTGACGAGGCGGGGGATCCGCTGGCGCTCACCGCGTCCGTTTCCGTGGAGGGCTACGAAACCGAACGGGACCGGCTGCTGGCCGAGGTCGTCCGGCCCGCTTACACGCGGTACCGCGACTTCCTCGCCGACGAGCTGCGTCCCGTGGCGAAGCCCGAAACCGAGCCGGGTCTCTGCGCGCTCCCTGGCGGGCAGGAGAAGTACGCCGCGCTGATCCGGGCGCATACATCCACCGAGCGCAGCGCGCGGGAGCTGCACGACACCGGCCTCGACATGATCGCGAAACTGGCCGACCAGTATCGCGAGCTGGGCGAGAAGATCTTCGGCACCAAGGATCTCGACGCGATCTTCGAGCGGCTGCGCATCGACCCTGCCCTACGCTGGCGGGACGGTGAAGAACTGCTCGACGCCGCGCGTGACGCCATCACCCGCGCCGAAGCCGTCGCCCCGCAGTGGTTCTCGACCGTGCCCGAGGAGCGGTGCCAGGTCGAGCCGGTCCCGCCGGCCGAGGCGCCCGGCGGCACGCTGGCGTACTACATCGAGGCGTCGCTCGACGGCTCGCGGCCGGGCACCTACTACGCGAACACCCACGAGGCCGAGCAGCGCCCGAAGCACACGAGCGAGGCGATCGCCTTCCACGAAGCCGTTCCGGGGCACCACTTCCAGATCTGCATCGCGCACAAGCTCAAGGGCCTGCCGATGTTGCGCGGGCACGCGGACGTCAACGCCTACGTCGAGGGCTGGGGGCTCTACTCGGAGCGCCTCGCCGACGAGATGGGCCTGTACTCCAGCGACCTGACCAGGTTCGGCATGCTCACCCAGGATTCGATGCGCGCCGGGCGGCTCGTCGTCGACACCGGGATGCACGCGCTCGGCTGGAGCCGTCAGCAGGCCGTCGACTACCTGGCCGAGAACACGCCCATGGCCAGGGTGGAGATCGAGGCCGAGATCGACCGCTACGCCGCCGTTCCCGGGCAGGCGCTGTCGTACATGGTGGGGCGGCTCGAGATCGAGCGGATCCGTGCCGAGGCCGAGGCCGCGCTCGGCGACCGGTTCGACATCAAGGGCTTCCACGAGGTCGTGCTGAGCAACGGGATCCTCCCGCTACGGGTGCTGGACGACGTGGTGAAGGCCTGGGTGGCCGCGCAGTGAGCCGGGACACAGGCGAAAGGCGGCGTCCCGGCGCATACTGTCGCTAAGCGAGCGCTCAGTAACCTACTAGGGAGATGCCGATGAGGATCGGGACCGCGATCAGCTACGCCGGTGGTTTCGCCGACAGCGTGGCGGACATCGTCGAGCTGGAGAAGGCCGGGCTGGACATCGTCTTCGTCCCCGAGGCCTACTCGTTCGACGCGGTCAGCCAGCTCGGCTACGTCGCGGCGAAGACCGAACGCGTCCAGATCGCCTCGGGCATCTTCCAGATCTACACGCGGACGCCGACGCTGACCGCGATGACCGCCGCCGGGCTGGACTTCGTCTCCGACGGCCGGTTCACGCTCGGCATCGGCGCGTCGGGTCCGCAGGTCATCGAGGGTTTCCACGGCGTGAAGTACGACGCGCCGCTCGGCAGGACCCGCGAGATCATCGACATCTGCCGTCAGGTGTGGCGGCGGGAGAAGGTGGTGCACTCCGGCACGCACTACTCGATCCCGCTGCCACCCGAGCAGGGCACGGGCCTCGGCAAGCCGCTGAAGCTGATCAACCACCCGGTGCGCGAGCGGATCCCGATCCTGCTGGCCTCGATCGGTCCGAAGAACGTCGCGCTCACCGCCGAACTCGCCGAGGGCTGGGAGCCGATCTTCTTCCACCCCGAGAAGGCCGCCGAGGTCTGGGGCGCGTCGCTGGCCGAGGGCAAGGCGAAGCGTGACCCGTCGCTGGGCGAGCTGGACACCTTCGTCGGCACCGCGCTGGCGATCGGTGACGACGTCGAAGGATTGCTGGACCACCTGCGCGGCATGCTGGCGCTCTACATCGGCGGCATGGGCGCGCGCGGCAAGAACTTCTACAACAGTCTCGCTCAGCGGTACGGCTACGAGGCGGAAGCGAAGCTCATCCAGGACCTCTACCTGGACGGCAAGAAGGACGAGGCCGCCGCGGCGGTGCCGAAGGAACTGATCAGGGCGATCTCGCTGATCGGGCCCGAGGGCTACGTCAAGGAGCGCCTCGCCGCCTTTCGTGAGGCCGGTGCGACCACGTTGGTGGTCAACCCGATGCTGCCCGGCCGGGAGGCGCGCGTGGCGCAGGTTTCGAAGCTACGCGAACTCGTCAGCTAGGCACGCGGCGGGGAGGCGAACCTCTCACCTGTATCGATCCGGTATACTTGACCTGCGCGGGTGTACCCCTTTCGTGGTCAAAAAACGGCCTCCCGGTGGAAAGGGAACGTAAACCACGCCTGAACGGCGAGAAAATACGCCATTATCAGGAGTGAAAGCGAGACCTCGGGGGAATCCGTTCGCGACGAAGGTGAGGTGCCTCGCGTGCGCAAGCAGATCGGCGAGCCGTCCGCCGCGGTCCTGGACGTCGGTTCGTTCAGTGCACGGCTGGTAGTCCTGGCCAAGGGTGGTTCGCCACTCGACCCCGTGCTGAGCCACCAGACGCGGCTGCGGCTGGACAGGGAACTCGACGATGACGGGAACCTGACCCGGCGTGGTATCGACGCGGTCTCGTCCGCGGTCGAGGCGGGGATGACGATGGCCGCCAAGCACGGCGTCGAAAACGTGTACCCGCTCGCCACCTCGTCGATCCGCGACGCGGGCAATGTCAAACAGGTCGTCCGCGACGTAGAGAAGGCCACCGGGGTCAAACTGCGCTTCCTCGCCGGCCGCCGCGAGGCCGAACTGGCCTACGTCGGCGCACGCCGGTGGTATGGCGCTTCCGCCGGCGGGCTGCTGGTGCTCGACATCGGCGGCGGGACCGTCGAGCTCGCCGCGGGGGACGGCGAGGAGGCCGGGTTCGCGCACTCCCTGCCGCTCGGCGCGCGCTCCCTGACCCGGGACTGGTTCGCCACCGAGTGTCCGTCGCCCAAGGTCGTGCGGGCGATGCGGGAACACGTCCTCGACGAGGTCCGCGACGCGATGCAGGACGTCCTCCCGCAGATCCGCGACCATCGCGCCGTCGGCTGCTCGAAGGTGCTGCGGCAGCTCGCCCGGCTCGCCGGGGACCGGCCGTCCCGCTCCCGGGAACTGCACCTCGACGACCTCCGCGCGTGGATCCCGCGGCTGGCGAAGCTGCCCGCGAAACGCCGCGCCGAACTGCCGGGCATCTCGCGGCAGCGCTCCCACCAGGCCCTCGCGGGCGCGATCGTCGCCGAGGCGCTGCTGACGCTTTCCGGCGGCCAGGTCGCCATCTGCCCGTGGTCCACCAGGGACGGGCTGCTGCTCGGCATGCTCGACGGGCTGGTCACGCTGGAGGGTGAACCGGCGAAAGCCGCCTGAAGACTGGCGCATCCGGCCGCGAGCGAGTACCCCGGACACATGAGGGAAAGCAAGAAGAGCTTCGGACAGGACGAGGAAGAAGACCTCGACGACCTTCGCGGGATCCAGCCGAAGACCGACGTGCCCGGCGTGCCCAACCCCGATGTCGGCCCCCACGGCACCAAGGAGGTCGACGGCGTGCCGGGCAGCGGCGAAGTGACGGTCGAACCCCCGGACTGACGGGCATCACGGGTCCTTCGGCTGCCTCCGCGCCGGTGCGCGGCCCGCGGGTTGCACCGGCGCCGGGCCCGGGTCGAGCGCCGGGATCGGCAGCCGCACCGGCTCGGCGGTCACCGTGAACGTCTCCCCGTGGTGTGCCAGTTCCAGCGGTTCCCCGGTGATCACGTGATACGTCGCGCCCTCGCCGTCGATCTCGACCTGGAACCGGGTGCCGCGGAAGGTCAGCCGGAACGCGATCCGCCGGAGTTGCGGCGGCAGCCTCGGCGCGAAGCTCAGCCGGCCGCCGTAGTCGCGCAGCCCGCCGAAACCGGCGACGGTGCCCTGCCACGCGCCCGCCAGCGACGCCAGGTGCAGACCGTTGCGGACGTTGTTGTGCACGTCGTGCAGGTCGGTGAGCGCCGCCTCGGCGAGGTAGTCGTAAGCCAGTTCGAGATGCCCGACCTCGGCCGCCACCACCGCCTGCGTCCCCGCCGACAGCGAGGAATCCCGTACGGTTCGCGCCTCGTAGTAGGCGAAGTCGCGCGCTTTTTCCTCGGGGGTGAAGGAATCCCCGCACAGATGCAGCGCGAGCACGAGATCCGCCTGCTTGACCACCTGTTTGCGGTACAGGTCGAAGTACGGGTAGTTCAGCAGCAGCGGGTAGAAATCCGGGTCCGTCGCCTCGAAATCCCACTCGTCGTGCTCCAGGAACCCTTCGGACTGCGGGTGTACGCCGAGATCCTCGTCGTAGGGCACCAGCATCGCGTCGGCGGCCTTGCGCCACAACGCGACCTCGTCCGCGCCGACCTCGAACCGGCGGGCGACGTCGTCGTGCTGGCCGACGATTTCGGCGGCGTAGAACAGGTTCCGGCGGGCCATGAGGTTCGTGTAGACGTTGTTGTCCGCCACCGCGGAGTACTCGTCCGGTCCGGTGACGCCGTCGATCCGGAACCGGCCCCGCCGGTCGAAATGCCCGAGTGACAACCACAATCGCGCGGTTTCGAGGAGCAGTTCGGCGCCGCAGGTCCGCATGAACTCGTCGTCGCCGGTGGCGTTGAGATAGCGCACGACGGCGTCGGAGATGTCCGCGCTGACATGGAACGCCGCCGTGCCCGCCGGCCAGTACGCGGAGCACTCCGCGCCGTTGATGGACCGCCAGGGGAACGCGGCGCCGCGCAAACCCAGCTGTGCCGCCCTTTCCCGTGCTTTGTCCAATGTGGAGTGACGCCAGCGCAGTGCGTCGCGGGCGGCGTCCGGGATGCTGTAGGTGAGCACGGGCAAGACAAAGGTCTCGGTGTCCCAGAACGCGTGCCCGTCGTAGCCTGGGCCGGTCAATCCCTTGCCAGCCAGCGCCCTCGTCTCGCCGCGGGCCCCGGCCTGCAAGAGGTGGAAGAGCGCGAACCGCACGGCCTGCTGAAGCTCCGGGTCGCCGTCGATCTCGATGTCCGACGTCTCCCAGAAGTCGTCGAGGAACTCCTTCTGCTCGGCGAGCAGCCCCTTCCAGCCGGTCTGCCGGGCCCCGGCGAGCGCGGCCTCGACCTGCGCGCGCACGGCGGGCACCGAACGCTGCGCGGACCAGCCGTAGGCGAGGAACTTGGTGATCCGCAGCCGTCCGCCCTGGGGCACGTCGACGGCGATGGTGAGCCGCGCCAGGTCTTCCTCGGCCTCGATATGCGTGCGCACGCCGTCGGAGACGTCGATCTTGTGGTCCATCGCGGCGGCCATCCGCAAACCGGATCGGCGGGTCTGATGCACCAGCACCGCGTGATACGCCTCCGCGTGGTGGTATTCCCCGATCAGCGGCGACTCCAGCGCCGCCGCGACCCGCGGGTCACGCGTGTCGGACTCGATCGGTTCGTTCGCCAGCAGATCCGACTGCACCACCAGCTGGAGGTCGTCGTCGAGCGGTTCGACCTCGTACCTGATCGCCGCGACGGCCCGCTGCGTGAAGGAGACCAGGCGTTCGGTCTTCACCCGGACCCGGCGGCCGGTCGGCGAGGACCAGACGGTGTCGCGCGCGAGGGTGCCCTTCCGGAAGTCGAGCACGCGGTCGTGTTCGGTCGCCTGGCCGTACCGCATGTCGAGCGGTTCGTCCTCGACGAGCAGCCGGATGACCTTGCCGTCGGTCACGTTGACGACGGTCTGCCCCTCTTCGGGATAGCCGTAACCGCTTTCCGCGTAAGGAAGATCGTGCTGTTCGTAGAAACCGTTCAGGTAGGTGCCCGGAAGGCCGCGTGGCTCGGCCTCCTCAAGCGTGCCGCGCAGGCCGATGTGCCCGTTGGACACCGCGAACGCCGATTCGGTGCGCTGCAACGCGTCGACGTCCATTCCGTGCCAGCGCAGCTCCCAGGGCGCGACCTCGTAGCCGCGGAGAAGCGATTCGGTCACTTGCGGTCCTCCAGGAGTTCGGCGAGGTCCTCCACCACGACGTCGGCGCCGTGCGCGAGCAGCTCGCCCGACTGATGCGCGCGGTTCACCCCTACCACGTAACCGAAACCGCCGTCCTTGCCCGCCTGCACGCCCGCGAGGGCGTCCTCGAAGACGGCCGCGTTCGCCGGTGCGACGCCGAACGCCTCGGCGCCGGCGAGGAAGGAATCGGGGGCGGGCTTGCCGCGCAGTTTCCTTTCGACGATCACGATCCCGTCGATCCGCGCTTCGACGAACTTGGTCAGGTCCGCGGCGTCGAGCACCTTCGCGCCGTTGGCCGACGAGGTGACGACGCCGATGCGCAGCCCCGCCGCCTTGGCGGCCTCCAGATACCGGACGGAACCCGGGTACGGGGTCACGCCCTCTTCGTCGATGATCTGCAGTACCAGCTGGTTCTTCCGGTTCCCGATCCCGTTGACGGTGGCGGCCTCGATGTCGTCGTCCGGGCTTCCCTCTGGCAGTTCGATCCCGCGCGAGGTGAGAAACGTGCGGACGCCGTCGGCCCTCGGCCTTCCGTCGACGTAGGCCGCGTAATCGGTGTCGGTGAACGGCGAGAACGCGTCACCGTCGCGGGCGCGCAGGAACTCGTCGAACGTGCGCTTCCACGCTTCGCGATGCTGGGCCGCGGTTCCGGTCAGCACGCCGTCGAGGTCGAAGAGACAGGCCGTGATGGTGTCGGGCAGACCGATCATGTCTGGCCACGCTACCCGCGCCGGCCGGTGCTCGCTCGGCTTCGTCAGGCGGCGCGGATCACGAGCGCGACATGCCGCGCGGCCCGGTCCAGCGGGTCGGACGACCGGTGTACCCGGCTGACCAGCAGGGCTCCTTCGAGGTTGTTCATGATGGCCGTCGCGACGTCTTCGGGATCCTTGACATCACTGAGCAGTTCGACGAGCAGGGCATGCCAGGCGGCGAACGCGTCCTGGCACGCCTTGGTGATGGCGGGCGAGGCGTGCGCCATCTCCAGGGTGATCGTGGCGAGCGGGCAGCCACCGCGGTAGTCGTCGGCGGCCAACGCCTCACCCGCCTTGCGATACCACCAGGCCACGGCGTCTTCGACGGTCTCGGTGCGCTCGAAGGCACGGCGGACCGTCTTCGCCACGACGGCGGTGCCGAGTTCGATGGCGGCGACCGCGAGTTGCTCTTTGCCGCCGGGGAAGTGGTGGTACGCCGACCCCCACGGCGTCCCGGCCTGCTCGACCAGCCGCCGCCACGAGGTGGCCTGGTAGCCCTCGCGGCGGAAGAGCGTCATCGCGGTCGAGATCATCCGCTCGCGCGTGGTGGTGTCGGACACGTCGCTCAGCATAGCCCTTGACTAGGACGACCGTCTTAGGAAAGCCTAGGACGATCGTCTTAGGAGGCGGCCATGACCACCGATGTCACCGGGCAGACCAGGCAGAAGACCGTGACCTGGCAGGATCCGCTGCCCACCGCCCGGCTCGGCCGGGAAATGTCCGGCCTCGACTACCTCACCGGCATCGCCGAGGGGCGGATCCCGCCGGCACCGATCTCGGCGCATTTCGGCATGCGCTGGGTGAGCGTGGCCGAAGGCGACGTCGTGATCGCCGCGACGCCGGACGAGTCGCTGTACAACCCCATCGGGACCGTGCACGGCGGGGTCGCGGCGACCCTGCTCGATTCGGCGGTGGCGTGCGCGGTGCACTCGACCCTGCCCGCCGGGATCGGCTACACCTCGGTGGAGCTGAAGGTGAACTACCTGCGCGCCATTTCCGGCTCGGTGGGGGAGATCCGCGCCCACGGCTGGGTCGTGAAGGCCGGTTCGCGCGTCGCGTTCGCCGAGGGCGACATCCGCGACGGTCAGGGCAAGGTGCTCGCGACGGCGTCGAGCACCTGCCTGATCGTCAAGCCCTAGAACATATCCGCGCCGGGCGGCACGGGCTGCTTGACGTCCCAGTGCTCCACGATGAGCCCGTCCTCCACGCGCACGATGTCGACGACGGCCGCTCCGGGTTCCTCGCCCGGACGGACGACGTGCAGGTGCACGACGACGTGCTCGTCGTCGGCGATCACGCGCTTCACCGAGACGTCCGCGCCCGCCATCGGCGAATTCCGCATCGCTTCCACGAAAGCGTCACGGCCGGAGGGAAATCCCGGGCTGTGCGTGACGAAATCCGGGTGCACGTTCGTGCCCGCGGCGGCGAAGTCCTTGCGCACGAACAGGTTCTCGAAACAGTCGAGGACGATCTTCTTGGCTGTGGTCATCCTGACATGGTTTCGCGCGGGTCCTCCGCCGTCGATTACCGCGGAGGTAATGGCTCAGGCCGCGCCGACCTTGCGTTCGAAGACCAGGCCTTCGGCGGCGCGCAACCCGACGCTGATCGCGCCGGTCAGCACCCCGTCGTCGCCGAGTTCGCCCTGGACGACCGACGGGACCAAGGGAGTGAACGAACGCAGGGCGCGGTCGATCGGGTCGAGCAGCAGATCGGCCGCGGTGCCGATCCCGCCGCCGAGCACGATCAGTTCGGGATCGATCACCGCGGCCACGGACGCCACGGTGTACGCGAGCCTGTCGGCCTCCGCCTCGACGGCACGCAGGGCGAGTTCGTCGCCGTCCCGGGCGAGCCGGAAGACCTCGCGGGCCGATTTCGCCGTGCCGAGGCCGAGTTCGCGCGCGCCGCGGACGACGGACTGCGCCGCCGTCGCCTCTTCGAGGTGGCCGCGGACCGGCGGCGAGTCCTCGCCTTCGCCCGCCGCGTCCGACTGCCCGTACGGCAGGTAGCCGATCTCGCCCGCCGCGCCCGTCGCGCCGCGGAAGACCTGGCCGTTGACCATCACGCCCATGCCGACGCCGGTGCCGATCGTGATGCAGCCGAACACCGACGCCCCGCGCGCGGCGCCGCGTTCCCATTCGCCGACGGCGGTGAGGTTCGCGTCGTTCTCGACCATGAGATCCGGGCCGAGGACGGCTTCGAGTTCGTCGAGCAGGCCCGCCTTGCCCCAGCCGGGCAGGTTCGGCGCGTGCCGGAAGCAGCGTTTTTCCGGGTCGGCGACGCCGGGGGAGCCGAGGACCCGCACGACGATGTCGGCCGGGCTCAGCCCCGCTTCGCGCACGGTCGCCGCGGCGAGGGCGCCCACCGCGCTGACGAGCGCGGTGCCCGAACGTGAGGCGTTCCGCTCGTCACGGCGGGCGACCACGGTGTGGCCGAGATCCGAGACGGCGACGCGGAGGTGCTCGCGTCCGATGTCGACACCGAGGACGTAGCCCGCCGTGGGATCCGCTTCGTAGAGGACGGCGGACCGGCCGGTGCCGGTCGAGGTGTGCCCGGTCGCCCTGGCGAGACCCGCGGCTTCGAGCGCCAGTAACGCTTGGCTCACCGTGGGTTTCGAAAGTCCGGTGTCCTTGGCGACTTGGGGCCGCGTCGCCGGGCCGCTGCGGCGCAGGAGGTCCAGCACGGCGCGCTGATTGATCTTCCGCATCCCGGCGGGGGTGCCGACGGGTGGGTTTTCTGCGCCAACCACGAGCTTCGCCTCCTGTCGAACCAAGGTGTTCCACCAAAGTTATCCGCCTCCGGCCCGAAATGGGCAAGAAGGTTTACATTCGGTGGTTCCAGGCGACGATAAACGTGTCCGCGCCGGGAATCGCGCACGCCGCGCGCGAAAAACCGTGATTCACCCGGTATCCGGGCGCGTGCTCCCAGTGACCGGTAATGGTCTAGACCAGATGGCTTCAAGCGACGTGGCGGCTCGCAGGCCTCCGGAATCCCCTGTGCTGCCGGGGTCGTTCGGGGGCTTCACCGGTCTCGTGGTCCGTTTCCGCGCTGTGGGAACCCGGATGGTCGGCCGTCGTCGCCGGGCTGGGGCGGTTGCGCAGCCGGTGCTGCCGGTTCACCACGTACAGCAACAGCAGTCCGGCGACGACCAACCCGTGGGTGAGCACGCGTCCGGCGGTGACCTGTCCGGTGACGAGGTCGCCCGCCGACAACGCCAGGAGGAGCGCGACGAAACCGGTCAGCGCGGGCAGCTGCCCGGACGCCGCCTTCGTGCGGACGGCCGCCCAGCCGAGTCCGACACCGACGGCGAGGTTCCACGCGCTGCTTTCATGCGAAAGGTGCCCGATCAGGGATTCCGTGCCGTGCCCCGCGGTGTGGTCTTCGACGCCCAGCAGCTGGGCGAAGGCGAGGCCGAGCTGCGCGATCGCGACCAGCGCGAGCGCGATCCTGGCAGGCCAGCCCTCGCTCGGCGGGGCGGGGGTGCGTTCGAGGATGACGGCGGTGAGGTCCGGGACCGGGGGAGCGGGCCGCACCAGCATCGCCCGGTGCATCCGCTCGGCGCGAGAGAGCCACGACCGGCATGCGGGGCAGCCCGCCACGTGCCGGTCGACCACCTCGGGCGGGGCGGGTTCGGTTTCGCCGTCGAGCCGGGCCGACAGGGCCTCGCGGCAGGTCTCGCACTTCACGTCTCACTTGTCGGGCGCGGGCCTGCCCCGGTTCCCGGGACGCTGCTACGTTTCTCGTATGGCCGGGCCGCGCAACCACGACGACGAGCGGGTGACCGAGCTCGCTCTCGCCGCCGCCCGCGGCGACCGGCGGGCGCTCGAGGACTGGGTGCGTGCCACCCAGGCGGACGTCTGGCGCTTCGTCGCGCACCTCGCCGACGTCGGCGCCGCGGACGATCTCACCCAGGAGACGTACCTGCGCGCGTTCGGCAGCCTGCGGCGGTTCGCCGGCCGGTCCTCTTCGCGGACCTGGCTCCTGTCGATCGCGCGCCGCGTCGTCGTCGATCGCATCCGGGCGGCTTCGGCGCGTCCGAAGCTCGCCGACGTCGACTGGGAGGCCACCGCCGAGCGGCGCGGCGCTCGCCAGGCGGAGGGTGTCGCCGGCTTCGAGGACCTGGTGGAGCTGCGGATGCTGCTCGACGGGCTCGACCCGGAGCGGCGCGAGGTCCTCGTCCTCACCCAGGTGCTGGGGCTTTCGTACGCCGAGGCCGCCGAGATCTGCGGCTGCCCGGTCGGCACCGTGCGTTCGCGTGTCGCGCGTGCCCGCGAGGACCTGCTCGAAGCGGGCCGGGAGCGCGACTCCATCTGACGCCCGCCTGTGGCGCGTCACACATTTGAGCCCTTCCGCTGTCACCTCGTCACACAGATGGGGCGACACGACTACTCCGCGTTGACTAGGCCGAATGCCGATGCCTAGCGTGTCGCCATCCAACCCCAGGCCGCGCGAGGGTCCCCGCCTTCTCCGCGCGCTCTCGAAGGGATCTTCCCGATGGCCAGTCCCACCACTGGAACCCAAGGCGAGGCTCCGGACTCCGGCGGCCTCGGCCGTCGCCGGTTCCTGACCTTCCTCGTCGCCGCGCCCACGCTCACGATCGCCACGAAGATCGGTATCGACTCCGTCGCGCCCGAAGAGGCCGAAGCCGTCATCCCGACCCCGCCCGGGCCGGCCGAGATCCTCGACCTCGGCGACGTGCTGATCCTGTCGAACGCCCCCACCGCCGGTCTTCTCGTGCTCGAAGTCCGCGAAGACGGCCGCGTGCGGCTGGAACTGCCGCGGACCGAGGTCGGGCAGGGCATCACCACGGCGAACGCGATGCTGGTCGCCGAAGAGATGGACCTGCCGCTCGACCGCGTCGACGTCGTCCTCTCCGACGCCCGCTCCGAGCTGCTGTTCAACCAGCTGACCGGCGGTTCCAACACGATGCGCTCGCTCTACACCCCGGTGCGGACCGCGGCCGCCGCCGCGCGCGCCCGGCTGGTCGCGGCCGCCGCCCGGCAGTGGGGCGCCGAGGCCGACCGGCTGTTCACAAGGGACGGCGCGGTGATCGCACCCGACGGCCGCCGGGCGGGCTACGGCGCGCTGGCCAAGCCCGCCGCACGCGCCGACCTCGGCAAGCTCTCCGCGACCCCGAAGGCGGAGTCCGCGCACAAGCTGGTCGGTACGCCGCAATCGCGCAAGGACGCCCGCGCGATGGTCACCGGACAGCTGCAGTACACCCTCGACCTGGACATCCCCGGCGCGAAGCCGGTCATGGTCCGCCGCCCGCCGACGATCAACGGCACGGTCAAGCAGGTCAACAACGAGGCCGCCGTCCGCGCGATGCCCGGCATCATCGACATCGCCGTGATCAAGACCGGGGTCGCGGTGATGGCCGAGACCTTCGGCCAGGCGCTCGACGGCAAGAACGCCCTCGACGTCACCTGGAACGGCGGCACCGTCGACGGCGAGAACAACGCGACGATCAAGAAGAAGCTGCAGGCCGCGGCGCTCCCGTTCGTCGTGCCGCCGCTGCTGACCCAGTACGTCGACGGCGAGTTCGACTTCGCCTTCGCCAGCCACGCCCCGCTGGAGACCAACTCGGCGGTCGCCGACGTCCGCGAGGACGGCGCGACCATCTGGTCCGGGATGAAGGTGCCGATCCTCGCGAAGCAGAACATCGCGCAGGAACTCGGGCTGCCGGAGAACAAGGTGACCGTGCACGTCCAGCAGGCGGGCGGTTCCTTCGGACGGCGGCTGTTCTCCGACGGCGCCATCGAGGCCGCGCGTGCGTCCAAGGCGTTCAAGCGGCCGGTGCGGCTGATGTGGAGCCGCATCGACGACATGCGCCACGGCCGCGCGCGGGCCGCGAGCCACCACAAGATCCGCGCCACCTTCGCACTCGGCCAGGTGCTCACCTTCGAGCACCGGGTCGCCAGCGTGGAAACCGACTGGAGCCACGGGCTCGGCGAGGTCCTCACGGCGTTCGCCTCCGAACTGCCCGTCGGCGGCAACCTGAGCTTCGCGCAGACGGTGTTCCTGCTGACGGTGAAGTCGCCGTACAACTTCGGCGTCACGACGCAGCTGCTCAACGAGGTCCCGGTGGACTTCCACACCGGTGCCTGGCGGTCGGTGTACTCGTCGAGCACGCGCGGTGCGGAAGAGATCATGGTCGACGAGATCGCCGCGAAGCTCGGCAAGGACCCGGTCGAGTTCCGGCGTGAGTTCATCAAGGACGACCGGCAGCGCGCGGTGCTGGACAAGGTCGCCGAACTCGGCGAGTGGGGCAAGAAGATGCCCAAGGGCTTCGCGCAGGGTGTCGCCGTGCACGGCGAGTACAAGTCGTACACCGCCTGCCTCGTTGAAATGGACGCCCGTGACCCTAAGAAACCGCGCGTCACCAAGGCGACCATCGCGGTCGACGTCGGCAAGCCGATCAACCCGCGTGGGATCGAGGCGCAGATGCTCGGCGGCCTGACCGATGGGATCGCCACGACGCTGACCGCGGGTCTGCACATCGACAAGGGTCTGCCGCTGGAGGGCAGCTACTCGCAGTTCCACTACGCGCGGCAGAAGAACTCGCCGACGGACGTCAAGATCCACGTGATGCCGGAGACGGGCGAGATCGGCGGCGCCGGGGAGCTCGGCGTGCCCGCGCCGGTCGGCGCGATCGGGAACGCCTACGCGCGGGCCACCGGGATCAAACCGCGCAGCTTCCCGATCAACTTCCCGATCGACTTCGAACCCTTCCCCCGCTGACTTTCCTTCCCCGCCAAGGAGTTTTCGATGCCCAATTACACCTTCACGGTGAACGGGAAGACCGTCACCGTCGACGCTCCCGCGGATCTGCCCATGCTGTGGGCGCTGCGGGACAAGCTCGGCGTCCGCGGCCCGAAGTACGGCTGCGGGATCAACGTCTGCAAGGCCTGCACCAGCCACCTCGACGGCGAGGCGTTCAACCCGTGCGTGACGCCGGTGTCCGACTGCGCGGGCAAGGAGGTCACCACGATCGAAGGTCTCGCCGACGGTGACGACCTGCACCCGGTGCAGGAGGCCTGGCTGGAGCAGGACGTCGCGCAGTGCGGCTACTGCCAGCCGGGGCAGATCATGGCGGCGGTGGCGCTGCTGAAGAAGACGAAGAACCCGACCGACGCCGAGATCGACGCGATCCAGAACGTCTGCCGGTGCGGCACCTACTTCCGGATCCGCGAAGCCATCAAGAGCGCGGCCGCGAAGCTGTGAAATCCCGCTGATGCGGCGAAAAACTTGGTTTTTCGCCGCATCGGCGGTGCTTCTCGGCTTCGACAGGCCACCTCCGGGCAAGTCGTGTTAGATGACGTGCCCAGGGACTCGACGAGGAGTTCCTGCCCCGGAGGACGTCCATGCACTACCGAACGGTGCTCCGCGAAGGTTCGGCCGCCGTCGTCGCCGAACTGGCCGTGGAGGTCGAAAAGCAACTGCCGGCGCTCATCGACAGCACTGTCGGGCAGATCCGTGCCGAGATGCCGGTGTACCGCGACGCGCAGTTCGTCAGCCACGCCGAACTGCGGACGTCGGTGCGGAACAACCTCGAGTTCGTCATGCGGACCCTCCGCGGCACGGAGGAACCCGACCTCGCCCAGGCGAGGGCGACCGGGCGCGCCCGCGCGCTGCAGGGCGCGCCGCTGCCGGAACTCCTGCGGGCCTACCGGATCGGGCTCACCGAGGTGTGGAACCGGTTCGTCGACCTGACCGCTTCGAGCGAGCACCAGGACCTCCGCGGCCTCGTCGCCGCGACGTCGGCGATCTGGGCGCTGATCGACGACTACGCCGAGGCGCTGACGACGACGTACCGCGACACCACCGCCGAAGTCATGCTGGCGCACCAAAGCAGGCGCTCCGCGTTGGTCGAAGCGCTGTTCGCCGGCGGCGCGGCCACCGAGGGCACGCTGTGGGACATCGCGCGCGTGCTGGAACTCTCGCTCGACGGGACGTATGTGGTCGTCGCCGCCGAGACCCCGCGCGTCGGGCACGAACCGTTGCCCCAGATCGAAAACCGGCTCCGCGAACGGCATCACGCGTCCGCCTGGCGGCTCACTCCGGACCTGCAGGTGGGCGTGGTCTCGATGCGGGATCCGGTGGCGTCTCAGGTGATCATCGAGCTGCTGGGGGAGAACCAGACCGGCCGGATCGGGGTCAGCCCGGTGTTCACCGGCCTCGGGAACACCTCCCGCGCGCTGCATCTCGCGCGTGTCGCGCTCTCCAGCCTGATGCCGGGGTCGACGGGAATGGTGCAGTTCAACGAATCCCCGCTGGCCGGTCTCGTCGCCAGCGCGCCCGAGGCGTCGGTCCAGCTCGCGCACCACGTGCTGCGACCGGTCCTGGACCTGCCCGGCGACGACCGGAACGTGCTCCTGCTGACGTTGCGGGCGTGGTTCGAATGCCAGGGCTCCACGAAACTGACGTCCGAGCGGATGTTCTGTCATCCCAACACGATCCGGCACCGGCTGAAGCGGATTTCCGAGGAACTGGGGCGTTCGCTGACCGACCCGGCCGACATCGCCGAACTCGGTGCCGCCCTGCGCGCGCTCCACATGTTCCCGGACACCTCGCATTTGCCCTCGCCGAGGGATCCGCTGCGCTAGGTTCGCGGCATGGAAAAGTTCGCCATCGGCGGAGACCTGCCCGTACACCGTCTCGGTTTCGGCGCCATGCACCTGCCGACCGAAGCAGGGCCCGGACGCGACAACGCGATCGCCGTCGCGCGGCGCGCGGTCGAACTCGGCATCACGCTGATCGACACCGCGCATCTCTACGGCGGGGGCGCGAACGAGGAACTGCTCGCCGAAGCGCTCCATCCGTACCCCGGCGATCTGGTGATCACCACCAAGGTCGGCGTCGTGCGGACCGGCGACGACTGGAAGTACGACGCACGGCCGGAATCGCTGCGGGTGCAGGTCGACGAAGGGCTGCGGCGGCTGCGCGTCGAGCGGATCGAGCTGCTGCAGTTGCACCGCCTCGACCCGGAGACGCCCCTTTCCGACCAGCTCGGCGCGCTGCGGGACCTTCGCGACGAAGGCAAGATCGGCCGGATCGGGCTGTCCGAGGTCACCGTGGACGAACTCGCGCGGGCGCGGGAGATCGTGGACATCGCGAGCGTGCAGAACCGCTACAGCCTGCTCGACCGTGAGCACGAAGCGGTGCTGGACGCCTGCGAGGCGGCCGGGACCGCTTTCCTGCCTTGGCGTCCGGTGCTCGGCGCCGCGTCTTCCGCCACCGCCGCGCTCACGGCCGTCGCTGCGGAACTCGGGGTGACCACGGCGCAGGTCGGCCTCGCGTGGCTGCTCACGCGGTCGCCGGTGATCCTGCCGATCCCGGGGACGGCGAGCCTCGCGCACCTGGAGGAGAACTTCGCCGCCGCCGACGTCAAGCTGACCGCTGAGCAGCTGGAGCTGCTCACGAAGGCTTGACGGCCTCCACGAGCACCCGCCGCGAGTGCGCGACGAACTTCCCATCGGCCTCGATCATCCGATGGAGTTCCGCGAGCCTGTCGCGGTACTTCTCCACTTCGAACCCCGGCACGATCCAGATCACCTTCCGGAGGAAGTGGACCACCGCGGCGAGGTCGAAGAACTCCATCCGCAGTTTCGCCGGTTCGAGGCGCTCGACCCGCAGTCCGACGGCCTCCGCCTCGACGCGCAGCACGTCGGGCGTCCAGCCGCCGTAGTCCTGCGGGCCGAGGAAGAACTCCTTCAGCTCCCGCACGGTGCCTGCGCCGATCTGTTGCGACAGAAAGGTTCCGCCCGGACGCAGCACGCGGACGATCTCCCGCCACGGATTCGCGATCGGATGGCGGCTGCTCACCAGATCGAAGGACTCGTCGGGGAACGGCAAAGGCGCGTCGTGCTCGGCCTCGACCACCTCGCCGCCCAGCGGCGCGAGGGTCTTCCTGGCGACCTCGACGTTCGGCGGCCAGCCTTCGGTGGCGGCAAGGACCGGCGGCGGTTTCGGGATGCCCGCGAGCACCTCGCCGCCGCCGGTCTGCAGGTCCAGCCCGGCGGCGGCGGCCGCCATCCGCTCGCCGAGCAGCCGCGAGTAGCCCCACGGCGGCCGTTCCTCGGTGGCCCGGCCCTCGAACCACGAGAAGTCCCAGCCTTCGACCGGGACGGCCTCTCCCTCGGCGAGCAGCTCTTCGAACGTCATGCCCGCAGTCTCGGCTCTCCGGGCCGGTGGGGCAACGCGATTAGCTAGCCGGCGTCGGTCGAGCGCTTCCAGAGGTTGATGTCGGCCTCGGTGGCGTAGCGGTCGATCTCGGCCAGCTCCTCGTGGGTGAAGTGCAGGTTCTTCAGCGCGCCGACGTTGTCCTCCAGTTGGGCCACGCTGCTCGCGCCGATCAGCACCGACGTCATCCGCGGGTCACGCAGGCCCCACGCGAGCGCGAGCTGCGCCAGCGTCTGCCCGCGGCGCTGGGCGATCTCGTTCAGCGCCCGGATCTTGCCGAGGGTGCTCTCGGTGATCGTGTCCGGGTTGAGGGACTTCCCTTGCGCCGCACGGGAATTCTCGGGGACGCCGTCGAGGTAGCGGCTGGTCAGCAGTCCCTGCGCCAGCGGCGAGAAGGCGATGCAGCCCGCGCCTTCCGCTTCGAGCGTGTCGAGCAGCTTGTCGCCTTCGAGCCAGCGGTTGAACATCGAGTACGACGGCTGGTGGATGAGCAGCGGGGTGCCCAGCTCGCGCAGAAGTCGCGCGGCCTCGGCGGTCTTCTCCGACGAGTACGACGAGATGCCGACGTACAGCGCGCGTCCGGAGCGGACGGCGGTGTCGAGCGCGCCGACCGTCTCCTCGAGCGGCGTCTCGGGGTCGAAACGGTGCGAGTAGAAGATGTCGACGTAGTCCAGGCCCATCCTGCCGAGCGACTGGTCCAAAGAGGACAGCAGGTACTTGCGCGAGCCCCATTCGCCGTACGGGCCGGGCCACATGTCGTAGCCCGCCTTGGTCGAGACGACCAGTTCGTCACGGTAGGGCTTGAAGTCCGAAGCCAGCAGCCTGCCGAAGTTCTGCTCGGCCGAACCGTAGGGCGGGCCGTAGTTGTTGGCGAGGTCGAAATGGGTGATGCCCAGGTCGAACGCGCGCCGCGCGATGTCCCGCTGGGTGCCCAGTGGCTTGTCGTCGCCGAAGTTGTGCCACAGGCCCAGCGAGATCGCAGGCAGCTTCAGGCCGCTGCGCCCGGTGCGGCGGTAAGGGATGCTCTCGTATCGGCCCTCGGCCGCGACATAGGTGCTCACCGGGCCGATGCTAGTCGCCGGAAGCGCGGGAGAAGAGGGTGGCGACGGCGCCGAGGTGATCTTTGAACGCCGAAGGGCTCTCGACCTCGAAGGGCGCGCCGATGGCGGCGAGGATCAGGACGGGCCAGTCGAAGGTGTCGACGTTCATCGTCAGACGGCAGGACATCTCGTCGATCGCTTCGAGCGCGCCGCCGAGGTACCGCACCGCCGATTCGACCCGGTCCTTCGGCGCGTCGACCCGGACCACCAGTTCGTACGTGGTCGGCCTGGCCTTGATCTGGGCTTCGACGAACTTGACCGCGTCGCCGCCGGGGATCTCGCGCGGCCGGTAGCGCGCGCCGGTCGTGCGCGGATCGCTGAGCCGGTCGACACGGAACGTGCGCCAATCCACCCGGTCGAGGTCCCACGCCACCAGATACCAGCGCCGTCCGAGCGAGACGAGCCGGTGCGGTTCGACCAGCCGCGCGGACTCCTCGCCGCCGCGTGCCGCGTAATCGAACTTCAGCCGCTCGTCGTCCCGGCACGCCTGCGCGATCACCGTCAGGCTGGCCGCGTTGACCCGGGGGCCGGTGACGGCCGCCGGCGTCGTGTACGCCTGGAGCGCGTCGACACGTCTGCGCAGCCGGGGCGGCATCACCTGGACGACCTTCGCCAGCGCCCGGACCGAGGTCTCCTCGATGCCCTCCACCGAACCGCTCGCCGCCGTCCGCAGGCCGACCGCGATCGCCACGGCCTCCTCGTCGTCCAGCAGCAACGGCGGCATGACCGTGCCCGATCGCAACTGATAGCCGCCCGCGACGCCGCGGCTCGCGTTGACCGGATAACCCAGCTCGCGCAGCCGCTCGACGTCGCGCCGCAGCGTCCGCTCGCTCACCTCGAGTTTGTCGCTCAGTTCGGTCCCCGACCAGAAGCGGTGTGTCTGCAGCAGCGACAGCAGTCGCAGCATCCGCGCACTCGTATTCGCCATGAATCCAGGTTCGCTCCGATTCCGGTCAGAAAGTGGCCGGAATTGACTTTAGCGTTGGTCCCATGACGATGACACTGGACACCCCGAGCGGTGTGACCACGGAAAACGTGGAGAAGTCCTACCGCTGGCGCTGGCCCGCGCTGTTCGTGATCCTGACCGGCTCGGTGATGGAACTGCTCGACATGACGGTCACGAGCATCGCCGGACCGGTCATGCGGGAGTCGCTCGGTGGCGGCACGGCGATGATCCAGTGGCTCGGCGTCGCCTACACCCTCGCGATGGTGTCCGGCCTGCTCACCGGCGGGCGGCTCGGCGACATCTTCGGCCGCAAGCGCATGTTCCTCATCGGTGCGATCGGTTTCGTCGTCGGCTCGCTGTTCTGCGCGATCGCGGTGAACCCGGAAATGATCATCACCGCGCGGGTCGTGCAGGGCCTGTTCGGCGCCGCGATGGTCCCGCAGGGCCTCGGCATGATGAAGGAGATGTTCACCGGGAAGGAGCTTCAGTCCGCGTTCGGCATGTTCGGCCCGGTGATGGGGCTCGCCGCGGTCGGTGGCCCGATCCTCGCGGGCTGGCTGGTCGACGCCGATTTCTTCGGCACCGGCTGGCGGATGATCTTCCTGATCAACCTCCCGATCGGCGCGCTGGCCGTGCTCGCCGCGCTGAAGTTCCTCCCCGAATCCCGGCCCGGCGGTTCGCTCACCCTCGACATCCCCGGTGCGCTGCTCGCCACGACCGGCGCGCTGCTGATCGTCTTCCCGCTGGTGCAGGGCCGCGAGTACGGCTGGCCGCTGTGGACGTTCGCGATGATGGCCGCCGCGGTCGTGGTGTTCGGGGTCTTCGCGTGGTTCGAGAAGCGCAAGAGCGGCCGCGGCGGTGATCCGCTGGTGGAGCCGAGCCTGTTCCGCAAGCGCAGCTTCCTCGCCGGGATGGCGACCGGGACGATCTACTTCGCGGCGTTCTCCGGTTTCGGTCTGGTCTTCACGCTGTATCTGCAGCTCGGGCTCGGTTTCTCGCCGCTCAAGGCCGGGCTGACCGGGGTGCCGATGTCGCTGGGGATGATCGTCGGGATGGGCCTGGTGCAGGCGGTGCGCAAGCACGGCCGCAAGGTGCTGCACACCGGCGCGCTGATCATGACCGCCGGTGTGGTCGCCCTCCTGCTGCTCCTCGGCCCGGAGACGGGTCCGTGGCTGATCGCGCCGGCGTTGCTGGTGGTCGGGATCGGCTCCGGGCTGATCATGGGGCCGTACTTCGAGATCGCCCTGTCCGGGGTGGAACCGGCTGAGGCCGGATCGGCGTCGGGTGCGCTGACGTCGCTCCAGCAGGTCGGCGGCGCATTGGGGCTCGCGCTGCTGGGCACGGTGTTCTTCGACGCGGGGACCGCCGACCCGACCGGCGCGGCCCAGCGGACGTTTTGGGTGGTCGCGGTGATGGTGATGCTCACCTTCGCGGTCGGATTCCTGCTGCCGAAGCGGATCCGCGACGTAGAGTCGGCCGGGTAGGCGATCGAGCTGGGAGGCCGCGTGGCTGGGACCGGGTACTTCACATCCGTCGAAGACGTGACGGCGAAGCTCGCCGACACCGGCTACCTGGCCTCCGCGGCCGTCGCCACCACGGTGTTCCTCGCGGACGCCCTCGGCAAGCCGTTGCTGATCGAGGGCCCCGCGGGGGTGGGCAAGACCGAGCTGGCGAAGGCGGTCGCGCAGGCCAGCGGCTCCCGGCTCGTGCGGTTGCAGTGCTACGAAGGCGTCGACGAGTCGCGTGCGCTGTACGAGTGGAACCACGCGAAGCAGCTTCTCCGGATCACGGCCGGTAAGGACGAGACCTGGGACGAAGCCCGCAACGACATCTTCGGTGAAGAGTTCCTGTTGGCCAGGCCGCTGCTGACGGCGATCAAGGGCGACGAACCGACCGTCCTGCTCATCGACGAGACCGACAAGGCCGACGTCGAGATCGAGGGGCTGCTGCTGGAGGTGCTCGGCGACTTCCAGATCACCGTCCCGGAACTCGGCACGATCACCGCCGGCCGCAAGCCGTTCGTGGTACTGACCTCCAACGCGACCCGCGAGCTTTCCGAGGCGCTGCGACGGCGTTGCCTGTTCCTGCACATCGATTTCCCCGACGCGGCACTGGAACAGCGCATCGTGCGGCTCAAGGTGCCGGGCGTCGACGACGCGCTCGCCGCGTCCGTCGTCAAGGTGATCACCGCGCTGCGGGCGATGGAACTGCGGAAGGCGCCGTCGGTCGCCGAAACCATCGACTGGGCCCGCACCTTGCTGGCGCTCGGCGCGGACAGTCTCGGCGAGGACGTCGTCCGCGCGAGTCTCGGCGTCATCCTCAAACACCAGGACGACGTCGTGAAGGCGGACGCGCGGCTGGAACTCGGCAAGGTCCTCGACTCGTGAGCGGTGTGCCGGGCAGACTCGTCGAGTTCGTCGAAGCGTTGCGGGAACACGGGATCCCGGCGGGTCCCAGTGAGACGGTCGACGCCGCCGCGGCACTCGAAGTACTGGGCCTGGCCTCCCGTGAGCAGATGCGCGAAGGGCTCGCGGCGGCGCTGGTCCGGCGCGGCGGCCAGCGTGCGGTATTCGACGCGACGTTCGACATCTACTTCCCGCTCGGCGTCGGCGCGCCCTCGCAGGACCCCGTCGAAGACCTGACCACGTTGCGGGACCGGCTCGCCTCGGCGCTCGCGGCCAACGACCAGACCGAACTGACGCAACTGGCCGGGCTCGCCGTCGACATGCTGGGAGAGTACGGCGGCACGGCGGGCACCGGCGGGTGGTCGGCGCACCAGACCCTGGAACGGCTTCAGCCGCAGACGCTCGTGGTCCGCGTGCTCGAAGCGATCCGCGCGGGCGGCCAGGAGGATTTCACCGACAGGCTGGACCGCGACGACGTCCGGCGTCGGGTCGAAGGCTTCCGTGGGCTGGTACGGACCGAAGCCCGCCGGAGAGTGGCGGAAGTCCGTGGCAGGGAACGGGTTTCGCGGCACGCCGTCCCGCCGGCGGCCGACCGCGTCGACTTCCTGCTCGCCAGCCGCGCGCAACTCGCCGAACTCCGCCGCGTCGTCCAGCCGTTGTCGCGCAAACTCGCCACTCGGCTGGCCGCCCGGCGACGGCGGCACGCGCGCGGGCAGATCGACCTGCGCCGGACGCTGCGGCGCTCGCTGTCCACCGGTGGCGTCCCGATGCGGCCGTCGTACCGGCGGCATCGGCCGGGGAGGCCGGAAATCGTGCTGCTGTGCGACATGTCGGGCTCGGTGGCCGGATTCGCGAACTTCACCATGCTGCTGGTGCAGGCCTTGCGCGACCAGTTCAGCAAGGTGCGGGTGTTCGCGTTCATCGACGCGTGCGACGAGATCACCCACCTCGTCGACACCGGTGCCGCCGATCCGGAGGACCTCGGCGCGCGCATCCTCGCCGACGCGGAACTGACCCGCTGGGACGGGCACAGCGACTACGGGCACGCGCTCGGCGAGTTCGCCGAGCGCTACTCGGACGCCGTGGGGCCCAAGACGTCCCTGCTCATCCTCGGGGACGCCAGGACCAACGGCGGCGACCCGAACCTGGAGGCGGTGCGCGGAATGGCCGCCGCCGCGAGGCATACGTACTGGCTCAATCCCGAACGGACCGCGCTGTGGTCCACCGGGGACTCCGAGGCGCACGCGTACGCCCAGGTCGTCGAGATGCACGAATGCCGGAACGTGCACCAGCTGACGCGGCTGGTGGCTCGTCTGGTCTCGTGAGGTTCAGGGTTTGAGCGCGGCCTTGCCGTAGGCGTCGGCGTTGCTGAACACTTCCTGCCCGTACGCGGTGGAGTTGTTGTAGGTCAGCACCGCGGTCCACCAGCCGGCGGGGTCTCCGAGGTCGCCGCCCCGCGCGCACATGTACCGCGCGGTCGTCATCGCCGCGTCGTCGATGTTCTGCGGGTTCGGCGCGGCGCCGTCGCCGCTCGCGCGGACGCCGTACCGCTTCCAGGTGGCGGGCAGGAACTGCATCGGCCCGACCGCGCGATCCCACTTCGGGTCGCCGTCGAGGGCGCCCTTGTCCGTGTCGACGACCGCCAGCACACCGGGGGAGCCGTCGAGCGGGATGCCGATGATCGGCGGCGTCACGACGCCGTCCTCGCCGGCGCGGGAACCGTCGTGCCGGGCGTGCTGGGACTCGGTCCGGCCGATCCCGGCGATGGTCGCCCAGGTGATTTCGCAACGAGGAGTGGTCTTCACGGTCTTCTCGGCAGCGTTCACGTACGCCCGCAGCGTGCGCGAGGGGATGTCCGTGTTCTCCGACACCTTCGCGATCCAGGCGTCTTTCGCGGGCTCCGCGGGCAGCGGCCCGGCGTCGCCTGGGATGGCCGAACGCGGGGCGGGCTTGAGCGCGGGGACCACGAATTCCGGCTTGACCGGCACCGGCTCACGGTCGTTGAGGCTGATCACGACCCAGACGGCACCGGCGACCAAGGCGCCCACGACCAGGAGCGCGAGCATCACACAGCCGCGCGGGCCGCGCTTGCGGGGCGGCGGTTGCCACTGGTCCAGCAGGTCCAGCGTCGAAGGGGACGAAGCGGTCACCGGATCCACGGTACGTGACGAATGTGGAGAACTTGTGTGGCCCACCCCCCGCGTTTCGTCCTCTGAACGCGGACCTTGCGCGTGCAACTACCGCAAGTAGAGGACTAACTGCGGGGTGCGATCGCCCCCTTTGCCCTGTTGACAGCGCTTCACCCGAATGGTGAGACTAGTCCGCGTTAGGAAGGTTTCTTAACAAGGGCACGCCGCGCCCCTGCTTCACGGAACGCAACGACGCTTCTGAAGGAGGCACAAAGTGGTACGCCCAAGATGGCGGGCGGCGCTGGTCACGGTGCTCACGGCCGCCTCGGTCCCGATCTCCGCCCAGGCCGTTTCCGCGGCTCCAGTCCGCTATGAAGCCGAGAACGCGACGATCTCGCGCGGCGTGGTCGAATCCAACCACACGGGCTTCACCGGATCCGGCTTCGTCAACTACGACAACGTCACCGGTAGCTACGTCGAGTACACCGTCAACGCGGCGCAGGCCGGACAGCACACGCTGACCTTCCGCTACGCCAACGGCACCACCGCCAACCGCCCGCTCGACATCACGGTCAACGGCGCGATCGCCGTCGACGACCTCGGGTTCGCCGGCACCGGCGCGTGGACGACCTGGCGCACCGTCACCACGACGGTGAACCTCGCCGCGGGCGCCAACAAGATCCGCACCACCGCCGTCACGGCGAACGGCGGTCCCAACGCGGACTCGCTGTCGGTCGAGGCCGACGGCGGTTCCAACGACACCGAAGCGCCGTCAGCGCCGGGCTCGCCCACCACGTCGAACGTGAGCTGTGGCAGCGTGACCCTGACCTGGCAGGCGTCGTCCGACAACGTCAGCGTCGCCGGGTACCGCGTCCTGCGGAACGGGCAAACCGTTGCCACGACGGCGAATCCGCCCGCGACGGTGACCGGTCTCGCCGCGTCGACGGCCTACTCGTTCACGGTGGTCGCCTACGACGCGGCGGGGAACACGTCCGCGCCGAGCGCCACCGTCTCCGCCACCACGCCGGCGTGCGGTACCGGGACACCGGTGTCCATCAACGGAAAGCTCCACGTCTGCGGCGTCAAACTGTGCAACCAGTACGGCAAGCCCATCCAGCTGCGGGGGATGAGCACGCACGGGATCCAGTGGTACAGCCAATGCGTGAAGACCGCCTCGCTGGACGCGCTGGCCAACGACTGGAAGGCCGACATCCTGCGCGTCGCCATGTACATCCAGGACGACGGCTACGAGAGCAACCCGCGCAAGTTCACCGACATGATGCACAACTACATCGAAGAGGCGACGAAACGCGGCATGTACGTCCTCGTCGACTGGCATCAGCTCGACCCGGGCGACCCGAACGCGAACACGCATCTCGCGAAGACGTTCTTCACCGAGATCGCCCAGCGGCACAAGGACAAGGTCAACATCATCTACGACGTCGCGAACGAACCGAACGGCGTCAGCTGGGCGGACGTGAAGCGGTACGCCGAAGAGGTCATCCCGGTGATCCGTGCCCAGGACCCCGACAGCGTCGTCTTCCTCGGGACGCACGGCTGGTCGACCTTCGGCATCTCCGACCAGCGCGACGAGACCGACATCCTGAACAACCCGGTCAACGCCACCAACATCATGTACACGTTCCACTTCTACGCGGCGTCGCACCAGGACGAGCACTACGACGCCCTGGCGCGGACGGCCGACCGGCTCCCGGTGTTCGTCACGGAATTCGGCACCCAGACCTACACGGGTGACGGCGGGAACGACTTCACGTACTCGCAGAAGTACCTGGATCTGCTGGCCGCCAAGAAGATCGGCTGGACGAACTGGAACTTCTCCGACGACTTCCGCTCCGGTGCCGTGTTCAAGACCGGAACCTGCGCCGGGAACTCCTTCACCGGCACTTCGATGCTGAAGCCCGCCGGTGTCTGGGTGCGGGACCGCATCCGCACGCCGGACGACTTCCCGACCGGCTGACCCGGACGCCTCGTGCCCGATGTCCTCACCGGGCACGAGGCGTTCCCCGGCATGGCAGACTCCGCCGGAGGAACGCGTGGCTCACCAGCCTCATCGCCGTGGCCGGGACCCTGCTCGGCTCGACGTCGACCTTCTTGTTCCAGCGGCTCAACACCGCTCGCACCGAGCGATTCACCCGCGAAGAACGGCTTCGCCAGGACCGGACGGAAGCCTGTGCCGACTTCGCTGGCGCGATCACCGGCTCCGCCGTGGTGCCGTCAGTCTCTGGCTTCTGCGCCGGCGTGCCGCCCCTGACGCCGAGGATCTGCGCGCCGCGTTCACCGAATCCGACGTTCTCGGCGCCGCGGCCGACCATGCCGAACTGGCCGGTCACGAAGAGCGGTGCCAGCGGGCGCTCGATGCCTTCATCGACGCCGCGGGTGCCCAGGTGTGCGGCGTCAGGCCAGCCAGGCGTCGATCTCTTGGTGGATCGAACGTTTGAGTTCGGCGGATGCGAAGGACGCGTCGACGGACGCCCTGGCGAGGCCCGCGAGCGCGAGGTCGTCGTAGGCGAACGCCTCGCGAGTGCGCAGGAACTCGTCGGTCAGCGTCGTCCCGGTGACCGAAGGGACATCGGTGCTGAGCGTGACCACGAGCCCGGCGTCGACCAGCCGGGGGAGCGGGTGCTCCTCGAACGCGGGAACCAGCCCGAGCGTCACGTTCGACGACGGGCAGACCTCCAGCGCGATACCGCGTTCCCGCACCTCGGCGACCAGCGCGACGTCCTCCAGGATCCGGATGCCGTGGCCGATCCGTTCGCTGTGACCGACCTCCAGGGCCTCGCGGATGCTCGCCGGGCCGGCGTCCTCGCCCGCGTGGTGGATCAGGTGCAGCCCCGCCTCCTCGGCCTCGTCGCAGATCCCGGCGAACGGCGCGAGCGGGTACTTCTCCTCCCCGGCGAGCCCGATCGCGAACACCCCGTCCGGCGCGTACCGGCGTGCCAGGCCGAGGGTGAGCCGGGCGCGTTCGACCGACCGGCGGCGCGAGTGGTCCAGCAGCACCCGCCAGTGGAGCCCGTACTCGGCCGCCCCCACCGAGAGTCCTTTGAGGACGGACGCCAGCGGCATGTCCGGCTCTCCCAGTCGTTCGCCGTGCGAAGCCGCCGTGAAGGTGACCTCGGCGTAGCGGACGCCGTCCGCGACCTGGTCTTCGCAGAACTCGCGCGCCACCCGTTCGAAGTCCTCGGGCCTCCGCAGGCAGGACCGCAGCAGCCCGTTGTAGTCACCGAACGCACGGAAGCCGTCGAACACGGGTTGTTCCGCGGGTACCGCGACGCCGTTCGCCTCGCCGAGGTCACGGAGCGTGTCCGGCCGGATGGTGCTTTCCAGGTGGACGTGCAGATGCGCCTTGGGCAGCAGAGAAAGATCCCGCATGAGCACCAAGTTAGCGGTCACGGCCCTCGTCTCGCGCCCGGTTTTCCGGCGGCCGGATATCCGAAATGAGTGATTCGGCTCGCCGCGGGGAACCCCCGGGGCACCACCGGTCGTTGAGCAGGACACCAGACGACCCCGAGGAAAGGGACCACAGTGCCTCTACTGCGGAAGTTGACCGCCCTGGCCGGCACCGCCGGGGCCGTGCGCGCCTACGTGCGGAAGAACCCCGAGAAGGTCTCCAAGGTCGTGAACAAGGCCGCGACCTTCGTCGACCACAAGACCAAGGGCAAGTACCACAGCCAGATCGACGGCGCGGTGCGCAAGGTCGACGGGATGACCGGGCGGCCGCGACGCCCCTACCAGCCCTAAGCTTCAGCGAGCGTCTCGAGGATCTGCTCGCCGTATTTGGCGAGCTTGTTCTCGCCGACCCCGCTGACGGTACCCAGCTCCTGCAGCGTGGTGGGCCGTTTGGTGGCGATCTGGCGCAGGGTCGCGTCGTGGAAGATCACGTACGCGGGCACTCCCTGCTCCTTCGCCGCCGCGGCCCGCCACGACCGCAGCAGCTCGAACACCGGCGCCGCCTCGGCCGGCATGTCGGCGGCCGCGGCCTTCTTCGCGCTGGACCGGGCCGCGGCCTTCGCCACCCGCTCCGGCTCGCGCCGCAGCTGGACCTTCCGCTCCCCGTTCAGCACCTCGGCACTGCCCTCGGTCAGCACGAGCGAGCCGTAGTCGCCCTCGACCGCCGCGAGCCCCTGCGCAAGCAGCTGCCGCACCACGGCCCGCCACTCGGGCTCCTTCAGCTCCGTGCCGATCCCGAAGACCTTCAGGGAATCGTGCCGGTGCTGGGTCACCTTCGGCGTCGACTTGCCGAGCAGGATGTCGATGATCTGCCCCGCGCCGAACTTCTGGCGCCGCTCGTTCTGCAGCCGGACGATGGTCGACAGGATCTTCTGCGCCGGGATCGTGCCGTCCCAGGTCTCCGGCGGCGCCAGGCAGGTGTCGCAGTTGCCGCAGGGCTCGCTCCGCTGCCCGAAATAGTTCAGCACCTGCACACGACGGCATTCGACCGTTTCGCACAGCGCCAGCATCGCGTTGAGGTGGGCGCTCAGCTGCCGCTTGTGCGCGTCGGACCCCTCCGACATGTCGATCATCTTGCGTTGCTGGACGACATCCTGGAGGCCGTACGCCAGCCACGCCGTCGACGGCAGCCCGTCACGGCCCGCGCGGCCGGTCTCCTGGTAGTAGCCCTCGACGGACTTCGGCAGGTCCAGATGCGCGACGAACCGTACGTCGGGCTTGTCGATACCCATGCCGAACGCGATCGTCGCGACGACGATCAGCCCGTCCTCGCGCAGGAACCGCGACTGGTGCTTCGCGCGGGTCCGCGCGTCCAGCCCGGCGTGATACGGCACCGCCGGAATCCCGTTCTCCACCAGGAAATCCGCGGTCTTCTCGACCGAGTTCCGCGACAGGCAGTAGACGATCCCCGCGTCACCCTTGTGCTCGGTGCGCAGCAGCTCCAGCAGCTGCCGCTGCGGCGAGTTCTTGCCGACGATCCGGTACTGGATGTTCGGCCGGTCGAAGCTCGCGACGAAATGCCGCGCGTCCTCCAGGTTGAGCCGGGACGCGATCTCGGCGTGCGTCGCCTTGGTGGCGGTGGCGGTGAGCGCGATCCTCGGCACGTCCGGCCAGCGCTCGTGCACCGCGGACAGCATCAGGTAGTCGGGGCGGAAGTCGTGACCCCACTGGGAGACGCAGTGCGCCTCGTCGATCGCGAACAGCGAGATCTTGCCGCGGTCGAGCAGCCGCACCGTCGACTCCACCGAGAGCCGCTCGGGTGCCAGGTACAGCAGGTCCAGCTCGCCGGCGACGAACGCGGCCTCGACCCTGTTCCGCTCGGCGTAGTCCTGTGTCGAGTTGAGGAAACCCGCGCGGACGCCGAGGTTGCGCAGCGCGTCGACCTGGTCCTGCATCAGCGCGATCAAGGGGGAGATCACCACGCCGACGCCCGGCCGCACCAGCGCCGGGATCTGGTAACACAGCGACTTGCCGCCGCCGGTGGGCATGAGGACGAGCGCGTCACCGCCTGCGATGACGTGTTCGACGATGGCGTGCTGGTCGCCGCGGAAGTCGTCGTAGCCGAAGACGCGGTTCAGCGTTTCGAGGGCTTCCGAGGTACCGATGTCGGGGACTGCCACCCGGACGATTCTAGGGGCGGGGTCCGACAGTCGACGCGCCCGCGCACCTCAGCGCGGGAACTCCCAGTCCAGCGCCCGGTTTCCGGTGACGACCGGCCGGTAGCCGCCGTCGACGGGCCCGCCGGTCTCGAGCGCGGTCGCGGTCTGCTCCAGCAGTCCGGTCAGGGTCGCGGGCCGGTGATCGAAGCTCACCGAACCCTCGTGGTTCCAGTCGCCGAGCCGCCCGGTGCCGGTGCGCTGGTCGAGGAAGAGCCCGTCGCCACCGCCGTCGACGGCGACGGGCAGGAACCGCCCGTGCCACCAGTGGCCGACGTTGTCGTCCAGCCCGCTCGAGATCAGCACGTCGCACATGACCTTCGCTTGGCTCGCGATGGTTTCGGTGGAAGCGAGGTGGTGGAACGGGGGCAGGGCGAAACTTTCGCCGATGCCCGAAACGCCGTCGTGCCGAAGCAGGAAGGCGACGAGTTCGGCGGGCAAGGGGATGCCGGTCTCCCGTTGTGCCTGGGCGATCCGTGCGAGCGTCGCGGGCGGGCGGAGGCTCGCCGCCGTCGTCGGCGCGTGGGCCTTGAGCCACCGCTCGACGCGCTCCCAGGCGGCGTTCACCCGGCGGGTGGTCGCCTCGGGGACCGGATCGAGCGCGGCCGGGCCCTGTCCCAGGCGGCAGCCGCTGTCGACGGTGAGCGTCGGCCGGGTCGTGGGCGCGGGCGCGGCGGTCGAGTAGGACGGCGTACGTGGTGTCGTCGGCGGGGCCGCCGGGTACCACTGCGCTCCCTTGTCCTGCCCGCCACGCACCGTGACCGCGAAAACGAGCCCCAGCACGATGACGACACTCGCTACGGCGATCACGGCGGCACGCCCCCACCCCTTGCGCATGGGGCCGACCCTAGTCGCCGTCTTCGGCGGCCTTCCGGCGTTCACGGCGGCCGCGCGCGATCTCGGTGGCGAGCGCGTCGAGCGGACCGGTCCAGAACCGCCGGTACTGGTCCAGCCAGCCGTCGATCTCCTTGAGCGGGCCCGGATCGACCGAGTACAGCCGTCGCGCGCCCTCGGCGCGGACAGTGGTGAAGCCGTTCTCGCGCAGGACGCGCAGATGCTGGGAGACCGCGGGTTGCGAGATCCCGAACTCGGCGCGGACCACCGTGGTCACGTCGCCGGAACTCTGTTCCCCGCCCGCCAGCAGTTCCAGGATCCGGCGGCGCACCGGGTCCCCGAGGACGTCGAACGCGTGCATCCGGCAACTATCACGGCGTGGGCTTATATAAGTCAAGGTTGTAAGGCAGGGGTCACCTTGCGGTGGCATCGTGGGCGGGGACGCAGGAAGGGGATTCGATGAAACTGGCCGAAGTGGTGGCCGACGGGTTCGGCCGCGTCCAAGAGGTCGTGCACGACGCCGTCGAGGGGTTGAGCGCCGACCAGTTGACCGCGAGCCCGGCGCCGGGTGCGAACACGATCGCCTGGCTGGTCTGGCATCTGACCCGGGTGCAGGACGATCACGTCGCCGACCTGATGGGTACCGAGCAGATCTGGACCGCGCAGGACTGGATGGGCCGCTTCTCGCTGCCTTTCCCGGCGTCGGACATCGGATACGGACATCGCCCCGAGGACGTCGAGGCCGTTCGTGCCGGCTCCGCCGACCTGCTGACCGGCTACTACGACGCGGTGCACGAAGCGACGACGGCATGGGCCGCCGGACTCGGCGAAGCCGACCTCGACCGTATCGTCGACGAGGCATGGGATCCGCCCGTCACTCTCGGGGTTCGCCTGGTCAGCGTGCTTTCCGACGATCTCCAGCACGCCGGGCAGGCGGCGTACGTCCGAGGGCTCGTACTCCGCGATACGTAGGCGAGGTGCCGCTCCACGACGGACGACGGGAACGCCGCCCGCGGAAACACTGGTCGCATGAGTACTTCCACAGTGCGGCGACCGCCGATGACGCTCACCCCGCGGTGGCGGAAACTCGTCCTCGTCGTCCATGTCGTTTCGTCACTCGGCTGGCTCGGGATCACCATGGTGAACGCGGTCCTGACCATCACCTCCGTGTTCACCGACGACCCCCGCCGCCAGCACGCGGCCATCCTGATGATGGAGCAGATCGGTGGCTATCTCCTGCTGCCGGTCAGCATGACCGCCCTGGTCAGCGGGATCGTGCTCGGCCTCGGCACGAAATGGGGCCTGATCCGGTACAAGTGGGTCGCGATCAAACTGGTCCTGACCCTGATCGCCGCCGGGCTGACGCTCTTCTCGCTGCTTCCGGGCATCCGGGAACTGGCGGCCGCCGCAGAGTCCACTTTGGATGGTGTGTTCGTGGAGGCGGGGCGGCGCGTGGACGGGTTCTACCCGATCATCGTGTCCACGACGATGTACGTGATCATGACCGTGCTGTCGGTGTTCAAGCCGGGCGGCAAGACCCCGTACGGACGCCGGGTGACCGCCACGCGGGTTCGTGGCCGGCAGCCTGCTTAGAACTGCTCGAGGGCTTCGTCGATCCGCTCGGCTTCGGCGCGCAGATCGTCCAAGACGGTCTGCGCGGCCGTGGTCTCCTCGTTCGCCGTTTCTTCCTCGAGTTCGGCGTCGGCGAGCCGCCGCCGGAGGTCGTTCGCCCTCTCCGTGGCCTTCTCCGCCCGGCGTTCGGCGCGCGCCACGTCGATCTCGGCCTGTTTGCAGGCCTTCGCGAGCTCGGCGGCCTCGCGCCGGAGCCGGTTGAACTCCGCCACCCGCTTCTGTTCGCGTTCGGCCTCCTCGCGGGCCTTGTCGATCCGCTCCTGCTCGGCCTTCTCGGCGGCTTGCCGCTTCGCCTTCCGCCGATCGTCCAAATGCGACACGGTGGCCGGTTTCTCCCGCTCCGGCGCGGGCTTCCGCTTCGGTTGCGGGGTGAACCCGCTGGTCAGCCACTGGTCACCCGTGCTGTCCGCCCCGCTGCTCAGCCGCCCGGCGAGTGCGAGCGCCGCGACCTCGGGATCGGCCACGACGGCTTCGAGGGTGGCTTCGACCTCACGGGCGACCGGCTCGCTCATCGAACGTTCGTCCCGCAGGATCCGGTTCACCAGCTCCTGCCGCCGCCGGGCGAGTTTGCGCAGATCCTCGCCTGCCAGCGCCGAATGCGCCTTGCGCAGATCGTCACCGAGCCTGGCCAGTTCCGCCAGCTCAGGGGAGCCGGCCCGGCGGTTGAGGATCGAGGCCGCGAGCGTGGGCTTCCGCAGGGCGCGGATGCGCTCGGCCAAGGCGGGGTCCCCCGCTGCCTTGGCCTCTTTCGCCCGTTGGTTGCGCACCGACACGAACTCGGCCGGATCGCCGGCGTAGAGCTCGTCCGCGACCTCGTCGAAGTCCATCGCCCTCCGCAGGGTCAGTGGCCGGTCAAGGCCGGATCGGGTGGCCATGCTGCCGTACACCTCCGATGATGATCCCACGAGATTCCGGAGCTTTCACCTTTTCGGAGCTACTCGGCGCCTAGCGGATCGGGCGTTTCGGCGGCACCCGCCGGACCGGTGAATCCGGGTTGCCCGGAGCCGGTCGGACCAAGACAAGATCGGCACTTTGGAGGTGGCTTCCTCCCGATGGCGGAACAACGATGGGATCAGGGGAAGCCATCGGCCGCTGGAGGCACCGAATGTCCGTCACCGAACACGTTCCCGTCTCACCGCAGGCGAGTTTCCTCGGTTCCGGACCGTATCCGGAACACCGATGGCGGGTGGTCCTCTGGTCCGTCCTGGCGGGATTCGCGCTGACCGTGGTCTGGTCGGCGCCCTTTGTGGACAGTGTGATCGGTGACAGCGTCGCCAACACCCTGCTGGGACACGACGCCAAGGCGACCCCGATCGGCGGAGTGCTGGCCGGAACGTTCTTCGCGTTCGTCTCGGGGCTGGCCGGAACGTTCACCGCGTGCAACATCGCCGCTTTCGGCGCCGTCGCCCCGCTCGTCGGCGGACGAACCACCGGGCGGCCGAAGTTCACGGACACACTGAAGCCGCTGGGCTGGATCGCCGCGGGAATGCTGACGGTTTCCGTGGTGTACGGCGTCATCGTCGCGCTGGTCGGCACACGGATGCCGCAGTTCTCGACGGCTTCGTCATCCGGTGGGCTCACCCCGCGGAACATCCAGTCGATGATCGTCTACGGCGTGATCGGGATCGTGTTCATCGTGCTGGGCCTGGCTTCCGTCGGTATCGTCCGCAACCCGATCGCCGGGCTCACCCGCCGGTTCCCGCACACGCCGCTCGTGCTGATGGGCGCGCTCATCGGCGGTTTCCTGATCGGCAGGCCGTTCCCGCTGTTCCGGATGATGTTCCGCAGCGCGGCCGAAAGCCACAACGTGTTCTACGGCGCCGCCGCCTTCGCCCTGCAGTCGGTCGGCAACATCCTGGTGATGGCGCTGTTGTTCCTTCTGCTCACGCACGGCACGGGCGGGCGGCTGCAGCGATGGATGCTCGCGAAGCCCACCAGGATCGCCGTGGTGACCGGTGCCGCGCTGCTGGTCGCCGGCACGTTCACGCTGCTGTACTGGGATCTGCGCGTGCTGGGCCGGACGGGCGTCATCTGGTACCCGACGATCAAGTGGTGAAGAGCCGGGCCAGTACCTGCTCCACCGAATCCTGAAGGCACCTCGCCGCGTCCTCCCGGCCGGCGAGGTGTTTCAGCAGGCCTTGCTGGAACAGGCCGTCGAAGAGCGCATACGTCGTCGACGGGGAGAAATCCGTCGGCTTGCCCAGTAGTTCCGCGTACCGGGAGACGACCCGCCAGATCATCAGTTCGAGGGTCTCGTCGATGGCGAGAACGTCGGCCTGGAACAGCTTCTCGAACAGGCTCTGGTTGCGCAGGTCGTACCAGAGCCGGTGCAGCCGCGCGTTTTCCCGCAGCGTGGCCGCCGTCGCGGCACCGAAGGCCGTTCTCAGTTCTTCGGCCGTTTCCGCGGTTTCGACTATCCGGTCGTACCGGGTGACGCATTCGGCCTTGTACTGCTTGACGCAGTAGGTGATCAGCTCGGCCTTGTCACGGAAGTAGTAGTGCAGGACCCCGTGGGAGAACTCGGAGTTCTGCGCGATCTCCCGCAGGCTCGTGCGCGCGTAGCCCAGCTCGGACAACGTGACCAGCGCCGACCTCGCCAGCTGCGCGCGCCGTTGGCCGAACCTGTCCACCGTGCGGGTCTCGTCCCCGCTGCGGCCCGCCACGTCGGTCACAGTTCCCGGTTCCCGTCGCCTCGGGTGCCCGCCGTCCGCGAGCACGTCGTCGGATTCTAGCCCGGGAAAGGGTTTTCTTGCGCCCGACAGAATTACTCGAGCCACTCGGTGATGAAATGGTCGCTCTCGTGGATGTGGACGGCTTCGTAGATTTCCGGCCCGATCACGGCGAACTTGTGCGGGGTCTCCGCGGGCACGACCAGGACGTCACCCGCCCCTCCTTCGCGTTCGGTGTCCCCGATGGTGAACCTGGCCCGGCCGCGGATGACGACGAACGTCTCGCGGTACGGATGCTGGTGCAGCCTCGGGCCGGAACCGTCGACGTCGGTCCGCTCGCGGATGATCGAGACTCCGGAGCCGATGTCGCGGCCTTCGACATTTCCCAGGGTTTCGGTGGTCATTCCGCCACTGTAGCCCTGGTCACGGGTGCCGTGGGCCTACTCGCCGCGGTCGACGACGAATGCCGAAAGGCCGGCGAGCAGCGCCCTGGCGGGCCGGTCGGGGAGGCCGAGCGCGAGGTCCCTCGCCTTGGCGGCGTATCCGTGCGCTTCGGCGAGTGCGCGCACGACACCGGCGGATTCGCGCAGGAGCCCGAGCGCCTCTTGGCGGACCACCGGATCGGAAACCGGTCCGTGACCGATGATCTCGCGCAAGCGAGCGGCGCCGGGCCCCTCGTCGTCGAGCGCGTGGAGCATCGGCAAGGTGACGACGCCTTCACGGAGGTCCGTGCCCGCGGACTTGCCGAGGTCGGTGGTGGACGCGGAGATGTCGAGGACGTCGTCGGAGATCTGGAACGCCACCCCGATCAGTTCGCCGTACTGGCCCAACGTTTCGATGGTCCGCTCATCCGCTCCCGATACCTGTGCGCCGAGCCTGCCCGCCATCGCGATCAATGACGCGGACTTGTCGGCCATCACCTGGATGTGGTGTTCGTATGGCGCGTGACGGCCACAGTCCTCGAACGGCCAGGTCGTCTCGAGGAACTGGCCGCGCACGAGCCTGCCGAAGGTCTTCGCCTGCGACCGCAGCGCGTAGTCGCCGAGGCCGGCGCCGACCCGTGCCGCGCAGGCGAGCACGTAGTCTCCGATCAGGACGGCTTTCTTGTTGCCCCACAAGGAGTTCGCACTGGTGACCCCGTGCCGCATCGGCGCCTCGTCCATGACGTCGTCGTGATAGAGCGTCGCGACGTGCACGAGTTCGACGAGGGCGGCCGCCGAGATCGCGTCGCCTCGCCCGTCGCCGAACGCCGCAGCGGCCAACGCCATCAACGGACGCAGCCTCTTCCCACCCGCGCGGACGAGATGGGTGGCGGCTTCGGTGAGCTCCGGATGACCGGGGCTGCGCAACACCTCCTGAAGTCTCTCTTCGACCCGGGCGAGCCCGGTGCGGAGTTCGGCGGCGAACTCCACGTGCCGCTCGACGACCGGGTCCAGGCCGAGTTCCGTGACGATCGTGGTCGTGTTCACGACCTCCAGCATCCGAGCCGGAGGTTCGCGGCCGCATGGCGCCCGGGAGGGAGATCGCTCCCTCCCGAGAGGGGAACCGCCGGGTCAGAAGGGCGGCTCCGGGTTTCCGGCGGGCACCGGCGTTCGCTCCCAGGCCCCGTCCGACGGCGTGCCGCCCGAACTCCGGCCCGCCTTGTTCACCTTCGCCGTGGCATACCGCAGCGACGGGCCGATCTCGTCGACGTCGAGCTCCACCACCGTGCGCTTCTCGCCTTCCTTGGTTTCGAACGATCGCTGTTTCAGCCTGCCCTGCACGATGACCCTCGTCCCTCTGGTGAGGGATTCGGCCAGGTTCTCCGCGGCCTGCTTCCACAGTGCGCAGCGCAGGAACAGCGGGTCTCCGTCGCGCCATTCCCCGCTCGCGCGGTCCAGGACGCGTGGTGTCGACGCGACCGTGAAGTTCGCGACCGCCGCTCCGGACGGGGTGAACTTCAGCTCCGGGTCGGTCGTCAGGTTGCCGATCACCGTGAGCACCGTTTCTCCGGCCATGGGGCTTTCCTCCTCGGGTCCGCGCGCGGACCCGGCCGGGTCCGCTGTCGCCTGTGTAGAGGAGACCACCGGGGTACGACAGTTTCCCGGCGTCCCGCGGCGCCCGGATGTCATGAAAGGGTCGTTCAAGACGAAAAGTGTCCTGAACGACCCTTTCATGACATCCGGGCGGCCACGACCCCGTCCACAGTGACCGTCGCATGTGGACTGAACATCGCGCCGTACCGGATACTCCGCGTCGCCTCGTCGCCGTGCCAGTCAGTGAGCTGCTTCGCCGGGCGGAGCGAAGGTCACAGCGGTTTGATCCGGAGGATGGCGGCGCCGTCGCTCACGCCGAGCAGGTCGATGGAGAGGTCGTTGTAGGTGACGGTGCTGTCCGGCCCGAGGGTGGCCGTGAAGTCGAGACCGCTGGCCGACGCCTCGCACCTCTTGCCGGTGCAGGTGCCGCCGCTCCGGGAGCCGATGCCGCGGGCGACCAGGACGACCGTGCTCTCCTCGACGGATCGGACGGTCAGGGACTCGACCCTCGTCTCCTCGGGAAACGTCATCCTGCCGCCCGGCGGCGCGCCGACCTCGCAGACGCCGTCGGAGCAGGCGTCGAGGTCGCCGCCGTCCGCGGGCTTCGGCGGCTCGGGTGAGTTCGAACCGCAGCCCGCCACTACAGCGAGCGCTGCCAGAGCCGGCAAAAGGCGTCGGAGCATGCCAGGAGCATAGAAAAGGCCGGCCGGGACGGGTCCCGGCATCAGCCTTCGAGCGCTCGCCGGAAGTGATCGGCGAGTTCGAGTCCCGCTGCCTCTTCGCGGGTGTACCAGGTGAAAGCGTCGTGTTCCCCGGGATCGAGCACGACCTCGCCCGCGGTCTCTTCGGAAAGCGCGTACACCGTGGCGTGGATCCGCATCGGCCTGCCCGCGACGTCGTCCCAGCTGTGGGTGCCGCGTTCGCCGGTCACGTGGACGGCCAGCCCGGTCTCCTCGGCGAACTCGCGGACCACGGTCTCGTCGGGCCGCTCGCCCGGCTCGACGGTCCCGCCCGGCAATTCCCAGCGGCCGCCCAGGAAGGACCCCGGCCGCCGCCGGATGAACAGGATCTTCCCGTCGCGGATGAGCCTGCCGTAGGCCAAGTACTTGTCCGTCACGAGCGCATCTTCCCGTACCTGAGATGCGCCCTTGATTGAGGACCGAAACTGTCCGCAATGCCTCGTAACGTGGGCTTCATGGAAAACACCGAGATCCGCCCCTTCCGCCTCGACATCCCGCAGGAGCAGCTGGACGAGCTGCACGCGAAGCTCGACAGCGCGCGCTGGCCCGCTCCGCTTCCCGGCGACGGCTGGGACACCGGAGTGCCGGTGGCGTGGCTGCGCGGACTCGCCGAATACTGGCGCGACGGCTACGACTGGCGTGCCGCCGAACGGGAGATCAACCGCCATCCGCAGTTCACCACGGTCATCGACGGCCAGCGGATCCACTTCCTGCACGTCCGCTCGACCGAAGCCGGCGCGACACCGCTGATCCTCACGCACGGCTGGCCGGGTTCGGTGGTGGAGTTCCTCGACGTCATCGGCCCGCTCACGGATCCGAAGGCGTACGGCGGCGACCCGGCGGACGCGTTCCACCTCGTGATCCCGTCGCTGCCCGGTTTCGGTTTTTCCGGCCCTGTCTCGGATTCCGGCTGGACCATGCCGCGGATCGGCCGGGCATGGGCGGAACTGATGCGACGGCTCGGGTACGAACGCTACGGCGTGCAGGGCGGCGACCTCGGCGCTTCCGTGTCACCGGAGGTGGCCAGGTCCGCGCCGGACAAGGTGATCGGTGTGCACGTCAACGGCGGGTTGACCCCGATGCCGCCGATGTCCATGCCGGAGGGGGAACTCGCCTCGCTCACCGACGTCGAACGCGATCGCGTCAAGCGGATCGGGGCCTTCATGCAGGAGGAGTTCGGCTACATCGCGATCCAGTCGACGCGGCCGCAGACGCTCGGCTACGGACTCGTGGACTCCCCGGTCGCGCAGCTGGCCTGGATCATGGACAAGTTCCGTGAGTGGACGCATCCGCGCCCGACGTTGCCGGAAGAGATCATCGGCAAGGACCGGTTGCTGACCAACGTGATGTTCACCTGGCTCACCGGCACGGCGGCTTCGTCCGCGTACGTCGGCTACGCGCAGGCGGAGACCTGGGGAGCCGTCGAGAAGAACTCCGGCGTGCCGACGGCGGCGCTGATCTTCGCGCACGACGTCGGGATCCGGCGGTACGCCGAGGACGCCCACACGATCGTGCGGTGGACCGACGTCGATCGCGGCGGGCACTTCGCGGCGTTGGAAGAACCCGAGATCCTGGTCGCGGACGTGCGGGAGTTCTTCCGGTCCCTCAACTGACGAGCACGGCCGTCTCCCCGAGGAAGCGGCCGTAATCGTCCACTTCGGACTCCAGGCCGGCGATGGCGGACCGCGGGAGCGTGGCGAAGGGCTCCACGACGACCTTCGTCAGCTTCGCGGTCCGCTTGGTGTGCCACGTTCCGGCGGTCCGGCCGTCGATCAGCACGGTCGGCGCGATCATCCCGCCGCCGGAGTTGACGCGTTTCGCCTCGGCCGGGTCGAGGAGCAGATCGCGGTCGCGGTAGCCCAGCAGGTACGTGTCGAAAGCGCCGAGCAGGCGCGGGGGGCACGGGGGAGCGGACAGCTCGGTCTCCGAGAGGGCGAAGCGTTTGCCGACGGGAACGAGGTCCAGCGCGGTGAAAGCCTTGCGGCAGAGGCCGATCGGGAGCCCGGACCAAGCGCTGAAGTCCTCGGCGGTCGCGACGCCATAGGCGGTCAGGTAGCGGTGGGCGAGTTCCGTATGCGGTTCGTCCGGCGTGCGGCTCTCGGTGACCCGTTCGTCGAGGAGCACGTACGTCGGCTCCGTCCCGGCGTCGTGGCCTCGGCACAGCAGTCCGCGGTTGGCCGCGTACGCCAGGAGATGGGCCGGTGCCTGAGATTTCGCGTCGAGCTCGATGCCCTCGGCGGCCAGGCCGTCCAGGATCTCCCGCCGAGTGAGTGCCTTGCCCGGCAGGAGATCCTGGAGTTTCCCGAGCGCGCGTTCGCAGAGTTCGTCGGTGAGATCCAGTTGCCTGCGCCGTCCCTGCCCCGCCTGGGCGTTGCGCGGGCCGAACAGCCGGTTCAGCCACCGGAGATCCGCTGTCGGCACGAGATGGAGCGTCTTGCGCATCAGCCAGGTGCGCGTGACCGCGTGGGACGCCTCGATGTCCGGAGCGGTCAGACCCCGGCTCCGGACCCGGATCGCGAGGCGGGCAGCGAGCGTCGACTGTGCCTGGACCGCGGCGACGGAGCCGACCACGGCGAGCACGTCCGCGGCCGGCGCGGTCAGCAATTGCGCGTGGGCGCGGACGGCACGGAGGTCGTCGTCGGACAGCGTCACCCGCTGACGATCTCACGGGCGTGCACTGGCCCGGTGTCGCCTCCTGGCCTGCGCAGGCACGCAGATACGCAGGGAAGGCTCCCGGCACTGCTTCCGGCGGGAAACCCCACCGTCCGGCGGCGCGCCGAATCCGGCTACGGTGGAGCCGTGACCCAGACCTCGTACCCGGCCGCCCTGCGGTGGCTGTTGTTGTGCGTGGTGGCGCTGGGTCTGGTGGGTATGCACCACGTCGTCGCCGAGTCCGGCCACGACGCGGGGCACTCCGCCGTCGCGATGGCGGATCCGTGCTGCGCGGACACGTCTTCGCACGACGACGGTGGACACAGTGGACTGCACCTGTGTCTCGCGATACTCGCCGCGGCCGTGCTCCTGATCGTCTCCTGGCTGCTCATCCGGAATGGACGGACGGTGGCGACCTGGAAGTCGCGCCCGCGCGGCGGCTCGGCGTCGGGCCGTGATCCGCCGCGCTGGAGACCGGTACCCGAAAGATTGTCGCTTCTTTGCGTGTTGCGGGTGTGACAGGCGGGTTCGTCCGCCCTGCCCGAAACCGATCAGAGGAAGAACCATGACCAGCAGGAAACTGGTCGGGGCCGCGCTCGCCGCCCTGGCCTCCTTCGCCGTGCTCACCGGCTGTGCCAGCTCCGACACCGCTTCCACCGGACACGGCATGTCCACGGTGAAGGCGCCGGATCCCCAGCAGACCGGCCACAATCAGGCCGACGTCACGTTCGCGCAAGGGATGATCCCGCACCACGAACAGGCGCTCGCGATGGCGAAACTCGTCGACGGCCGCACCAAGAACGCGAAGGTCGTCGATCTCGCCGCGCGGATCCAGAAGGCGCAGGATCCGGAGATCCAGCAGCTGACCGGGTTGCTGAAAGGCTGGGGAGTCGCGCCGTCGGGCGAGCACTCCGGACACGGCTCGGCGTCCGGCATGATGACCGAGGACGATCTCGCGAAACTCGGCAAAGCCAAGGACGCCGCGTTCGACAAGCAGTGGCTCGAAATGATGGTCAAACATCACGAAGGTGCGCTCGAGATGGCGAAGACCGCCTTGCAGCAGGGCAGCAACGCCGAGGTGAAGGCGTTGGCGCAGAAGGTGATCGACGGTCAGCAGGCCGAGATCACCGAGATGCGCGCGCTGCTCGGCTGAGCCGGGACGGTGGCGCGGGCCGGGTCATCCGGCCCAGATCGGANGACGGCGATGCTGTCGACGCCGCTGTCGCGGCATCGGAAGGGATCGCACGGTTGGAGGCGGTCCGGTTCCGTGCGCTCGCGCAGCTGAACCGGCACCGTGGCGGGGTGTCGAGTGTGGTGCAGGAGGTCGCGTTCGCGCTGTCCGTTGTGGATGGTCACGCGGCCGGTCTGGTGTCGACGGCGGCGGCGTTGACCACCCGCCTGCCCCGAACACTGGGGCTGCTGGACCGCGGACAGGTGGGCGGCTACGGGGCGATGAAAGTCGCCACCGTCACCGCGTGGCTGTCCGACGACGACGCGCGTGCGGTGGACGCGGTGCTGGAAGACCGGCTGCCCGGCCGGAACTCCGACCAGATCCGGAAAGCGGCCAACCATGCGGCGGTGATGGCCGACCGTGACGGCGCCGCCCGACGCGCGGAGCGGCACCGCGCCGGGCGCCGGTTGTCGATCCGGCACGGCGAGACCGGGGTCGCCTCGATCGAGATCGAAGACGGCCCCGTCGAGAAAGTCACCGCCGCCTACACCCGGATCGACCGAGAGGCACGCGCCCTCAACACCGGCGACGAGACCCGCACCCTGGATCAGCTCCGCGCCGACGTCGCCCTCGACCTTCTGCTGGGCGGCCAGGGCGGCAAGACCGAGCGGTGCGAGGTGTTCCTCTACATGGACCTCAACACCTACCTGGGACTGAACGAGGACCCGGCCGAGCTGGCCGGGCACGGGCACATCCCGGCCTCACTGGCCCGGCACATCGCGTCCGGCCCGGACACGGTATTGCGGCGGATCATCACCGACCCCCTGTCGGGGCAGGTCCTCGACCTGGGCCGCGACCGGTACCGGCCCACCGCCGGGCTGGACGAGTTCGTGCGAGTCCGGGACCGGGAATGCCGAAGACCCGGCTGCCACCGCATCGCCCAAGCCTGCGACCTCGACCACTCGCTGCCCTGGCAGCACGGCGGCCACACCGCCGATACTGAGCTGGTCGACCTGTGTCGCCGCGACCACCGCCTCAAAGACGAACCCGGCTGGACCTACCACCTAACCGCCGACGGCACCCTCACCATCACCACCCCCACCGGACACAGCTACGACAGCACACCACCGCCACTACACGAACCCCGCACCGAGCAACCACCCTTCTGAACCGTCGCCGAAAAACGACCACGGCCCCGTGTCCGCGACGATCGGCGCCGGCCTGGTCGCCGGGATACGGCCATGGCTGAGCTGGGTGAGTAGGCCCCTGAGATCTCAATGCGACTGCGGCCGCACCATCCACAACGGGGCCACGAAGCGAAGCGCCGTCGCCGAAATACGGCAAAGCCTTCAGTCATTCAGGCGGGTGCCCACCACCGACATGCCCAGCACCAGTTCGTTGGCCGGATCGCAGCCGAGAAGATCCTCGACCAGTTCGTCGCGAAGCGCCGCGGTGAACGTGACGTTCAGTCCCAGCGCGGTCGCCATCAGGTACACGGTCTGGCTCAGGTGGCCGACGTCCATCAGCAGCACCCGATAGGTGCGGCTCACCGGATACTTCCACTGGTTCCGCTCGATGACGCTGGTGTAGATCAGCAGCGCGCCGGCCTTCCGGGTCCACTGCTGGTCGCCGGCGAGCGCGGTGAGTTCGTCGTCGTCGATCTTGGCGTCCAGTGGCGTGAGGCTGTGCCGGAAACCGTCGTAGTGGTAGGCCCCCCGATCCAGGCCCTCGACGTTCCTCGCGTAGACGTACACCTCTGTCGGATGCCGGGCTCCGCCCGACGGGCTCGTCTTGAAGACGTTCCCGGTGGCGGGGATGTCGGAATGCGTTTCCGGCCTCGTCGGCCGGGCCGCGGTGAGGAGTGTGCTCAAATCGCGCAGCCGCAAGGGTTCTTCGCCGAACTCGCGGACACTTCTGCGTTGGTTCAGTGCGTCGCCCAAGGCGATCGCGTTCAAGGGTTCCGGTGACGGTTCGGGCAGCGCTATCGCGTCGTGCTCGCCGGAAGGCCTCACCGGAGAAGGCGGAGGACTGGCCTTCGCCTTCTCCAGCAAGGTTTTCGCCGTCATTTCGCTGGTCGTGAACTCGGTCTCCCGCAAGGAGCGGGTACCGAAGTGAAACGCCCGCGCGGACGTTCCCCAAGGCCCCCAATCCCGAAGGATCTCCTCTTCCCGTTGTTGCCGGGAAGAACCTTTGACCACCAGCACGTCGTACCGGATCATCGCTCGCGCGATACGGACGAGCCTTTCCCCGGTCTCGGGATTCTCGTCCGCGGTGCGGATCGATTCCGGTTCTCGCCAAGAACTGAACCAGCGCAGGACGCGTTCGGTTCCTTCGGCGAGTTTCAGCTGGCGATGGCCGAGGTGGTCGTCCCAGACGACGTCACCATCGGACCAATAAAGCGTTCCGCATGAGGAAACCCTGACCAGCATCGAATGTCTTGTGCCCCAGTCCCCAGTAATACTTTCCGAATACGTCTGGTCATTCAGTGTCGCGAGCGGAAAGGAGGCCCGCCGTGCGGCGGCGGCTCGAACCCGCCCCAGGTGCTCTGCGCCTTGTACTCCGCTTCGAGTTCGTACAAGAACTCGTCGTCGTCTTCATCGTGCATGTCGCCGATCCTCTCCGTGAGCGGTTACTCCGGTCAAGCGAATATACCTACGCCAACAGGGTACCGGAGCGGAACGGAGAATTACGCCGAGTAATCGCTCAGGCGCTGTTTGAGTTCGCGAACCTCTGGCGACTCCGAAATGCCGAGATCGGTGTAGAGGCGCAATGCGAACCGGCGATGACGGTCCGCATTCAGTCGCTCACCGAGAATGTCGAACGCGAACGCCATCTCCTTGTGGGCGATGGGCAGCATGCTGCGATTCCCGGTCGATTCGAGCACTTCGACCGCGGTCGTCAACTGACTGACCGCGAGCACACCGTCACCGAGTCCGCGCGAATTGATACCGAGGGCGAGAAAGCATTCCGCCTCGAGATCGGGTGATTCGTTCTCCTGGGCCAGCCTCAGTGCCTGGTCGAGTTCCTCGGCGGCTTCGGGATAGCGCCTGTTCTCGGTGTGGATCAGCCCGATCCGGTGCCTGGCGCGGGCTTCGATGAGGACACTGCCATGGGCATGGGCGGTCTCGCGGACCCAGCCGAGGTGTTCGATGGCCTCGTCCGACTCGCCCTTGAGCCAGTGGGTGACCCCCGAGTTGCCCCTGGCCCGGCACTGCATCCGGATGTCGCCGGTGGTCGCGGCCAGTTCGAACACCTCGTTGAACAGCCGGTTCGCTTCGGTGAACTCGTTGAGCCGCCACAGGGTCAGCGCGTACATGTGCAGGGCCTGGTACTCGAGGACCACGTTCCCGGTGACCCGCGCCGCGGAGAGGGCGAGGGTCTCCAGCTCCCTGGCCTGCCGGTAGTAGCCGCGGTTGTCGAAGTAGCGCCACACCGCCGAACAGAAGGGCACGAGGTCGGAGTACTGCTGGTGGTTGTTCATCGCGACGGCCACCGGCAGCACGTTCTGCCATTGCGCGTCCATCCAGTGCGCCGCCTGGTCGTAGTCGGCGAAGGACTGTCCGAACTCGCTCTTCGGGACCTCGAGGCCACCCGGCTCGTCTTCGGAGTCCGGGTCGATGAACTCCATCGCGGCCGCGACGGTGCTGCGGTAGTAGTCGAACAGCCGCCGCATCATCGCCTCGCGCTGGTGCTCGGGCTCTTCGGCGAGCAGGAGTTCGCGACCGTAGCTGCGGAGCAGGTCGTGCATCTCGTACCGGTCCATCGACGGCTGGCGCAGGAGGTTCACGTCGACGAGGCGTTCGGCGAGGCGGCGGGCCTCGCCGAGGCTCACTTCCGCCAAGGCCGCCGTCGAATGGAGGTCGAAAGCGGCACCGGGATGATGGCTCAGCCGGCGGAACACCCGGCGCTCGGTCTCGGTCAAGTTCAGATAGGACACCCGGAACGCGCCCGCGACGTCGCGTTCCCCGGCGGTGAGCTCGCCGAACCGGTTCCGTTCGTCGCGCAGCTGCCTGGCGACGAAGTCGAGCGTCCACGATGCCCGCGCACGCAGTCTGCTCGCCGTGACGGCCAGCGCGAGCGGGAGATCACCGCACAGGCTGGCGACCTGGTCGGCCGCGTCCGGGGATTCCCTTCTCAACCGCGAAGGCCCGACGATCCGGCCGAGCAGTTCCACGGCGTCGGCCCGGCTGAACGGTTCCAGCGAGAGCAGTTCGGCGCCGTCGAGGTCCACGAGCCGGGTGCGGCTGGTGATCAGCACGCAGCAGCTCGCCGAACCGGGCAGCAGCGGGTTCACCTGCGTCGCCCCGATGGCGTTGTCCAGCACCAGAAGCACGCGTTTGCCGGCGAGGCAGCTCCGGAAGAGCGCCGCGCGCTGTTCGGTCCCGGTGGGAATGTCCGAACCCTGGATGCCGAGCGATCGCAGCAGCGCCTCGAGCGCGGCCCCAGGGTCGACCGGGTCGCCCGCGGGCGAGAATCCTTCGAGGTTCACGAAGAGCTGCCCGTCGGGGAACAGCGGCGCGAGCCGGTGTGCGGCGTGGACGGCCAGCGCGGTCTTGCCGACACCGGGCATCCCGTCGATCGCGATCAGCCTCGGCCCCGCCGAGGAGCCTGCCTGGCCGATCTCGAGGACGGTCCGCAGTTCCGCGGCACGGCCACCGAACGCGGGGAGGTCCGCGGGAAGCTGCGCGGGGCGGGGGAACAGCGCCTTCTGCGCGTCCGCGTCCTCGCGACGTCCGCCGGTGTCCATTCCGGCCCGGAGCCCGCCGACGCCGTACCGGACGAGGGCGCTGTCGGTCATCAGCTCGGCGTCGGCGCGCAGGATCTGCTGGTGGAGCGCGCTCAGTTCGGCGCTCGGGTCGACGCCGAGCTCCTCGGCGAGCGCGACCCTGGTCCGGTCGAACGTCCGGAGCGCGTCGGCGCCGCGTCCCGCCCGGTAGAGCGCCAGCATGGTGAGGCACTGCAGGGTCTCGCGCGTGGGATGCCAGGCGGCGAGGTCGAAGGCCTCGCGAGCCGCCGCTTCGGTTTCGCCGAGCCGGAGCCTGGCGCCGATCAGGAGCTCGCAGGCGGCCAGGCGTTCTTCATCGAGCCGTCGCGCGGTCTGCTCGATGGCGTCGCCTTCGAGGCCGTCGAACGCCGGGCCGCGCCAGAGCGAGAGCGCGTCCGCCAGTTTGGCGGCCGCCTGGGAGATCAGCCCGGCAGACAGGAGTTCGGCGCCCTGGTTGTAGTCCGCTTCGAAGCGGACCGAGTCGAGCGAGGCGCTGCTGATGACGACGCGGTACGCCGAGCCGGTGGTGACCACGGCGGACCTGGCCACGCCGAGGTCGTGCCGCAGCCGCGCGATCGCGTTGCTGACCTGGCGGACCGCGGTCTTCGGTGGATTCTCCGGCCACATGGTGCCGATCAGGTACGACACCGGGACCAGCCTGCCCGCGTTGATCAGCAAGGCGGCGAGGAGACGCTGTTCGCGGCGTCCGCCCAGCCGGACGGGGACACCGTCGACTTCGGCTTCGAGCGGGCCGAGAACGGAGAAGCTGAGCTGGGAGGGCCGGCCGGTGGGCGATCCCGCCGAATCGGGTAAACGATCAGCGGTCATATGCGACTATGTCGTCCGAGGCCGTGAGCGTGCTCACGCACTACCTCCAGTCCGTTCGCCGGCTGACCGGCACCCTAACCCACCGCTTCGGCCTCCAGCCAGATCAGCGCGGGCGACGCACTACGGCATTCGGCCTAACGGGCGCGCGCGGGCCTCCCCTGAAACCGGTTCGATTCTACGCCCGGCCGCCCCTGAACTGCGCGGACGCCCGGCGGTGGAGTGCCGATGTAATTCCGATGCAGGGCCTTGGAAAGCTGAAGACATCAGCTGGCGGGTCGGCGCGACGGGGCAGCGCGCCGAACCGTGTGTAGGGGCTCCGCGGCGGTTGGCCTTCGAACTGGGGGTGGCCAACCGCCCTGGTAGCCCTTTCTTCCTGTCACAGGTTGCTCCCAGCAAAGCGCGGCACACTGGACCGAAGAGGAGTGTGCCGCCATGAGTGCTCTAGGTGATCTGCTGGGCTTCCTGCTCACCCTGTTCCTGATCGTGCTCATCGTCCGGATGGTGCTCGACTGGGTCGTCAACCTCGCCACCCGTCCGCCCGGCTGGGCCTTCCGGGCTCGCGGGATCGCCCATCGGCTGACCGAGCCCGTGCTGGCGCCGGTCCGCCGCGTGGTGCGCCCGGTGCGGGCGGGCGGGGTCGCGTTCGACCTCGCCTTCACCCTCGTGTTCCTCGGGGTCGTTCTCCTGCAGTCCCTCGCGTTCAGCCTCTGACCAGGTGTGATCCGCCGCGATTACGGGTACCAGCCCGCTGGAGGAGAGGAGTGTGCCCATGCGTCCGGTCTGGAGCGGTTCGCTTTCACTCGGTCTGGTGACGGTGCCGGTCCGGCTGTACAGCGCGGTCGAGGACCACACGGTGCACTTCCGCCAGTTCCAGCGCGGAACCGAGGACCGCATCCGGTACCGGCGGGTGAACGAGCGCACCGGCAAGGAAGTCGGCTACGAAGACATCGTCAAGGGTTACGAGCTCGGCAACGGCGAGTACGTGGTCGTCGAACCCGAGGAGCTCGACGAGATCGCTCCCGGCCGGTCGAAGTCGCTCGACATCGAGAGCTTCGTCGAGCTGGACGCCATCGACCCGATGTTCTTCGACAAGACGTATTGGCTCGCGCCCGCGAAGGACGAGTTCGAGCGCCCGTACGCGTTGCTGCTCGAGGCGATGGACTCGTCGGGTAAGGCCGGGATCGCCAAATTCGTCATGCGCGGCCGCGAGTACCTGGCGCTGGTGCGCTCCGGTGACGGCGTGATGGTGCTCAACACCCTCCATTTCGCGGCCGATCTGCGGGATCCCGCCGAGCAGCTGCCGGACCTGCCGGGCAAGGCGAAGGCGCGCGGCAAGGAACTCGACATGGCCGTCAACCTGATCGACGCGATGAGCGACGACTGGCGGCCCGAGGACTACCGCGACACCTACACCGACCGCGTGCGGGACCTGATCAAGGCCAAGAAGAAGGGCGACACCATCACGCCCGCGACCGAACCCGGTGAGCCGACGAAGGTCGTCGACCTGTTCGAGGCGCTTTCGAAGAGCGTGGAGAGCGGGAAGGCCAAGAAGAAGTCCGGGGCCAAGAAGCCGACAGCGAAGAAGGACCTCTCTTCGCTGTCGAAAGCCGACCTGGACAAGCTGGCACGGGAGCGGAACATCAAGGGGCGGTCGAAGATGACCCGCGCCGGCTTGGAGAAGGCGCTCAAGGCCTCGTGACGACCCCCGCCGTCGCCAGTTCGCGCGCGATGGCCTCGATCAGCAGCCGCACGTCCTCGCCCGCGGTCGCGTGCAGCCCTTCGGAAACGATCAGCACGTCGGACGTCGTGGCGGAGACCGCGGAGTGCCCGCTCTGCCGGTTCGTCCATCGGCGCGCGTGGGCTTGACCGTCTTCGTCGGCGAAGATCACCTCGCCGGGGTTCGGCTGCTCGACCGTGCCGGCGAAGGTCACGTACTTCTCGTCGCCCCGCGCGTGGCGGACTTCCAGCGAGCCGCTGATCTTCGCGACGTCGAGCACCGCGACCGGGACGGCGTAGGCGACCGAGACCGCGTTGCAGAGATCGATCACCGGGTGGATCCGGGGAAGCGTGCCTTCTTTCCGCAGCCTGCGCAGCAGTGACTCGGACGCACAGCGGTACTGCGTCGGTTTCAGGCCCATCTTGGCGAACGCCCGCCGCCAGGCCTGGATCTCGGGGAATTCCGATTCGGGCCCGTCCGCGAGCCGCCGCGTCGCCCGCGCGAGGAACTTCTCGACGTCGACCGGCATTTCCGGGGTGATGCCGGTGGCCCGCAGTGTGCCGACGGCGAGGGCGGGATGAGCGGCGCGGATTTCCGGGTGGTGCTGGAGTCGCATGCTGAACCTGTCTACTGGGTGGTGAACGCGAGTTTGGCGCCGAGCGCGGCGAAGGAACCGGCGAAGATCCGCCGGAGCCAGGTGAGCACGCGCGGCCGGGAAAGGACGTGGTGCCGCACGCCGGCGGCGAGGACGCCGTACACGCTGAACACCACGAAGGTGGCCAGCATGAACACCCCGCTCAGCAGCAGCATCCGAGGGATCGAACCGGGCTCGCCCGCCGGGACGAACTGGGGCAGGAACGCGAAGAAGAACAGGGTCAGCTTCGGGTTCAGGACGTTGATCAGCACGCCGGAGGTGATCGTCCGCAGGGTCGACGCCGGTTCGGGATCGCCGTCCACGACGATCGCCTCACGGTCCTTCAGGGTCGCCCACGCCATGTAGAGCAGGTAGGCGACGCCGAGGTACTTGATGATCTCGAACGCCACCGCGCTCGCGTGCAGCAGCGCCGCGAGACCGGTGATCGCGGCGACCATGTGCGGGATGATGCCGAGGGTGCACGCCAGCGCGGCGACGACGCTCGCGCGTCTGCCTCGGGCCAGTCCGGCGGAAAGGGTGTAGACCACGCCGGTGCCGGGCGTGGCGACCACGACCAGCGTGGTGACCAGGAAGGCGATGCTCACGAGAGCACTGTGCGCGCTTTTTGGTCCGATGGACAGAGCCAAAGACGGGTGACTCCACAGGTCCAAAGGCTTGCGTGAGGCGGCGTGAGGGGTTCACCGGAAGGAGTGGCATGATGCACGCTCGCACGTCGACGAGGAAGGCCTTGGTTTGAGCGCGCGCACTTCCCAGGTGGACGACCTCCGGCTGGTGGCACAACCGAATGCCGTGTTGTGCTCCGAGCTCTTCGTCCGTCTCATCTTGTCGGATTGGTCCTTGCGGCCGTTGCTCGATCAGGCGAAGACCGCCGCCGCCAGATTGGTGGGCACGCTGGTCGACGCGGCCGATCCGAAGGAGCCCCCCTTCCTGACGCTGAGATTGCGCCTGCGGTCGGACGTGCTGGTCATCGAGGTCGACCACGCGCTGGACGGACTCCCCGTGCCGACGCCCGCTCCGGGAGAGCGGACCGGGGTGGCGCCGAGCGAGACCGGCGGCGTGACCCTCTGGTGTGAGCTGCCGCTGCCCGGTGGCCTGTCGGCCGGACAGGTCCGGCTGCCGAGGCGGGGCGACCGTCGCACCCTGGTGGACGAACCCGTCTCCGGTGAGCCCGTCGGCGCCGATCCCGAAGTCCTGGAACGGCTTTTGACCCGGCTGAGCGGCTGGTCCGGCTGATGGGGACGAGGCGGGTCACCACGCCGGTGCTCGAGATCGAGTACGAACACGCCGGTGACGCGGGTGGGCCGCCGGTGGTCCTGCTCCACGGCTTTCCGTACGACGTGCGGGCCTACGACGAGGTCGCCGCGCTCCTCGCGGCGGGCGGAGCCTCCGTGTACGTCCCGTATCTCCGTGGGTTCGGTGGGACGCGCTTCCTCGACGAGGCGGCACCCCGCTCCGGACAACAGGCCGCCCTCGCGCAGGACCTGTTCGAGTTCATGGACGCCCTCGGGCTGGAGAAGGCCGTCGTCGCGGGATACGACTGGGGCGGCCGCGCGGCGTGCATCGCGGCCGCGCTCCGGCCCGAGCGCGTGCGCGGGCTGGTCTCGGTGGACGGCTACAACGTCCAGAATCTCGCCTACGCCGGGGAACCCGCTCCGCCGGAGTGGGAACGCACGTACTGGTACCAGTTTTATTTCCACTCCGAGCGCGGACGGCGCGGGCTGGCGGAGAACCGCGACGAGCTGTGCGCCTTGTTGTGGCGCACCTGGTCGCCGACCTGGACGGGCGCCGACGCGGCGTTCCCGGCCAGCGCCTCCAGCCTCCACAACCCGGACTTCGTCGACGTCGTCATCCACTCTTACCGGCACCGGTTCGGCCTGGCGGAAGGCGATCCGCGGTATCAGGCGCTCGAAGACCTGATCGCGAAGGAGCCGGCCATCACGGTGCCGACGGTCGTGCTGGAAAGCGGGGACGACGGTATCGGCGGCCCGAGCGCGGAGGGCGACCGCGAGTACTTCACCGGGTCGTATGAGCATCGCGTTCTGCCGGGGGTGGGCCACAACGTCCCGCAGGAAGCCCCTGAGGCGTTCGCGGCCGCTGTGGCGTCGCTGCTCGGGTGAGGACGATCACCCGTCCGTGCGCGTGACGAATCCCGATCTTCGTTTGTCCTTCGGACGTAAGGCGCACGATCCGGGCGCCACGGACGGAGGAGGACCCGATGTCGTTGGGCGACAAGATCAGCAACAAGGCCGAGGAGTTCGGCGGTAAGGCCAAGGAGGCCGCCGGTGACGCCACCGGTAATGAGGAATTGCGCGCGGAAGGCCAGGCGGACCAGGCGAAGGCCGGTCTCAAGGGCGCGGTGGAAAACGTGAAGGACGCCGTCGGCGACGTGGCGGACAAGGTCCGCGACACCTTCAAGAAGTAGGTTTCCTTCCGGGCCGGGGCGGCGGATTTCCGCGCCCCGGCCCGTTTTCAGTCGTGAAGGACCACCGGCAGGCTCGTGAGCCGCGTTCCCTGGATACCGCCGAGGAACGTTTGCCGCAGTTCGCCGTAGGGCACCGCGAGCCGGGCTTCGGGGAACTCCGTGCGGAGAACCGTCGCGACCGCCCGCAGTTCGAGCTGCGCGAGCTGGGCGCCGACGCAGAAATGCGGGCCCGCGCCGAAGGTCAGGTCCGGGCCCGGTTTCCTGGCCGGGTCGGTGTTGATGCCCTGGATGTCGACGAGCACCGGGGCCCCGGCGGGGAGCCGGATCCCGGCGAGATCGACCTCCGAGGTCGTGAATCGCCAGAGAGTGAACGGTGCTGGCGGGTGCGTCCGGAGGGTTTCCCGGACCAGGTGGCTTTCGGGGGTGGTGTCCCCGTCCAGGAGCCGCGAGACGAGGAAGCCGATCGAGGCGTCGGTGGTCAGCTGCCCGGCGAAGATCAACGCGAACAGGTGATACCGCAGGTCCTCTTCGGACGTCTCGGGCGGAAGGTTGTCGCGTAGTTCCGTCGCGAGTCCCTTTCGGTTCGGGGTCAGCCCCGCGGCGGCGAGGTCCGCGATCGCGGCGATGGCCTTGCCCTGGGCGCCCGGCCCGGGGTCGGACATGCGGCGGCACGCGTCGACGGCGGCGTCGAGCAGGTGGAGTGGGATACCGAGCAGGTCGAGCAGCACGGTGAGGGGGAAATGGGTGGAGAACCCGTCCATGAGGTCGACCGTGCCACCGCCGAGGTCCGTCAGCAGTGTTCGTGCGATCCGGTGGATCCGGTCGGATTGCGCCTGGATCCGTTTGGCGCTCAGCAAAGGAGCGTGCGCTCGCCGCAGCAGGGCGTGGTCGGGGCCGTCCAGTGTGGTGAGGGACGGCTGTTCGGCGGCGGTTCGTTCGAGCCTGGTCCAGCCTTCGGGGGCGAGCGCGGGATCCTTCGCGAAGCGCGGGTCCGCCAAGACCTCACGGGCCGGCTGCTCCTCGGTCACGATCCACGCGCTTCCGCCCTCGGGGGCGGCCACTTCGACGAGGGGACCGGCGGCCCGCAGCGCGGGACGGACAGGGTCGGGTTCGGTGATGCCGCGGGTCGTCGCGGCGAACGGATCGGGGAGCACAAAAACTCCTTCATGAGAAAGTATCTTCACGGTGAAGGTATATTCGGGGCCGGTAGGTTGTCAAAGCGCACGGATCCGAGGAGGGGTGATGGAGGACGACGTCGCGGCGCGGAGCGCGTCGCTGCTGGACGGCCTCCGGAGCTTCGGGGCGAACTACACCGAGTTCACCCGGCGTTTCGCGGATTGGCTCGGCCTGCACGCCACCGACACCGCCGCGCTGGTGGAGATCCTCTACGCCGAAGACACCGGATCGCCGTTGTCCCCGGCCCGGCTCGGCGAACGCATCGCGCTGACCTCCGGCGCGACCACGAATCTGCTGAACCGGCTGGAAACCCTCGGCTACGTGGTGCGGACCAGGGAGAACAGCGACCGGCGGAGGGTGACCCTGCGCAGCGGCCCGGACATCCAGGGGCCCGCGCGTGAGTTCTTCGGCCCGTTCAGCGCCGGGCTCGCGGCGCTGGTGGCGGAGTACCCGGTGGAGGAGATCGAACGGTTCGAGGCCTTCCTGCGGCAGCTGAAGTCCACAATGGACACCGTGCTCGAAGAACAGGGGTAGCCCGGACCAGTCCGATCCGCTCTCGGCACCGAATCCCTCCCGGACGCCACGGAACCGCGTAGCCGGGCGTCGGGTGAGGTGGAGGCGGCTTGATGGTCGAGGGTGTGCGGACGAGTCCGCGCGGAAGCGGCGGCACCGGAGCGGTGCCTGCCGAGGCGAGTTTGATGGAACGGGTCGCGGCAGGTGACGAACAGGCGTTCGCCGACCTGTACGACGTCGTGGCCGGACCGGTGTGGGGAGTGGTGAACAGGGTCGTCCGCAACGGCACGTTCGCCGAGGAGGTCACCCAAGAGGTCCTGGTGGAGGTGTGGCGGACGGCCGCCCGGTTCAAACCGGGCAAGGGGAGCACGCTGGCCTGGGTGCTCACGATCGCGCACCGGCGGGCGGTGGACCGGGTGCGTTCGCATCAGGCCGCGCTCGACCGGGACGATCGCGCGGGACGGCTCGACTTCCGCCGCCCGTTCGACGAGGTCGCCGAGTCGACGATCAGCAACCTGGAGCAGCAACGGGTGCGCCAGTGCCTGTCCGCGTTGACCGATCTGCAACGGGAATCGGTGGTGCTGGCCTACTACAACGGCTACACGTACCCGGAAGTCGCGGAAGTGCTCAAGACCGCGCCCGGCACGGTGAAGACCCGCATCCGCGACGGACTGATCCGGTTGCGTGACTGCTTGGGGGTCGGGCAATGACGGCCGAGCTGCACACGCTGACCGGGGCCTACGCCGTGGACGCCGTCCCGGAGGAAGAGGCCGCGGCCTTCAAACGGCACTTGCGGGGCTGCCCCGCCTGCCGCCAGGAGGTCCGGGAACTCCGCGAGGCCGCCGCGCGTCTGGGGGCAGCCCTCGCCACGCCACCACCGCCGAGGCTGCGGGAAGCGACGCTCGCGGAGGTCGCCCGCACCCGTCAGTGGCCTCCGCTGGTCGCTGTCGCGCGCCGAGGTGGGCCGGCGAAGACGAGGATCGCCCTCTGGGGTGCCGCGGCGGCCGCCGTCGGAGCGCTGGTGTTCAGCTTGGTCACCACGTCCACCGACCCGGGAGCCGACCCCGCACAGCAACAGCTGGCTTCCGTGAACGCCGTGCTCACCGCGCCCGACGCCTCGACGGTCAAGGAGGGCGCCGAACGGGGGACCACCACGGTCGTGACCTCGCGGAGCGAGGGCAAGATCGTCGTACTGGCCGGTGATCTCCCGCCCTTGGCGCCCGGAAAGGCGTATCAGGTCTGGCTCATCGGGGCGAGCGGCGTGCATTCCGCCGGGCTGCTGGCGCCGGACGGTCCACATCGGACCCGCCCGGTCCTCGTGGACCTGCCGGGCGGGATCGACCGCGTCGGCATCACCGCGGAACCCGCCGGAGGTTCGCCCGCCCCGACCGTTCCGGCGGTGGTCATGGTGGACCTGGTCTAGCGTCCGGTCAACCGCTCGCAGGCCTGCCAGAGTTCCTGGCGCTGCGCGGCGGTTTCCCGGGTCTTGCCGAGATAGTGCGTCGGCCGCTGGACGCGGTCGTGCCAGAACATGCCGTTGTACCGGCCCGGTTCCTCGGCGGCGGCGAGCCAGACGAACGTGTCCGCGCCCTGCCCGGGGTCGCGCAGGATCCGCCGCGTCAGCTTCCGGAACGTCGGCAGGGAGGTCGCGACTCCGGGAGTGTCGGCCCAGCCGGGGTGCGCGCTGTGCACGGTGACCCCGGAGCCGTCCAGCCGGTCCGCCCAGAGCTCGGCGAGCACCACCTGCATCCGCTTGGTGCGCGCGTATCCGGCGGCGGGCTTGTACTCGTCCCGGCGGTATTGCAGGTCGTCGGCGCGCAACGGCTGACCGTACATGCCACCGGAGCTGACCCAGATCACCCGCGCGCCCTCGCCGAATTTCGGGCGGAGCGACGCGGTCAGCAGATGAGGGCCGAGTACGTGCGTGGCGAGCATGAGTTCGTTGCCCTCGGCCGTCTCCGTGCGTTCCGCGGGCATGACCCCGGCGTTGTGCACCAGGATGTCGACCTCGCCGTCGAGGTCCTTGGCGTAGTCGCGTACGGACGACATCAGGCTGACATCGCACTGGTCGACGACGATCCGCGAGCCGGGCACGGCGCGCTCGATCTCGGCGCGGGCGGCGTCGCCGTCGCCGCGGATCGCGATCCGGACGGTCGCCCCCAGCTTCGCCAACCCGATGGCCGTCGCCTTCCCCAACCCCGCTTTCGCGCCGGTCACCACGGCGACCTTGCCCGCGAGCGCGTCCGGCGCGGGATCCTCGGGCCACCAGTGCCGCCGCAGGAAGTGCCCGATGCTGCTGTACCCGAGCAGGGTCCGGTCGAGCACGGTGTCGGCGGCTCGGGTCACGGTGGACATGGGGGCGCTCCTCATCGATCGTGGGGGACCAGTGCCCACACCGACTTCCCGGTCCGCTCCGTTCGGAAACCCCAGTCGACGGCGAGCCGACCGATCAGACGGAGCCCGTAATGCGCCGAAGCGGGGAAGGACCGCAAGCCTTCCAGATCCGGGCCGTCGTCGGAAACCTCGACCAGGAAGCCGCGAAGTTGCCGGACGACGCGTAGTTCACCCGGCTCGTCCGCGTGCCGGTACGCGTTGCTCACCAGCTCGTCGACCACGAGCAGCAGCGCACCGAGCGGCTCGTCCGCGCCGCGCCCGAAGCCGATGCGGTCGACGACCACGGATCGGACATGGCGCAGATCGGGACGATTCCGCAGGTCGACCGTGACTTCCGCGGCGTCGGCCACCCGGCGGCACAGTCGCTCGAGTTCCGCTTCCAGCTCCGCCTGATCACCGTTCACCGCACCCAGCTCCCGTCGCCGAACACCTCTCGCGAGGTGTTCGGCGCCGACGGGGCCATGGACGGGTGTCACTGAATGCGGGAACCGGCTTTCGCGGTGAAGCGGAACTCGATGGTCATCGGAAGCTCGGTGAGATCCAGTGCCTGACGCAAGCGCGGCAGGCCCTCCTCGGTGATCCGCTCGCGGATGGCGGCCACATCGCCGTCCTGTTCGGCGCTCAGCACCACGGCAAGCACCGGCGCGTCCTGGGAACCGCCGAGCGTCGCGTGCGCGGCGTGGACGCCGGGATAGGTCGCGACCTCCGCGGTGAACGGTTCCACCGCGGTGCTCGCGGCCAGCGCGGTCTGACCGGCCTCCTGGTCGAAGCGCCAGGTGTGGGACTTCGGTTTGCGGACGGGCTGCGCGATGAGCCAGCGCAGCGCCAGCAGGCCGACGACCACCGCGACGCCGGCGACGGCGTACCAGACCCATCCGGGCGGCATGGCGGTGCCGGGGACGAGGGTGGCGTCCGGATCGAGCAGCGGGATCCTGCCGAAATGGGTCCCGAGGGCGAACCCGCCGACGGCGAGCAGCACGAGCCCGATCAGCACCAGCAGGGTGCGGTTCAGCCGGGCGGGACGGTTGAGGTCGGTCATGACGCGCTCCTCGTGGCCTTGACGCGGACCCGCACGGCCGGGACGGCGGCGGGGCCGATCTGGGAGAGGCGGTGCTCGATGGCAGCGCGGACGGCGTCGGCGAGTCCGGCGGTGTTCGTCCGCCCGGTGGTGACCACCGAGACGATCTTGTTCCGCTTGACCTTCAGTTTCGCCGCCGAGACACCATCCACAGTGGACGCCGCGGTGCGCAGCGTCGACCGGTAACTGCGCCGGGAGGCCCCGGAGTCCGTGCCGCTTTCGAGAGGCAGCACGGTGGGCCGTCCCGGGACGATCGCGGCCACGAGAAGCAGCAAGCCGAGCAGCGCGACCACGCCGCCCGCGATCGCGGGCAGCGGATCACTCCACCGGGTGCCGTAGAGGGCGGACGCGACGGTGTCGTAGCTGATCCACGGTTTCTCGCCGATGATCGTCTGGACCGCGACGGTGGCGGCCAAAACGCATCCGGCGAGCACCACGAGGGCGACCAGCACGGCCGGGACACTGCGGCGGGGGCGCCGTTTCATCGGACCCTCCTCGTTTCGGTCTCCGTGGAATGCAGGGCCGTGACGGTGATGTCGACCCGCGTGACGGCCAGGCCCGAGAGCTCGCCGACGCGGCGGATCAGATGCTCTCGCGCGCTTTCGGTGGTGGCGCGCACGGAAAGCGGGTACTTCACCGAGAGCCGGACCTCCAACGTGGCCGTCGAGCCGGTGACGTGCGCGCTCACCTTGGCGCCCTGGCCGGGGTCTTCTCCGCCGACCGCGATCCCGAGCACCCGGGAGGCGGCGCCGCCGACGCCGTCGAGTTCGGTGATCGCCCGTGCGGCGATCCGCTCGACGGCGCCGTCGGCCACGGTCAGGGCGCCGCGCCCGTCCGTTCCGGGCGCGGCGGCGGTCATGGTCGTCATGGCGATCAGCCCCTGTCGCGGCCCGCCAGGGCCGAAAGGTCGAGCTTGCCGTCGAGGAACCGGCCGACCAGCAGACCGAGGACGGCGAGCACGAGCACGACGAGGAAGGCGCCGAAGCCGCCGAACGCGCCGGCCACGCCGAGCACGAGACCGGTCAACAGGCCGAGATGGGTGGCGTTCATGAACGTTCTCCTTGTGGTCGGGCGCGAACCGGCGCCGATGGTCACTGGACGCGGGTGGATTCGGTGCTTTCGTCGGTGTCGTCGTCACCAGGGATGTGCACGTCGGACACGTTGATGTTGACCTCGACGACCTCGAGCCCGGTCATCTGCTCGACGGCGCCGATCACGTTGCGGCGCACCGATTTGGCGAGATCCGCGATCGCGACGCCGTATTCGACGACGATCTGCAGGTCGACCGCGGCCTGACGCTCGCCGACCTCGACGGAGACGCCCTGGCCCGCGGACGCGGTGGCACCGGGGATGCGCTCGCGCAGCGCGTTGAACGCCCGCACGGCGCCGCCGCCCAGCGCGTGGACACCGGTGATCTCGCGGGTCGCGAGGCCGGCGACCTTCTGCACGACGGTGTCGGCGATCGTGGTCACGCCCTGCGGGGAGACGAGCGCGCTGTTCTCGGCCGGGGCGGCGGAGTTCGAGTTCGGCTTGGCGGTGGTGGCGGTGTTCGTCATCGCGATCTCCTCGGGTTCGGATTCCGTTGCCTGCGGTGGAAGTTCTTCGCTTCCACACTCCATAGACCCAGCCGCGCGAAGATCGTCACGACCCGATCGTGTGGTCTGGATCTCACCGATCGTGGGTATGTCTTTCGGCCTGGTCCCGCGCGGTGACCAAAGTGGACGAACCGGAGCGCGGGGCGGCGCTGACGTCGTTCCTGCGACGCGACCCGGCCGGAGCCGCTCGGCACACTCGTCGCCGGCGGCCCCGGGCAGTCCGGCGTCGCCATGGTCAAGGACGTCGCGGGTACGTGGCCGGCCGCGGTCCGGAACGGTTCGACCTGGTCGGCTTCGATCACGGGGGATCGGCGGCAGCGAACCGCGGCTGCGCTGCGACACGGAGAGCGAGCCCACTTCGGAGGCGCCCGAGGGGCCGCCGCTGATCGGCGCGGAGGTCCCCGGCACGCGGATCGGGCAGCTTTACGCCGACCGGTTCACGAAGAAGATCCGCGTCATGGTGCTCGACGGCGTCGACAACACCTATCTCGATTGGCGTGCCGACACCGTCGAACAAGCGAAGGGGGTAGAAGACCCCCTGCTCACCCATGCGAAACAGTGCGCCACCAGGACCGGCAAGCCATGCCCTGGCCGGGACGAGTGGAGATCCTCGTCAGCCGGATCCTCGCCAAGCTGGGCTGCGCGAACCGTGTCCAGGCCGCGATCCTCGCCCACGACGCGGGCATCCTGCGCGGCTGAGCGGGCCTCTGGTCTTCACGCGGCTTCTCTGTTAGGAAAGGTTCCTAACTAATGGGAGGCGATGTGCGCGGACGTGGGCTGGCGGCGGCGACGGTTCTGGTGGTCCTGTGCGGTGGCTCGGCCGCCGTCGCGGACACGACAGCGGCGGGGTCCGGGGCGCGCTCGGCACGCAACATCATCTACATCCAGGGCGACGGCCTCGGCCTCGGCCAGCGTGACCTGCTCCGGCTGGCGCTCAAGGGAAAGAACGGCAGGCTGGCGATGGACGGGCTCGCGGTCACCGGCCTCGTGCGGACGTCCTCGGACGACCCCGACGAGATCGTCACCGACTCTGCCGCCGCGGCCACCGCCCTCGCGACCGGGCACAAGACGCGCAACGGCGCTGTCGGGGTGGACGCCCACGGGCGCCCGCTGGAGACAATCCTCGAACGGGCGAAGCGGGCGGGGAAGTCGACCGGCCTCGTGACGACCGCGCAGGTGACCGGCGCGTCGCCCGCGGCCTTCGCGGCACACGTGCCCAGCCGGGACTCGCAGAGCGACATCGCGAAGCAGTACATCGAGAACAGCCGCCCGGACGTTCTGCTCGGCGGAGGCGAGGACTGGTGGTATCCGAAGGGGAACCCCGGGCTCTGGCCGGACAAACCGGGGGAGGAGAGCCGCAGTCCGTACGGCAACCTTGTCGAACGCGCGCAGCGAACGGGCTACACCTATGTGCGTGACGGCGACGAACTGGGGAATACGCGGGCGAACCGGATCCTCGGCCTGTTCGCGAACGAGGACATGGTCGACTACGGACCGGACGGCGTCGGGAAGTACGCGCCGCGGGTGCCGCTCCAGCAGATGGCGCGCAAGGCGCTGGACACCCTCTCGAAGAACCCGCGCGGCTTCTTCCTGTTCCTGGAGGAGGAGGGAACCGACGGGATGTCGCACGAGAACAACGCGCACGGCGTGATCGACGCCGGCCGCGCGCTCGACGACACCGTCGCCGAGGTCATGCGGTTCGTCCGCACGCATCCCGACACGCTGGTGATCATCGGCGGCGACCACGAGACCGGCGGGCTGGCCATCGAGAACTACGACGCCTCCGGCACCGATCCCGACCAGGACGGGCCGTTCGACGTCCCGGGTTCGAAGCTCCGGTTCACTGTGGACTGGACGACCCACGACCACACCGGCTCCGACACCCCGGTCACCGCCGAAGGGCCCGGCTCCACCCGTTTGGGTGGCACGGTCGAGAACACCGACGTCCACTGGGTGATGCGGGCGGCAAGCGGCCTCTGAACCGGAAAAGGCCACCTCCGGCGACGGGAGGTGGCCTTCACGGGCGTCGGGTCAGCCGATGCTTTCGACGACCGCCTCGGCGACCGCCTTCATCGTGGTCCGGCGGTCCATCGCGGTGCGCTGTATCCAGCGGAACGCGTCCGGCTCGGTGAGCCCCTGACGGCTCATCAGCAGCCCCTTGGCGCGGTCGATGACCTTGCGCGTCTCGAGCCGGTCCGTGAGGCCCGCGACCTCGGACTCGAGCGCCTGGAGCTCGGCGAACCGGCTCACGGCCAGCTCGATGGCCGGCACCAGGTCACGTTTGGCGAACGGCTTGACCAGGTACGCCATCGTGCCCGCGTCCCTGGCCCGCTCGACGAGGTCGCGCTGACTGAACGCGGTCAAAATGACGACCGGCGCGATCCGGTCGCCGGTGATCTTGGAGGCGGCCTCGATACCGTCGAGCTTGGGCATCTTGACGTCGAGAATCACCAGGTCGGGCTTCAACTCGGTGGCCAGGTTGATGGCCTGCTCGCCATCCCCGGCCTCACCGACCACCTCATAACCCTCTTCGCGGAGCATCTCGACGAGATCCAGACGGATGAGGGCCTCATCTTCGGCCACGAGCACCCGCCGCTGGGGTGCGGCGACGGCACCGTTGGCCTCGGCAGCCTGCTCGGTCACCGGGGTCCTCCTGAAGGTCGTCGGGCAGTTCGGCTCGCGGTCTGTCCGCGAACCTGAAGCCTACCGGGAACGATCCAGACGGCTAGATGGCGTTCACCACGTCAGACGGTCGTCACACTCCAGGCCCGGCGAACGGCGCGCTCCCGTGATCCCGTAAAGTTCACGGGGCACCGCCCCCGTAGCCCAACTGGCAGAGGCAACGGATTCAAAACCCGTCCAGTGTGAGTTCGAATCTCACCGGGGGCACGCAGAACGACCAGCGAAAACCGGCCCCTCACCAGGCAAAACCAGGTGAGGGGCCGGTGTCGTGTTGTCCGGCTGTATCCGGCTGAAACCGGTGTCCTACGGGTGACCACCCCCATTACGCCCCCAAATTTCGCGGCACGCGGCAGGAGGCGGCGTCATTGGTCCTCGTCCATGCCCTCCGTCCAGCCCAGGGCTTCCTCGATCCGTTGGTGGGCGGCGGATTCCAGCCCGGCGATCACCTTGGCGTAGATCTGGTGCAGCACCGCCACGGAATGCCCGGCCCATTCGGCGCACTGGGTGGACGGAACGCCGCCCGCCAGCCACGTGGACACGCACGCGTGCCGGAGGTCGTACGGTCGCCTGCCCAGGGGTGAGGCGTATTCGGCCTCGGTGAGCACTGCCCGTCGCGCGTTGTCCCAGACCCTCGCGATCGTCGACTCAGCGAGATCTCCACCGACAAGACTCCGGAACAGCCGGCCGTCCGCCGCCACTCCGTGCTCCGCCAGGTGTGCGTGCAGGATCGCGGTGAGCGGCGGAGGAGACGGCACGGTGCGAACCTCGCCTCGCCCGCGCTGCTTGAGCTGCCGACGGTCACGCCGGCCACCGGAATCGGTCCACGCGGCACCGGCGATCGGTGCCGTCTCGGACAGCAGCAGTTCACCCCATCCGCGTTCCGGCAACTGGAGGTCCGGTTTGGACAGCATGGCGGCCTCTTCCGGTCGAAGCGCCGCGTAGTACATGACCGCGAAGAACGCCTTGAGCATCGGGCCGGACGAACGCCGCGGTGCTGTGTCGACCTTCTGCGCCCCGACTGCTGTTAGCAGCTTCCGCGCTTGAGAGGGATTGATGACCACGCGCTTGTCGATCGCTCGCACGGTCTTCGGCGCCGTCCACTTCACCTCGGAGAGACGGTTCGCCGTCACCAGCTTCAACTCGTCGGCGTACTCCAGCATGTTGTGGATGACCGCGCGTTTCCGGCCCACGGTCTTGGCCGCGGCCTGCTTCCCGTCGAGCTTCAAGGAGATCTGGTCGAGGACTTCACGCAGCTTCGCGAGATCGCTCAGCCGCGACGTTGGGAGCGTGTTCGAGGCCACCCACTTGAGCGCGTCCTCAATCTCCGGGGGCTTGGCGTCATCCCGTCTCTTCATGTTGAACGCCCAGCCGGTTAGCGCACGACGGAGAACCTTGTCGTCGGGCATTCCTCGTGTGGTCTTGAGCATGGCCGGTAATGCCGACGCCAGCGCATCGGCATTACCGGCACGTGACTTCGCCGCCGCTCGCGGCCATTTCATGTCGATGTACTTGCACGCGAACGCGAAGAACGGCATGTCTGCCTCGTTGCGCAGCATCGACACGGGCAGCCCTCGCGTGCAATGGAACGCTTCGCCACGTCGAGCGGCGGCCACGAGATCCGAGCGGACGCTTTCGGCGTGCGCGTGTGTGTCGAGCTTCTCGTCGAAGCGTTGTCCGGCGACGAACCACACCACGCGATAGGAGGTCTTGGTCTTTCCCCGCCGTGTCTCGATATTCCAGATTTTGACGTCGTAGCTGGTTTCGCTCATGCGGCCTCCTCGGTGCGACCCTCAAGCCAGCTCTCGAAATCGGAGCGGCGAATGCGGATCTGGTTGTTGGGGAGCTTGATGCAGCGGGGCGCCACCTTCTTCGCCCGCCATTCGTTGAAAGTGGAACGGGCCAGACCGCCGCCAAGCTCGGCGAGCACTTCGGCGATGGTGAGCCACTCGGCGCGTTTCGGATCGCGTGTGCGGGACATCGAAGAGGCCTTTCGTTCAGGCACGCCAAACCGGCCCGTCGGTGGTAGTCCGGCGACCCGTTGCGGCGTGACTTTGTGTGTTCGGTGGCGGGTGCTGCTGGGCGGGGGTACGCACAGAACCCACAAAACCCTCAGAACCTCCGGGGGTGGCGGGTCTGTGCAGATCAGGGGTGGTTTCTGGTGTGTGCTGGCCGCGTCCACAAAACCGTGCACAGAACTTCTGTGTGCGCACAGAACCCCCGGGGCAGGGTCGTGGGACTCGGCCCCGGGGGCGGTTTCGGTGGCTGTCGGTGACGGTCGGTCGGGTTGGTGTTGTGGTGGGCGGCCGGGGGTTTTGTGTGCACACAGAAGTTCTGTGCCAGGTTTTGTGTACTCCTGGGACACCTGCCGGGCGGGCCGTTGACCTGCGCAAACGGGTCGCCCGGGAGGTTGTGAGGGTTTTGTGGGTTCTGTGCGCACCCCCGGTTCTGGTGGGTTGGGTCAGGTGGTGCGGTAGATGGGGTGGCGCCAGTAGTGCGGGCTGGGCGGTCGTCCTCCTTTGCTGGTGCGTTCGGGCTGGGTTTCGGCGGCGACGTGTCCGAGGTCTGCCAGCAGTTCGAGGGCGCGTTTGAATTCGTCGGTTTTCATCTGTTTGGTGCGGATCTTCTGGAATGCCTGGCGGATGGTGAACCGGTCTCCGAGTTCCCAGTCGCGGCGGCTGATGCGGTCGAGGATGCGGCGGGCGATCCGGATGGTGTCGTCTTGGCCGATGTATTCGAGGGTCGCTTGGGCGTGGGTGGCGTAGTACTGGGTGATGCGCCACGCGTTCGCGACGGTGGTGTCGGAGATTTGTGGGTTGTTCCACGCGGTGCGTGGGTATTCGGCGAGGTGGAGCAGGGCGGCGATGCGGGCGGTTTGCCCGGCGAGTTTCCCGGCCCAGTCGGCGATGTCGGCCCATTCCCCGCCCTGGGGGTCGAGCCGCGGTTCGATCTCGGCTTCGATGTCGGCCATGAGGTCGTCGGCGGCCGGGGAGAACTCCAGCGTGACGGGTTCCTCGAAGCCGTGGAGCGCGGTAGCCATGGCGAGCATCTTGGCGGTGTAGGCCTCGGCGACCTCCTGCGGAATCGGGTCGGGCCGGATCTTGCGGCGGCCGGACAACGGGATGGGGCGGGCGAACAGGATCCGGGCGAGGAACCCGTTTCCGCGCAGTTTCGGCGGCAGGTCCTCGATCACGGTGGGCTGGATGGTCAACCCCAACGTGAGTGCGGGGCGGGCGACGTATTCGGAGCGGTCGCCGCGGTCGACCCGGAGTTCGGTTCCGCTGTAGCCCTTGAGGAACACTTCGGCGTTGACGTTGCCGCTGTAGCGTCCGGCGACGATTTCGAAGATGGTGCCCTCATCGGAGAGGACGGCCAGCCTGCCGTCCTGTTGGGCGAGGATGGTGGCGACCTTCTGTGGTGTGACGTCGTCGGCGATCAGCTGGGGCGGGTGCGGGATCGCGATCGCGTCGGCCTGCAACGCGGCGTCGACCGCGTCCGCGATGGCTTCCTCCTGGGCTTGCTGGTCGGTGAGTTCCTCCCCGGTGATCGTGGCGGCTTTCTTCTGGGCTTTGTCGCGGGCGGATTCGGCCATCTGCTGCTGCATCCGCGCGGTCTCGATGCTGTGGCGGGCTTCCTCCCGCAACGTCCGTTCCAGGGTTCGGATGGGTTCGGTCATCAGCGTGAACACCGGGGACTTCCGCGCGGACGGTTCCATGATTACGACGGTGAACAGGGTGGTTTGCTCGGCCCAGCCGTCACGGACCTTGACCATCACCCGGCCCCCGGCCGCCGTCGACAACGTCGCGAGGGCGAGCGCGCCGGGCAGATCGACCGGGGTCTGCATGGTTTCGGCGACCGCGTCGGTGAAGTCCGCCAGCCACCCCGGCAGCGCCTCGCTCGGGAACCGGGACAGCGCGTGCAGGTTCGACAGTGGCGCGGGCCGGTCCGGCCACGGCGAGGCTCCGTCTTCGCTGGCAGGCACAACGGTTCCGGTGGGGGCGGGGCGTCCCGGGAAGTCCCGGATGTTGGTGGCGGGTTCTGCGGACACGACGTACCTCCGCGATCGTTGTGGTGCTGTGGTGCGGGTTCGAGCCGCACCAGGTCATGCGGCGGGCTCCAGCGGCTCGCCGGAGAAGGTTTCGATCAGGGCTGATGCGAGGACTTCGGCCATGGCGGGCGGGACGGCGTTGCCGTAGCCGCGGACCTGTGCGCGTTTGACCTTGCTGGACATCTTGTAGCCGGACGGGAAGCCCATACCGGCGCCGATCTCGTGGGGTTCGAGCATCCGGAAGGTGCACTTGTCCACCGGCGGGCCCTCGCCTCCGAGCAGGGCGTAGCGGTCCTTGGTGGTCAGCGTCCCGATCGGCTGGCCGGTCGAGTGGGTGCCGCCGTTGCCGTAGTAGGACATCAGCAGCGCCAGCTCCCGCCCGTCGGCCGGGGGCCCGACCAGGCCGTGGTGGTTGCCTCCGGCCGACACGGTCGGGATCGGCCCGTCGACCGGGTAGGCGGTCTTGGCGGAGCCGCCGTTGCGCTGGATGGAGATGAACGGCGGCACCACGACCGCGGTCTCCCGGCGGCAGGTCTGCGATCGCATCGGCCGGTCGATGGTGATCGCGGTGCCCACCCCGGCCCGCGCCGCACAGGACACGAGCAGCGGCGGGCACACCAGCCCGTCGGTCTCCCGGGTAGTCCTGGTGGGCAGGGGCTCGTCGACGGAGGTGGCGTGCTGGCGCCAAGTACCTCCGGCCGGGGCCAGCAGCGCGCCCATGTGCCGCTCCAGACCGGCTTCGATCCGGGCCATCGTCTTCGGCGTGAGCGGGTCCGGCCGGCCGCGCTCGTCGACCCGTTCCCCGATCCGCTGCCCCGGGTCCAGGCTCCAGTCGATGATGGTCGACGCGGCCATCACCTCCGGCTCCACGATCTGGTTGCGGCACTTGCGGTGCGGGCACTTGTAGACGTACTGGCCGTTGCGAATGCCGTAGACCCCCATCACGTCACCGGGCTTCTTGAACACCTGCACCGCGGCCACGATCTCGTCACAGGTGCTGCAATAGGCCTTGGGGCGCAGCCACTTGTCCCAGTCCGGGACCCGTCCGAGGCTCTTGTGGCAGTAGCCGAGGAAGAACCGGTTCCGCGACTGCGCGACCTTCCCCAGCGTCGGGCCGGTGACGTGCATGGCGTTGAGCGCGATCACCCAGGTCCGGTAGCCCTCGGCCTCGATCTCGCGGCGCCAGCGCTTGAACTCCGACCACTTCACCACCTGCACCACGTTCTCCACCACGCCACCGAGCACGGGTTTGCCGCGCCGGTTCATCGCGCGCAGGTAGCGCGGGACCTCCTCCATCAGCGCGCGGGCCCGCGCCACCGACGGGTCGAGCGCCTTCGGCCCGGTCTTGGGATCGAACAGGACACCTTGCAGGTTCTGGTCGAAGTCCCGCTTCACGCCGCGCGCGTCCGTCCACGGTGGGCACGCCGGTGAGGCCCAGAAGAAGTCCACGCGCGGGAACCCGCCGATGTCGGCCTTGGCGATGTCCCCGCGGTAGTGGTCCATCCCCGGGTGGTTCAGCCCGTGGGTGGCGATGGCGATCTTGTCGTGGTTCGCCGCGAGGATGCCCTCGGTGCCAGGGACGGCGAGCACGCCGGTGGTGTCGCCGCCGAACCCGGCGAACTCGTGATACGTCGTGAACATCAGCTCTCCTCGGGTCGGCGCGGGCGGGTGTGCAGGTACGGCGGCAGGTCGTCGATGCGGCGGGCAATGAGAGGCGGGATCATCCGGCGAGCTCCCATCCGATGGCGATGTGGTCATGGGTGGACAGGGCGGCGTGCCCGGCGGCGTCGAGGGTGGGTTCGCCGCGCAGGAACTCGTGCAGGTAGGAGTCCGGTTCGAGCCCGGCGCTGTAGAGGCAGGCTTCGCAGGTGCGGTGTGCCTTGGGCAGTTCCGCGTAGCCGGTCTCCCGGCATTCGCGGCAGGTGCGGCGGGCGGCCATCGCCTTCGCCAGCGCCTCCCGCCGGCCAGGGGTCATCGGCCGGACTGGCTTCGCGGCGTCGATGAGGTAGAGGTTGGCGTAGACGGTCTTCCCGGCCTTGCGGCACCGGAAGTACAGGAACGCCACCGGATCCTGACCACCCGGCCGTTTCCCCGACGCGCGCAGCTGGCGACGGGTGGCGAGCAAGTGCCGCGGTGCGGTGTTGCGCGACAGCAACGGTTTCCCGTACAGGCGGCCGCGCGTGTATTCCAAATCGGGCGACCACGGCACCGCCGCGAGCACCCACGGGTATTGACGTGCCATCGCTGTCCTCCCGGCCAGCACGGGCAGGGCCCGCGCAGCGGGTGGCTGCGCGGGCCCTGCAACGAACGACTGAAGGGGGCTACTTGCTGGCCTTGACCTTGGCGGCGATCTCCCGGGCGAGCGTGTTCTTGGTAACGGAGATCGTCTCGCCGCTGACGCTGATCGTGGCCGAGTCGATGGTGCTCTTGAGGTGCCCGGCCGCGCGCTTGCCCGCGATGGCCCACGCCTCAGCGGCGGTGCGCCTGACGCCGCCCTGCGTGGACTTGCTGCCCGTGACGGTCCACTCGAAACGGTTGTTCGCCATGATGGTGATTCCTTCCGGCGTGAGGATTCCGACCACGATCGCGGCCGCGGTGTGTGGGTTGGTGGTGCGATCGGCCCAGGGGGTTCAGGCCGCTTTTCCGGTGACGCGGCGGGGGTTGCGGCTCCCGGCGCGCAGGGAGGTGTCGATGACCCCGAAGTCCTTGGTCATCGATTCGGGGGTGTTCCAGGCGGTGACCGCGGCCTGAAGTTCGGCGCGGGCGTGGGCGACGTCGAGCAGCTCGGCACCGACGAGCTGACCGAGGGCGTAGGCGGCGGTCGACAACGCCCTGTTTCGCTGCCCTGACGGCGCCGCACGGACACGCTCGGCCTCGCCCTGCACCGCGCGTGCCACGTAGGCGGTCGGCGCCGCTACGGGCTTCTTCTTGCGCCCTGAGGCGGCCGTGGAGAGGGTTTTCAGCGAGGCCTGGACCAACCACCCCGGCAGTTCCGGCGGGTCGGTGTCGTCAAACAGCTCATAGGCCCCGTCTTGACGTACCGATCCCGGCGCGAGCGCGTAGCCACCCCAGCCGCGTGTGTCCACATGGGGCGCGATGTGCTTGACCGTGCAGGGAAGACGGCACCCGGGGGGTGTCGCGTACCAGAGCTGGCGGCCGCCGGTCGGGGTTGTGGTGGTCCACGCCTCCGGCAACGGCCCGCCCCGGCGGGCGGCCAGTGCTTGGAGTTCGTCCCAGCCGTCGGGCCCGGCCGGCTCCGCAGGTTTGCGGACGTCGCAGTCGATGACGTGCAGCCCGGACTTTCCGGGATAGACCGCGACGTTGTACGGCTCCCTCGACCACACCCGTTCGATCACCTCGGGGTCGGTGGTGGCCAGGGTTTCCGGGACCACGTGCCCGGCGCCGCACGGCCCTCGTCCCGGACAGCGCTCCTCGCGATGCCAGGCGGGCGGCCACTTCCGGCCCGGCATGATCGGGAACACGAACCACCCTCTGCCAGCCATCGTCAACGCGATGTCGAGGAGCGCGCGCCGTTGGGCGTCGTGCATCGGTCTGCCTCCTTTCGCCAGAACACATCCCGCTCCCAGTCAGGCCAGTCGTGCAGATACACCCCGAACCTCCGGGCCAGCGCGAACATCAGCTCGTCGACCAGCGCTCCGGCACGTCTCATTCCGGTGGCGCGCAGGAACGCGATGATCGGAAGACCGGTGGCGGAGGCGTAGAACTCGCGGTTGTTCCACGCCTCCGCGATCGCCCGGCCACACCTGTGCGCGACGACGGGATCGGCCTCGCGACGTGTGCTCAGCCACGCCGTGATGTCGGCGGCGCGGTATTTCCCCGTCTCACCCATGACCGGTGTTCACCAGCCCAGGTCAGAACGGCGGTTCGTCGGAGAAACCCGCCCCGCCCCCGGCGGGCGCGGCCGGCGCCGTCTCCCACGGCCCCGCACCGTTCCCGCCGCCCTGCGCGGTGGAGCGTTCGGCGCGGATCGCTTTGGCGGGGTGGAACTTCGTCGACACAGCGGCTTCGGTGACCTGCACGTCGAAGCCGTAGCGCTTCTCGCCGGTGGTCTTGTCGTTCCATTCCGACTGCCTGAGTTCTCCGGTGATCAGCAGCCGGTCGCCCTTGTGGCAGTGGTCGGCGATGTTCTCGCCCTGGCGACGCCACACGGTGCAGCGCAGGAACGTCGCCCCCGCGTCCTCCCACTCGCCGGTCTGCTTGTTCAAGCGGCGGTCGTTGGCGGCCAGAGTGAACGAGCACACCCCGGCCCCGGCCGGGGTGAACCGCATCTCGGGTTCGGCCACCAGGGTTCCGGCCATCGTGATCTCGGGAAGTCCAGCCATGACAGTGGTTCTCCTTCGGGTGCGGGCACGAACGCGCCCCGGCCAATCGAGGCCGGGGCGGGAGGTATTCGCGCGCGGTGTGCACGGGTATTCGGTTGTAGACGGAGCCGGTCGGCAGTGTTGGCAGATGAGGACGGATTTCCTATCACCGGGGCAGTCGTCTTTTCGAGTGACGTTTTCGCGCCGAAGGCCCGAAATCCTGATTAGAAGGGTGAGCGCTGACCAGCCCGGTCACCGCACGTTGGAAGGTGGTGTCGTGTGATGGCGTGTGTAGTGGGCCCGGTCCGGCCGCAGGCGGCAGGTTCGGCGGGGGTGCGTCGGGTCAGCAGCGGCGAAGCCTGGAGGCGATCGCGTCGTGCTCGGTCTGGTCGACGGTCATCTGGTAGCGGTGTTTCGTCTCGACCCAGCGGGCGAGGTAGCCGCACTTGTCCTTGCCGGGCAGCCATTTCGCGGGGTCGGAGTCGCCCTTGGACCGGTTCGACTTCGCGGTGACGGCGACCAGCACGCGCGGGTCGTTGGCGTAGCGGGTGCGGTCGGCGCGGGACCAGGTGCGGGTGCCGGAGCGGGCGGCTTCGGCGAGCGGCACCATGTGGTCGACGTCGCGGTGCCCTGGGTTTTGAGGATGTGTTCGCGGGCGTCGCAGGCGCCGGAGACTGGTTGCCAGTGCGGCCAGTCCGCCCGCCGGTACGGGTTGCCGGTGTCCTCGACGGCGACGCGCAGTTTCTCCAGCCGGGCGCGTACCGCGGCCGCGTCGATCTGGGTGGTGCTGCCGGGGCTGACGTCGGCGGCGACGGTGTCGGCGGGACGGGTTCTCGAGTTCTGGCATCCGGTCGGCGTGGCCGCGACGGCGGCGGCGAGGGCGAGGGCGAGGGTGCCGATGGTGCGGGCGATCACGCGGCCACCGCCAGAGCGTCGAGCGCGGCGACGTGCACGGCGCGGGCGGTGTCGATGTCGACCGCGCGCCAGACGATGACCGGGAACGCGCCGTCCTCGCCGGGTGCGGCGCGGCGCATCACCGGGTCGTCCTCACGCCAGGCGTGGGTGTAGGCGAACCACACCAGCCGGAACAGCGCGGCGTCGTCCCGGGTAGGCAGCGGCACCCCGATGTCGAGGGCGATGTCGGCGATGGCGTCGCGGGCGACGTCGGGCCGGGTGAAGCCGACCGCGAACACGCTGCCGTCGTCGAGGACCAGCACGGTGGGATGGCGGATACCCAGGCAGGCGAAAGCATCGGTGGCGGACAGGTCGGGCATGGGCAGGAACATGAAGAACCTCCTTGCGGTGATGGGTTTCGTCGGACCGGCGGGGCGACGGTGGCCTGCCGCCGGTCCGACGGACGGTGTGTGGTGAAGGGCCCGCAGCGGGCCCTATCGGGGACAGCCGGGTCAGATGGAGATCCGGCCGTCGCGGACCAGGACCGGGGCCTGCCGGAGGATCTGCGACCAGCGTGGCGCGATGCGTTTGCAGGCCAGCGAGCGCGCGGTGCTTTCCGAAGGGGGCTTCTTCATGCCGCGTGCGACGTGCTTGAAGTTTCCGATGTCGTAGGAGGCGTGGCCGCGTTTGGCGCGTCCGTGTCCGTTGGCCTTGCGCCAGCGGTCTTCGGCCTCGAACCCGGCCCAGCACCCGACGCTGTACGCCAGCGCCAGCTCCGGGCCCCAGTCCTTCTCGCGGTACGTGAACTTCACGTGGCCTTCGTCGCCCTTGTGCCGGATCTCGGTGATGGTCAGCCCGCCGTCCTTCCAGACCCACGCGTGAGCCAGTTCGTGCACCGCGATCGCGAGCTGGTGCGGGTCTTCCGGGTCGCGTTTCGCCTCGAACAGCAAGACCATGACCAAACCTCCAAACGGTTACGTCGAGTAGCCGCCGGTGATGCACGACAGCGCCCGGCGGGAAGTGAGAAGCGAGTGAGACGGCAAGTGAGGCCGGGAAGGGGAAGTGGAAATCCACTTCCCCTTCCACTTGGCGACCTCACTTGCCCTGATCAGGCACGATGATCGGAAAAGTGGAGAAGTGATGAAGTGGCCCGGCCCCGCGACGGGGCCGGATCGGCCCGGTTTCACGTCCTGGTGAGGGTGTGTCCTGGGCTCACTTCTCCAGTTCGCGCTGTGCGAGCGCTTCGACCACCTGACGGTTACGTACGGTGAGAACTCCGTCTTTGAAGCGGACCGGGACACGGACCTTGTCCAGGGCCTCACGGACCTTCTCCGCGCTCAGCCCGGCGTAGGGCTGGTAGCCAGGGGCCAGTTCACGCAGGCGGGCGCCGACGTCGGTGGCCTTGACGTCGCCCCCGGCCAGCACCTCAGCCACATCCGCCAGCAGATCCCGCACTATCGGGGCCTCGACCTGCGGTTTTCCGGTCTTGGCGCCCCGGATGGCGACGGCGCGGTTGATCACGGTGACGGAGTCGTCACCGTCGATGAAGTGCGTGCGCACGGTCATCGACGGCTGCCCGGGAGGCAGCGGAACCCCTTCCCCGGACACCACCAACGTGCCTTTGTCCAGGCCAGAGCGCAGTTCGTGCGGTGCGGCCCCACCGTCAACGGCCTTGTCCCCGAGAGCCATCCGGGACTGGGACTCGGTTCCCAGCGCCAGCGCCGCGCGGATGTGCGCGCCCTCGCGGACCAGCTTGGGCAGGTTGTCGTTGGTGGGATCCTGGGTTCCCTGCCACAGCACGACGTTCACCGCGCGCCCCTGGTTGTGGATCTTGCGGGCGGCCATGAAGTACCGTGATTTGCTGGTCTGCCCGCCGTAGGGGTTGTTCTGCTCGTCCTTGGCGGGATTCATGAACGCTTGCTGCGCCTCGTCGACCAGCAGCACGATCGGCGCGAACGGCCCGCCGGGTTTGGCCAGCTCACGGGGCACACCGTTGCGGTATTTGTCGCCGTCGAAGGCCATCAGGCGGCGCTCCATCTCCTTCACACCCCACTCCAGCATTTCGGTGGCCTGGATGCAGTGCGCGTCGGTGGGGCCTTCGATCAGTTCCTCGGCGACCGGTTTGAACATCCGCCAGTCACCGATGCCCTTGAGGTCGGCGATGTAGAGCTGCACCGACGGGTCCAGGGCCAGCCACAACGCCAGCGCCCGCAGGGACGCGGTCTTGCCCTGCTTGGACAGGCCGGTGACCAGCAGGTGGCATTGCAGCAGCGCCATGAGCACCGCGTCCCCGCGCAGGTCCATGCCCCACGGGACGCGTCCGGTGTACAGGTCGGCGGTGAGGGTCGGGTCCGTGACCAGCGGAGACGGCCCGATCGGCTTGTCCAGTTCCCCGGAGTCGGCCGCCCACACCCGCACTGTGCGCGGCGCGGGCGGGGTGGTCAGGAACACCTCGTGTTCGTGGCGTCCCATGTTCTCGGCGAACTTCCGCCGCTTGCGCTTGACCTCCTCGGTGTCCACCCCGGACGGCAGGTGGATGTCGAACTCGACACCGCAGCCGGCCAGCCGGATCGGGGACAGCATCGCCGCGCCGCCGTCCTCCATCGCCTCGATTTTCTTGCGTAGCTCGGAAATCCGCAGGTCACGCAGGGCGGTGACCACGATGGACGGGGTGATCACCACGTCGTCGAGGTTGCGCTGCGAGGCCGGGCGGAACAGGTCCGGGACGGCCTGAGAGGTGCGGCCCAGGTTCCACAGCCAGGTCACCACCCCGGCGGTGACGCCGGTGACCAGCAGCGCGCCGTAGGTGATGACGAACCAGACCGCGAACGCGATCGCGTCGACCACCGCGGTGATCGGGCCCAGGAACTCGCCCTTGCCGCCGACCCACAGGATCAGGCCCAGCACCAGCAGCAGCACCGCCGCGCACACGGTGACCGCGCCCGCGGCCTTCGCCAGCTGCCACGGGGACCGGATCCAGTCCATCGCCCGGTCGTGACGGCGCGCTTTCTCCGCCACGTCGCGGGCCTCCCAGTCCGCGAGCTTGTCGTGATCCCCGGCCAGCTCGGCCGCCCGCATCATCCGCTCATAGCGGCTCGATCCGTGCGTGTCGCGCCATCGCTTGAGCGCCACCCCCGCCCCGAGCGTCGGGTAGACCAGCGCGTTGCGGCCGACGAACTTGAGCGTGGACACCGTCCGGTCGTGGGCGACCGCCGTGCGGGTGGTGCGGGCCAGCCACGCGGCCTGTTTGCGGTAGTCGGCGTAGCGCCACTCGCGCTGTGCTTTCTGGTCGGTAAGCAGCCGGTACTCGTACTCGGAGATGATGCGCCCCTCCACGACCTGAGGCGCGGACTCGTCACCGGCCGAGGTGGTGGACTCGTGCTGGTCGGGACAGGTGCGCAGCGGATGCACGGTGGCCAGCTCGCTCGCCGTGGAGACGGACTCCCGCGCGGACTCGGAACCGGTCGCGGCGACGGTCTCGGGCGTGGACTCGGGGCGGTCGTTGTGGTCGGTGGGGTTCATCGCGAATAGCCCTTTCGGTGCGGACTCGTGCAGCACCGGGCAGGACCGAACCCGCACCGGGAGGTGGGGTCGGCCCTGCCCGGTGACTGTGCGGGAGGGTGGTCAGGCATCACCGCCGGACGGGCGGTTCAGGTACTCGTCACGCAGCTGGTTGGCGTACTTCTTCGCGCACTTGAGGGTGCGCATGATCGACGCGCCGTTGCCGGGGTCGAACCCCTCCGGTGGCGACGCGAGCGCCTTCTGAAACTCGGCGCGCAGTGCCGTGATGTCCCGGCGCTTGGGTTCCGGGATCGTCGCCCGCGCCGAGCGTTTCGCCGGAGTGCTCCGCCGAGCCGGGGCGGCCCGGACGGCGGCCGGCTTCTCCGTCGCCGGTTCGGTGGCCGTCACCGCGGTCGCGGCGCCAGGTTCCGGGTCGTCGAGGTCGATGGTCAGCTCCCGGAACGCGGCTAGCAGCCGGGGCAGCGCGCGGACCACGGCCATCGCGACGATGGGCCCGAGGATGTGCAGCACCAGCGACGACACCGTGAACTGCTCCGTGATGCCGGGCAGGTGCGGCCAGGCGTTCATCCCCAGGGTGAGGGACAGGAACACCCACTCGGCGCGGTCGAGGCCCTTGTCGGCCACCTCGTGGCCTCGGGTGGCGAGGTAGGCCTTGCCGCCGACGACCATCAGCAGCGCCAGGCTGCAGAACGGTTCGACCAGCCACGCGAACCACCACGACGGCGACCACTTCGGCGCGCCTTCGGCGGCGAACACCTGGACTCCGGCGGTCGACCAGGCCAGCGCGAGCACCAGCGACACCAGCGCCAGCCTGGTGATCAGCCGGACCATCCGCGCGTCGCGGTAGGCCAGCACCCGCGGGTCCCGGTCGAGCTTCCACAACCTTGCGGCCTCCACGACCGCCTTGCGGCGGGCGCGGACCTTGTCGGAGGTGACCTCGAACGGCGCGTCGTCGTGCTCCAGCGTCAGCAGCTGGTGCGCTTCGGCGTGTTCGGCGATCCGCCGCTGCACTCGCCGCGTCGAGCCGGGCCGCCGACGAACCGGCCCCGCCACCTCGGGGGTGGCGGGGCCGATGTCAGGGATCTTCTCGTCGGGCACGGGCGGATCCGGCGGGGCGGTGGTGGCGGGTTGGGCGGCGACGTCGGCCAGGTGTTTCTCCAGCGCGGCGAGCCCGGCGGAGAACTCCGGGTCCCCGTTGTCCCCGCCGTCGTGGTGGTCGAGGTTCGTCGTGGTCATCGGTGTGCCTCCTTCCGTTCAGGGCTCCCAGCTGTCTCGGCCTGGTCGCCGTCGCCGGTGGCCTGCTGGTCGTGGCCGGGTGGTGCGGTGGGCAACGCGGGCGGGTCGGCGCTGGTGATCGAGGTGCGGGCGGTGCGGGTCGTGCGCCGCAGCCGCAGTTCGCTGGCCACCCACGCCGCTGCACCCGGTGCCGCCAGCAGGCACAGCCACGGCGACCAGACCGCCCCGCCGATCAACGGAGCACCGACGCCGGCCAGCTCCCCGGCGTGCGTGGCCGCCCACGCCACCGCCTTCTCCTGCCTGGTCCGGCAGGTTCGTTCCTGCTCAGCCATGGCGCCACCCCCTTCCCTCGTCCGGCCCGCCGAACGGCGGCTGCGGTTGTTCCGGCGGGACGATCCAGCCCCGCACGACCCCCGTGCGGAACCTCAGCCACCGCCAGGTGTTCCAGGCCAGCCACAGCACGACGGTCCGGACCGGCCAGACCAGCCAGAAACCGTTCAGGATCAGCAGGTCCAGGCCCAGCAGCGCCAGCGCGACGATGAGGTTGCGGCGGATCGCGTAGCCCGCGTCGCCCAGCGCCGTCACGCGCCACGCCTCCACATAGGACAGATAGGGATTACGTCCGAACACGTGCGTGCTCCCAGCTCCCCGCCATCGTGGTGGCGGGGTCGTAGTAGTGGTTGATCGGCCCGCGCGGCGGGGTCGTGATCTGCCGGGTGGTGTAGCCGTCCAGCTCACCGATCACCCCGGCCAGGATCCGCACCAGCAGCACCAGCGGGATCCGGACCAGATGCAGCGTCAGGAACACCGCGAACGCGGCGAACACCTTGCACAGCGCCCAGGTTCCGTTGCGCTCCAGCAGCATCCGCAGCAGCGCCATCGTCGGGTTCAGCGCCAGCGCGTCCGGTGTGGACGGACGCGCGCCACCCGGGGTCATGAGTCCCACCCACCCTTCGGGGTGGCCTCGCGCAGGGCGGTGAGGATCTCGACGGCGCGGCCCGAGGTCACCGGGCGACCGTCCTGGTCGATCGGCCCGGTGTAGCCGGATTCGCGCAAGTCGAAGAACCGGCTGTCCGCCGCGCTTTCGGGCTTCCCGTCGAAACGGCGGCTCCTGTTGGCGGTCATGGTCAGCACTCCTTCCCCGCCACGGCGATCCAGCACTCGATCACCTGGTCCAGCGGCACGCTCGTGTCGAGCTGGTGGGCGTAGTGGGCGGCGAGGTCGCTCTGTACCTCGTCCTTGGTGGTGTGGCCGTCGTTGAGCGCGTACTCGATGTCGTTCACGAGCCGCACGGCAAGGTCGACGGGGATGTCGAAGCGATCCGCGATGGTGGCAGCACTTGATGGTGTGAACACTGGTGTTTCCCTTCCACAGAGCGGATAGCGGGTTCGGGTCAGCGGCGCCGGGGCGGGCGGTTGATGGTGGCGACCTTGGCGCGGCCGCGTTCGACGTCCTGGCGGCCGGTGTAGCGGCCCAGGTGGTCGACGGTGGTGGTGTGGCTGACGCCGGTCGGCAGGCCGTCCGGGCCGATCAGGACGACGTTGATCGTGTCGCCGGGCTGGACAATGCCGGACATGTCGCCGATCGTGCGGGTCACGCGTCCTCACCCGCCAGCAGCGCCAACTCGACGTCGAGGTCGAGGACTTCGCTGCCCTCCGGCACGAGCTGTTCGGCCTCGTCCAGCAGCCGGTCGACGTCGGCGCGCGGCAGGCGCAGGATCGCGTGCCCGGACGGGGAATCCAGCTCCACCAGCACGTGCGAGCCGTGCGCGGTGATCTGGACGTCGCCGTCGCCGACCGGGTCGAGCGTCGCCCCGCCGGCCACCATCGCGTCGGTGAGCAGGGACCGGGCGAACACCCACGGCACCCAGTTGTCGTCGCCGGTGCGCACGGTCAGCGTGACCGCCCACGGGTCATCGACATCGAAAGCAAGATTCGCGCGGGTGGTGGCCAGGACCATCTCCAGGTCCATCGCCATCACCTCAGCCCACGTGGGGACCATCGCGATCGGTAGCATGGGAAACCCTTCCTGTTGATGGCCGCCCTGCTGGGCGGCGTGGGTTGGTGGGAAGGCCCGGCCCGGTGGCGCGTTCTTGGCGGGATGAACCACCGGGCCGGGACCCTGTTCAGCGGGCGGACACGTTGCCGGGTGTGCCGTTCGCTGTGCGGCGAGTTCCGGCTAGCTGTCGAGGATTCGGCTGGTGATGATCCGGCGGCACGTCCCGCTTCCGCAGTGGCCGTATCCGGCGTGGAGCCTCTTGCCCTTGCGGCCACAGCCGCCGTAGCAGACCTTCCGCGACGTGGCGCCCGGATCCACCGGCTTGCTCCGGTCCTTCGCGACGAAGTCGGCGGCCTTGTCCAGCGTGCTGAAGAGACCCATGGCGATTCCTCCTGTACTCGATGTGGGTTGGTGGTGGTGTTTCTCCCGGGGCGCGGCGCGTTCGTGGCGGGATGAACCGCGCCCCAGAGGTGGTGGTGCGACTACGTTCGGTGTGATCAGCCGTGGGGTACGGGCGAGTCGTACTCGTCTCGGGTGGCTCCGCAGCGGCATTCCCAGCGGACGATGGTGGGAGTGATCTGCGACCCGCCGTCGAGGGTGTGCACGTGTTTCGGGTCGTCGGCGTAGGAATTGATCGAC